>NZ_PGET01000001.1:2737500-3075000 GCF_002797975.1 [Clostridium] celerecrescens 18A | reverse complement strand
AATATCAGCAAACGGTTTACCTTTTTTTCCTTGATGCAGGTTTTTTTAACCAGTGCATTTTTAAGGATATTTAATTTTTCACCAATATTTGATGACAGAATTTTAAACGTTATTTATGGCGGTGTCCTCTATGGGTTTGGCATTGTTCTTGCTCTTCGTGGCAATGCTTCCAGCGGGGGAACGGATTTCATCGCTCTGTATGTTTCCAATAAGACGGGCAATTCCATCTGGTCCGAAGTTTTTATAGGGAATGTGATTCTGCTTTGTATTTTCGGAGGAATTTTTGGGTGGGATTATGCAGGGTATTCCATTTTATTCCAGTTTGTAGGAACGAAAGTTATCTCCACCTTTCATCACAGATACGAAAGAGTTACCCTTCAGATCACCACAGCCCAGGGCCCAAAGCTTGCGGCTAAATATGTAGAGGCATTCCATCATGGAATTTCCTGCGTGGATGCGGTGGGAGGCTACAGCAAGAAGAAGATGTACCTTCTTCACACTGTGGTGTCTTCCTATGAGGTGGCCGACATTGTAGCGCTGTTTCATGAGGTGGATGAGCATGTGATCGTAAACATGTTTAAAACCCAGCAGTTTTACGGGTCCTTTTACCAGGCGCCCATGGAATGATCCCGGCAATCCCTTAAAACGGAAGCGAGACATTTACTGCTTAAAAAATGCAGTAAATGTCTCGCTGGGTAGGGGGTTAAAACAATTATTTTTTTAAAAAAGCAGGGAGCCGTTTTCTTTTTAATTTGCCGAACCAGTTAAAGTATATGATGAATAATAACGAGGTAACAGCCCAGGTTAAAGGGTAACTGAAAATCACAGTTTCAATGGTAGGACACAGGGGAACTGCCACACAGATCCAGATAACACGGAGCGCACAGACCCCTAGGCTGGTGATAATCATGGGAATCCAGCAGTCACCGGCTCCACGAAGGGAACCGGAGTAAATCTCGATACAGACGTATGTAAAAAATGTGGGAGCAAGGTAACGGAGTATTTCCGTTCCTTTTTCAATTACGGCTGCATCGGTGGTAAACAGCAGATAAACGTAATTCCCAAAGGTATAAAGGAGAACGCTGAGAGCGATGGCTGCAGTAAAGCTCATAGCCATGCAGACCCTGATCCCTTTGTAGACCCGGTCTTTTTTTCCGGCTCCGTAGTTCTGTCCCACAAAGGTAGTAATGGAGATACCGAAGGCGCTGATGATCATCCAGAATACGCTGTCTATCTTTCCGTAGGCTGTCCATGCGGCAATGGTGTCGGTTCCGAGAGTATTAACGCTGGACTGGATGATGATGTTGGAAGAGGAGTACATAACGGATTGAAGTCCGGCAGGAAATCCGATTCTTATGATGCGACGAAGCATATCCTGGTCGATTCCAATGGCCTTTGGCACCAGCCGGTAAGCCTCTTTTGATCTCATTAAAACCATTATCACAAGAACGGCACTGACCAACTGGGAAATGATGGTGGCAAGAGCTGCACCCATGACGCCCATGTGCCAGTAGACCACAAAAATGATATCCAGGATAATATTTGTGAAGCAGCTTGCAATCAAAAAATAAAGGGGGCGTTTGGAATCCCCGATGGCGCGCAGGATCCCCGCACCCATATTATAAACAAGATTTGGGATCACTCCAGCAAAATAGATCCGTATGTACAGGACTGCATAATATAAGATCTCGTCAGGCGTTCCCATAGCCTTTAAGGCATAAGGCGCTGTCAGGATGCCAACCACCATCACGATCACGCCGCATATGATGGAGAAGGTAATAGCGGTGTGGACAGCCTTGTTCACCTGCTCCTCCTGCCTGGCTCCGTAAAACTGGGAAATAATAACTCCGGCACCGGAAGAAAGCCCTATGAAGAACCCGATCAAAAGATTGATCAGGGGTCCTGTAGGGCCTCCAACGGCTGCCAGTGCTTCCTTTCCTACAAACCGCCCGACTATGACTGCATCAGCGGTATTATATAGCTGCTGAAAAAAAGTTCCAAATAAAATGGGAAAGAAAAACAGAAGAAGCTGTTTCCAAATCACTCCCTCTGTAATCTGATTTTGCTTATGTGCATCTGTTATGTCCGCGTTCTGGTTCATCTCTGTTTCCTCATTCAAGTAATTATGTATTCTTTTTTTCCATTATACTGTCAAAAATGGAAAAATACAATCCCCGCCTTATTCCGTTATCTGAGCTTTTGCAATGGCCTGATCCACGGCTTTTAAAAGCACGCCCGAAGTATAGCGGGACTCGGTTGCATAGGATACGTTCTTTGTGGACTGGTTATTAATAATCTGCTGTGACAGGTTATCCATGGCCGGCTGCATCAGGGGATACATGGTGGTGACGGCTTCGCTCAAAGGAACCAGAGTAACGGAAGTGATTTTTTTGGAGTCAACCGTGACCTCCACATTGATATCCTGGCTGTTCAACGTAATGACAGAGGAATACACTCCCGGAACATAGTGCACAGGATCGCCGGAAGTCGGAACAGCATCCTTCTTCGGGCGGAACATGACTAAAAACAAAGTGATGAGTAGGATTCCAAGGCCAACGAAGATTGCAGTATAGATGATTTCTTTCATTCGTAAAACAACTATTTTTGTTTTAGAGCTCATAAAAAAGGCCCTCCGTACAGTTTTGTTATAATGTATGAATGGGTCCGGGGGTTTCATACCTAAGATTTCATTGTTAGAGGAGGAAATCTGTGTTAAGATGATAAACGAACACGAGTTTTGTTTTTCACATATAACAGGATGAAACACCCTGAGGTGCAAAAAACAGGAAACACCCTGCGGGTATCCCTTTATGCCCAAAAAACATGGAAAAAATTTAGGAAAGGAGACGAAAAATGTTATGTCCCTTCAATTGATATTGGGCGGATCTGGTTCCGGTAAGACTTTCCGCCTTTATACGGAATTGATCCGCCAGTCCATAGAGCAACCGGATACCCGGTATTTCGCCATTGTTCCGGAACAGTTCACCATGCAGACCCAGAAGGAGATCGTTTCCCTTCATCCAAACCACGGGGTCATGAATATTGATATCGTAAGTTTCAAACGTCTTGCTTACCGGGTATTTGAGGAGCTTGCCATTTCATGTCCCCAGATTCTTGACGATATGGGAAAATCCATGGTGCTGCGGAAGGTAGCTGCCAATAAGAAAAAGGACCTGGTCCTTTATAAAGAACATTTATCAAAGTCAGGGTTTATCTCCCAGCTAAAGTCTATGCTGTCAGAGCTTTACCAGTACGGCATAACACCGGATATGTTAAACAAGGAGATACCTGATACCATAAGTCCTATGCTTCGACAGAAGCTATCCGATATTTCTGTCATTTATCAGGGTTTTAAGGACTACATAAAGGATAAATATATTACCACGGAGGAGATCCTAGATGTGCTGTGCAGGATCCTTCCACGGTCAGAGCTGATTAAAAACAGCGTGATCACCCTTGATGGCTATACCGGTTTTACCCCGGTCCAGTACCGGATCCTGGAGCTGTTTCTCCGCTACAGCAAACGTGTCATTGTTACCGTGACCATAGACCCTGCCGAAAACATGAGCAGAAAGTCCGGTGTCCAGGAGTTATTTCACATGAGCCGCCAGATGATCTGGAAATTAAATGAACTGGCAAAAGAGACGGGGGCCGGAAAAGAGAAGGATATCCTTCTTAAAAACCATCCGGCTATCCGTTTCCAGAGAGAGGCCAGTGGAGAGAACCGGGAAGGACAGGGCTGCGGGGATAATTCCCTGGATTTTCTGGAACAAAATCTATACCGTTATAAAGGAAAGTCCTGCCGGGAGGGTTCCGGTTCCATACGTCTGGTTAAGGCTTTAAATCCAATGGAGGAAATCGCTTTTGTGATCCGCTCCATGGAAGAGGAGATCCGGGATCAGGGACTCCGTTACCGGGATATGGCGGTCATAACCGGGGATATTGGTGGCTATTCCAATGAAATCATACATCAGTTTCAGTTAAATGGGATCCCTTATTTTCTGGATAATAAAAAAAGCATTTTAAAAAATCCAATGGTAGAGTTAATCCGTGCTGCCATGGAAATCATTCAAAAGGATTTTTCCTATGAATCCGTATTTCGTTATTTGAGAACCGGCCTCATTGCGGCCAAAGAGGATGAGGAGAAAATGGACCGCCTGGAGAATTATGTCATTGCCATGGGAATCCGGGGATTTAAACGATGGAATGCCCAGTGGGAAGGCTGGTACCGTGGCGGCAAGGAGCTTAATCTGGAAGAATTAAATGGATTCCGTGAGGAGCTTATGGCGCCCTTAGGGCGCCTACGAGAGGCTTTTAGGAACCCGGATTCCACGGTGGCTTCCATGACTGGAGCCGTTGCTGCCCTTCTCATGGAGACAGGGATCGAAGAAAAGATGCTGATCTCCACGGAAAAGTTCCGGGAAATGGGGGATTTTACCCTTGCCATGGAGTACAGTCAGGTTTATGGGCTGGTCATGGACTTATTTGACCGCCTGGCGGGGCTTTTAGGTGAAGAGCATGTAAGCCGCAGAGAGTATGGGGAAATTCTGGACGCCGGCTTTTCGGAGATCCAGGTGGGCATGATTCCAGCTACTGTAGACCGGGTCGTGGTGGGAGATATCACCAGAACCAGGCTGGATCATATTAAGGTATTGTTTTTTGTAGGGGTCAATGACGGGATCGTACCGGTGAAAAAGGAAAAAAGCAGCCTGTTTACGGACCGGGAAAGAGAATTTCTTGGAACTCATGATATGGAGCTTGCGCCTACTGCCAGGGAAGAGGGATTCCGGCAAAGATTTTATCTTTACCTGGCTCTTACAAAACCGGAAAAACGGTTGGTTTTATCCTATGCAGCCATGGATGGCAGCGGGAAAAGCCTGCGCCCTTCCACTCTGATAGGCGAACTGAAAAGACTGTTTCCTGGTCTTTCGGAAGTTTCCCCAATAAGGACGGCTGTTCCTCTGTCTATGAGAGAGGCAAAGGACCGGCTTGCAGCCGGACTCCGCGAATTCGGAAACAAAGGCGAAGACGGGGAGCTATTGGAACTTTTTAAGGCCTTTCTTTTATCAGAGGACCATAGGGAGGAAGGAAAGAGGCTGGCAGAGGCTGCTTTCTGTTCCTATGAACAGAGGGGAATCGGAAAAGCGGCGGCAAAGGCTCTCTACGGTTCCGTCATAAGCGGAAGTGTAACGAGGATGGAACAATACGCTTCCTGTGCCTATGCCCACTTCTTAAATTATGGGCTGGAGTTAATGGAGAGGCAGGAATATGAGCTGGCAGCCATGGATATCGGTAACCTGTTTCACGATTCCATTGACTTATGGTTTCAGCGCATGAAAGAAGAGGGAAGGGATTTTAAGACCCTGACCGAGGAAGAGAGGAAAAGCCTGGTCCATGAATGTGTGACGAAGGTGACTGAGGAATATGGGAATACCATCTTAAAAAGTTCTGCAAGAAACGCCTATCTGGCAGGCAAGGTGGAACGGATTACGGACCGTACGGTGTGGGCTCTTTCCGAACAGCTGAAAAAAGGGGATTTTGTTCCGGTGGGATTTGAGGTTTCCTTTTCTGCTGCCGATCAGTTAAAGGCCATGAGGATTCCTCTTTCAAAGGAGGAGGCCATTCATTTAAGAGGCAGGATCGACCGTATGGATTTATGTGAGGATGAAGATGCAGTCTATGTGAAGATCATTGATTACAAGTCAGGAAGCACAGCATTTGATTTAACGGCCCTGTATTACGGCCTTCAGCTACAATTGGTGGTCTATATGGATGCAGCTTTGGAGATGGAGGAGCGGAAAAAGCCGGACAAGCCTGTGGTTCCTGCCGGAATCTTTTACTATAACATCAACGACCCTGTCATTGAAAGGGAAGGGGAAATGACGGCTGAAGAGATAGACGGAAAGATACTGAAACAGCTTCGCATGAACGGCCTGGTCAACAGTGATTTAGACGCCATCTCTCACCTGGATCATGAGATCGAAACGGAATCCGACGTAATTCCTGTTGCCATGAAAAATGGGATCATTCAGGAAGCCAGGTCATCGGTAGCAGGCGGCAATCGTTTTTCTGCACTCAGGCAGTTTGTGCGGGAAAAATTAACGTCAGAAGGAAGAGAGATCCTTGACGGCGTCATCGATGTAAATCCCTACAAGCAGGGGAACCGCAGCGCCTGTGATTACTGCCCCTACCATGCGGTCTGCGGATTTGACTTAAAGACGGCCGGATATGGTTTCCGGAAATTTAAAGCCTTAAAATCCGAAGAAATATGGCCGGTCATTGAAGGAGAAGATGAGGAAGGAGAGTCAAATGGCGATTAGCTGGACAGAGGAACAAAAGGCCGTCATAGAGAGCAGAAACAGAAATCTCCTGGTATCGGCGGCGGCAGGAAGCGGTAAGACGGCCGTATTGGTAGAACGGATTATCCGTATGATCACGGAAGGAGAAGCTCCTTTAAGGATCGATCAGCTCCTGGTCATGACCTTTACAAAGGCGGCTGCCGATGAAATGCGGGAACGGGTGTTAAAGGCCGTAGATGAAAAGCTTATGGAGAATCCGGACAGCTCCCATTTACAGATGCAGGCAGCCATGATCCCCTATGCCCAGATCACCACCATTGACAGTTTCTGTCTGGGTCTTATTAAAGATCATTATAATAAGCTGGATATTGACCCTGCCTTCCGGGTGGGGGATGAGGGAGAGCTTATCCTTTTACGGGCTGATGTGATGAAGGAGATGCTGGAAGAGTATTACGAGAAGGCAGATCCCTTATTTGAGAAATTCGTGGAAACCTATGCTACAGGAAAGTCTGATAAGGGAATTGAAAACTATATTATGCAGGTGTTTACCTTCTCCCAGAGCAATCCCTGGCCCATTGAGTGGCTAGACCAGTGCAGAAAAGAACTTGAAACCTCTGATATGGATCAGATCATGGATACGGGCTGGATGAAATTTTTAATGAAGGATGCCGGGCTTCAGCTTTCGGAATTAAAATTTCAGGTGGAAAAGGCCATGGAGGTCTGTGAAGAAGAGAACGGGCCGGAGGCCTATCTGCCTATGCTGGCTAATGACCTCCAGCTGCTGGACCGCTTAAGTCTTGCCGAGGATTATGAGGCGTTTAATGAGCAGTTAAAAAAGGCCTCCTTTGACCGTCTGGCTTCTATTCGGAGCAAGGATATTGATGCAGGGAAGAAGGCATTTGTAACGGGAATCCGTGACCGGGTGAAAAAGGCGGTGGGAAAGCTTCTTGATTTATACTGCTTTGAATCGCCGGAGGAGGTTCTTTCCGATATCAGGGGAACCAGGGATGCGGTGACGACCCTGCTTCATCTGGCAGGAGAATATGCCCGCAGGTACCAGGAAAAGAAACGGGAAAAGAACCTGGTGGATTTTAATGACTTGGAGCATTATGCTTTGGAGATACTATTGACAAGAGAAGAGGGTAAGACGGCGGCCACTGAGGTGGCAGATGAGCTCAGCAGGCAGTTCGAGGAAATTCTGGTGGATGAATACCAGGACAGCAATGATGTCCAGGAAGCCCTGATCGGCAGTATTTCCAGAGAGCGGTTTGGAACTCCCAACGTATTTATGGTTGGGGATGTGAAGCAGAGCATCTACCAGTTCCGTCTGGCAAGGCCCCAGCTGTTTTTAGAGAAGTATGATTCCTACTCGAAAGAGGAAGGAAACTACCAGAAAATCGAGCTGCACCAGAATTTCCGAAGCAGGGCTGAAGTCCTTAGGAGCATTAATGAGGTATTCTACCAGATCATGACTAAGAATTTGGGGAATATACAGTATACAAAGGACGCAGCACTCCATCCGGGAGCGGAATTTCCTGAGGAAGAGGGCCGTGCAGGAGAGAAAACAGAATTTCTCATGATCCATGGGTCAGGGAATTTATTAAAGCAGCTTGATGACGATGCCGTGGATTATACCAGCCGGGAGATGGAGGCAAAGGTCATTGCAGGGAAGATCAAAGAGCTTACGGATCCGGTAAACGGTCTTTTGATCTGGGATAAAAGGTTTGGAGGAAAGGGAGGATACCGCATCGCAGGATATGGAGATGTGGTGATCCTGCTAAGATCTTTAAGCGGATGGGCGGAAGACTTTGTAAACGTCCTGATGAATGAAGGGATTCCGGCCTATGCAGAACGGAAAACCGGATATTTCACCGCTCCTGAGGTGGAAACCATTCTTTCCATGCTGAATATCATTGACAACCCCATGCAGGATATCCCTCTGGCTGCAGTATTAAAGTCCCCCATTGGCAGGGTAACGGATGAAGAAATGGCTCATTTGATGGCTGTCTGGAAAAAGACGGCTAAAAAAGGCCAGGACAGGGGATTATATGGAGCATGGCAGCATTACAGAAAGGAATATGGGGAGTTGGATGATCCGGAATATCCGGGACTATTTCATAAGCTGGAGACTTTTTTTGAACTCCTTTCCCTTTACAGGGAAAAGTCAACCTATCTTTCCATTCATGAACTGCTTTATGATCTGTATGAAGGAACCGGATACTATGATTATATTTCCGCCATGCCGGCAGGAGAAGTCCGGAGGGCCAACCTTGCCATGCTGGTGGAAAAGGCGTCTGCCTATGAGAGGACCAGCTATACCGGATTGTTCCATTTTATCCGTTATATTGAAAATTTGAAAAAATACGATACGGATTTTGGGGAGGCTTCCCTGGCCGGGGAGGAGAACACGGTCCGGGTTATGAGCATCCATAAGAGCAAGGGGCTGGAATTTCCGGTGGTATTTCTGGCAGGTATGGCGAAAAAGTTTAATAAACAGGATTCCTATGGAAAGATCCTCATTGATCCGGACTTAGGGATAGGAACTGACCATCTGGACCTTGAACGGCGTGTCAAGGCGCCTACCTTAAAAAAACATGTCCTGGGCCGAAAAATGAACCTTGGAGCCATGGGGGAGGAGCTTCGCGTGCTCTACGTGGCTATGACAAGGGCAAAAGAAAAGCTTATCATGACCGGACTTGACCGGTATCTGGACAAAAAGCTGGAACGTTTTGCCGATATTATAAGAGTAGATGGCCAGATCCCCTTTACCATTCTTGGTTCCGCAGATTCCTACCTGGACTGGATGCTCATGAGCCTGTCGGGAAAATATTCCCCTTCCCAAATCCTGGGGGAGGAAGGAGCAGACACCGGGAATCTGATTTTAAAGGAATTATCGGTTTCCGGTCTGGTAGGAGAAGAGATAGAACGGCAGGCTGAAAAAAAGCTGACAAAGGACGCTCTCCTTTCCCTTGATACGGTCAGGGTTTATGATCAGGAGTTTGCGAAAGACCTAAGGGCTGCTTTTGATTACCGGTATCCCCATGAGGCGGATACCAGGCTTCATACCAAGCTGACTGTATCCGAGTTAAAAAAACAGGGTCAGTTTACGGATGAAGAGGAAAGTGAGTTTCTTCCTACGATTCCTTCATTCTTAAAGGAAGAGGGAAAGGAGGAACTCCCGAAAGGTGCATTTCGGGGAACTGCCTATCACAGGGCTCTGGAGCTTTTGGACTTTGGAAAGGTAAGGACAAGGGAAGACCTTCATCATGCCCTGGAAGGATTCCGCAGGGATCAGCGGATGGATGAAGAAAGCCTTTCCCTTTTGTCAGAGGATATGCTTCTGTCCTTTTTAAATTCTTCTCTGGGAAACCGGCTGGCTGCAGCCCAGTTGTCAGGCCGCTTAAAAAAAGAACAGCAGTTTGTAGTTGGAATTCCTGCCCGGGATATGGATGCAGGGGATTCCGATGAGCGGATCCTCATCCAGGGAATCATAGATGCCTATATGGAAGAAGAGGGAGGCCTGGTTCTGGTGGATTATAAGACGGATCATATCGGTCCGGGAGAAGAGAACGTGCTGGTAGGGCGGTATCAGATGCAGATGGATTATTATGAGCGGGCGTTGGAACAGATGACAGGAAAAAGGGTAAAAGAAAAAATTATTTATTCCATGACTCTGAAAAAGGAAATCCCTTTGGCTTAAATGCTCAGGAGGGTTGATAAAAAACGACAATATGTTAAAATAATGATAGAAAATATCTATAAATACAAGGAGAAGAACAGGTATGATACCAGATCAAGAAGTGAGACTTACCCAAATGACGAAAACTGCTGGCTGTGCTGCTAAAATCGGCCCTGGAACCCTAGCCGGGATTTTAGAGAACCTGCCAAAATTTAAGGATCCAAATCTGTTGGTGGGGATTGAAACCTCTGATGACGGTGCCATTTACAAGGTGAACGAGGAGACAGCATTGATCCAGACCCTTGATTTTTTCACCCCTGTGGTGGATGATCCTTATACCTTTGGCCAGATTGCGGCCGCCAATGCACTAAGCGATATTTACGCCATGGGTGGAGAACCAAAAGTGGCTCTAAATATTGTGGCATGGCCAAACTGCGTCAATCCTGCCCTTTTGGGAAAGATTTTAGAAGGCGGAGCATCAAAGGTTCTTGAGGCAGGAGCCGTGCTGGCAGGCGGACATTCCATTCAGGATGACGAACCCAAATACGGATTAAGTGTCACCGGGTTTGTTCATCCGGATAAGGTTTTTAAAAACTGTGAAGCCAGGCCGGGAGATATTCTCATTCTGACAAAGCCCTTGGGAACCGGGATCGTTAACACGGCAGTCAAGGCGGATATGGCATCAGAAGAGGCGAAGCAGGAAGTGATCCGTGTCATGACCTCCTTAAACAGGAAGGCAAAGCAGGTGATTGAGCATTATGAAGTTCATAGCTGCACCGATATTACAGGCTTTGGCCTTGCAGGCCATGCTGTCGAGATGGCAGAGGGCAGCGGGGTCACGATTGAAATTTCCGTGAAAGACTTACCCATACAGACGGAAGCAAAAAGCCTTGCCCAGATGGGACTTATTCCGGAAGGGGCTTACCGGAACCGTTCCTATACAGAGGATAAGCTGGATTTTGGAGAGACAGAGGAATATATCCGTGATATTTTTTGTGATCCCCAGACTTCAGGAGGACTATTGATCAGCGTTTCTCCTGAGGATGCAAATAACATTATGAAGGATTTAAATGAGGCACAAATGGAGACCGCCTATGGCATCATCGGGCGGGTTGTGGAACAAGAAGGAAAATCAGTAAAGTTGAGGTAGAGCCATGATTTATCTGGATAATGCGGCAACTTCCTGCCGGAAGCCGGAGGAAGTGATAAAGGCGGTGGCTGACGCCATGGTGTCTCTTGGGAATTCCGGCCGTGGAGCCCATGGTGCGTCACTTGATGCATCCCGCCTGATTTTCGATACCCGCAGGCTCATTGCGGAACTTTTTCACGCAGGAGATCCTTCCAGGGTAGCCTTTACAGCCAATTCCACCGTCAGCTTAAATATAGCCATCCAGGGCCTGTTTAAACCGGGTGATCATGTGATCACCACCATGATGGAACATAATTCCGTGCTGCGCCCTTTGTACCGTATGGAAGAGCAGGGGACAGAGCTTACCATCCTTCCCGCAGATCAAAAGGGGAAGATTTGGTATGAGGATATTGAGAAGGAAATAAAGCAGAATACAAAGGCAGTGGTCTGTACCCATGCCTCCAACTTAACTGGAAATATAAACGACCTGGAAATCATTGGAAGCATCTGTAAAAAGAACGGACTCCTCCTGGTGGTGGATGCTTCCCAGACAGCCGGAGTGTTTGACATTGATATGGAGAAAATGGGGATCGACGTTCTGTGCTTTACCGGACATAAGGGACTATTAGGACCTCAGGGGACCGGAGGAATCTGTGTCCGCCAGGGAGTTGCCATACGTCCTTTTATGGTGGGAGGAAGCGGAGTGAAAAGCTATTTAAAGACTCAGCCGGAGGAGATGCCGGAGGTTTTGGAAGCGGGAACCTTAAACGGCCACGGGCTTGCAGGTCTTCACGCGGCTCTTTTGTATCTTGAGAGAACAGGAATCGAATCCATCCGGGAGAGAGAGCTTTTTCTTATGAGACGATTCTATGAAGGGGTAAAGGATATCCCGGGAGTGAAAGTATATGGGGATTTTTCGAAAAAAAATCTTCTTTGCCGTGCCCCTGTGGTGGCTCTCAACATAGGGGATTACGATTCCGGAGAAGTGGCTGACGAGCTGGCTTGTTCCTATGGAATCTATACCAGGGCGGGGGCCCACTGTGCCCCTCTTATGCACCAGGCCCTTGGAACGGTGGAGCAGGGAGCCGTGCGTTTTTCCATGTCCCACTATAATAAGGAAGAGGAGATTGACGAAGCCATTCTTGCTGTGAGGGAACTGAGCCTATGAATTTAAAACAATTGGAAGCGTTTGTATGCGTAGCGGAAGGAAAAAGCTTTTCTGCAGCTGCCAAGAAACTTTATTTGACCCAGCCTACGGTAAGTTCCCACATCAGCTCTTTGGAAAAGGAATTGGGAGTCCGGCTGTTTGTCCGCACAACTAAGGATGTGGAGCTGTCCAGTGAGGGAGAGCTGCTTTATGATAATGCAAGGCGGATGCTGCAGCTGGAAAAAAATATTCTGAGGGATTTCACACAGAAGGACTTAAAAGCGGCCAACAAAATCATAGTGGGCGCTTCCACAGTGCCCGGTCAATATATTCTGCCTCAGATTCTTTCCCTGTTTTCCAGAACCTATCCGGGAAATCAGCTGGAGCTAAGGGAAGCGGACAGCATGGAAGTGGTCCGGTTGGTTCAGGATGGTCAGGTGGAAATTGGCTTTACAGGAACCACAGGCTCTGACCCCACCTGTGTATTTGAACCTTTTTATCATGACCGTCTGGTGATTATTACTCCCAATAATGACAAATACCGCCAATTTGAGAAAACCGGGTTTTCCATAGAACAGCTTTATGAGGAGCGGTGGATCGTCCGGGAAGAAGGCTCCGGCACACGAAAAGAAGCGGAACGCTATTTACAGGATATGGGAGTAGAGTTAAACCGTCTGGAAATTGTGGCAACCATCAGCAATCAGGAAACCATTAAAAAATCAGTGGAAGCAGCAATGGGCATTTCCATCATATCCGGAGCTGCTGTGGAGGATTATGTAGAGCAGGGCTCCCTGCTTCGGTTTTCTCTTGGAGACCAGGAAGTTTACCGGAAATTGTATATGGTATGGAGTAAAAATCACAAGCCTGGTAAGGCGGCCAGATTATTCATACGTTTTGTCCGGGAACTTTATGCGTATTTATAGAATCTTCCTATAGCCTGAATAACCGATGAAACAGGTATGATTAATGCAGCGCAGGTAAGAGATTATGAGAAAAAAAGAACAGAAAATTGTGATTACTTTCCATACAACGGCGGAGGCCATCGCCATGGAGTCCCAATGCCAAAAGGAGGGAATACCGGGACGGCTCATTCCGGTACCCAGACAGATTTCTTCCGGATGCGGACTTTCCTGGGCTATGCCAACTGACTGGGATGGAGAGATAGGAAAATGGATGGAGTCAAAGGGACTTTGCTGGGACAAGTTCGGGGAATATTTGATCTGATTGTTTCTACGAAATACGTTAAAATTTTTAAAACGAAAAGAGTCAAAAAGGAGGGGCTGCGGTTGCTTCTTTTTGATTCTTTTTTTTAAAGTTTGCAGCAAAAATAGTAACTTATAGAAAAAATCTATGAATTATTAACCGACAATTATTGGTTGAGCTTGGAAGAATACTACTAATTTATGACAAATGTACAAAAATAAAATTAGTATTGACAAATAGTTGTACAATATGATATAGTCTACCTGTCACAAATTACAGGATTTTTTAGTATCAGTATTCAAAGGAACTTATATATGCTCATAATTGGTTGAGCGTCTCTACCAACTACCGTAATAGTTGCCTATAAGTTTCCACGCCACATTAAACTCGGTTTTTTTGTTGTGTTTTATGATGCGCGTGTGAACAAATAGAAATAGCGGTAGTTTTTTATTGCGTAAAAATTTCAGAATGTATGGAACGCCGCAATTTTGGCTGCCGTATTTTTGATTTTTCTGGTACGGAATAGGAGGTTCTATGACTGGTGGTAAAAATTTTGTTTTAAAAGGGAGTATTTGTTACAGTGAAGCTGACCGCTCGTTAAAGACGATGGAGCAGGGGTACTTGGTCTGTCAGGATGGGAAGTCGGCAGGAGTTTATAAGGAGCTTCCTGTGCAGTATGCAGAATATCCTTTGCAGGACTGGGGAGATATGCTTATTATACCCGGACTTGTGGATCTTCATATTCATGCGCCTCAGTTTGCCTTTCGTGGTTTAGGAATGGATCTGGAGCTTTTGGATTGGTTAAACACCAATACATTTCCGGAGGAAGCCAAGTATGCCGATCTGGAATATGCAAAAAAGGCATACGGAATTTTTGCAGAAGCCATGAAAAAAAGTGCTACTACAAGGGCTTGTATCTTTGGAACCATTCACAGGCCGGCTACAGAGCTTTTAATGGACCTGATGGAGGAAACCGGATTAAAGACCATGATCGGCAAGGTCAATATGGATCGTAATTCACCGGATTACTTACGGGAACAGGGAGCTAAAGAGTCGGAGCAGGAAACTCTTTGCTGGCTGGAGGAGACCGGATCCAAATATGAAAACGTAAAGCCTATCCTTACGCCACGGTTTATTCCGTCCTGTACCGATGATCTGATGGAACGGCTGGGAAGGTTGCAGAAGGAGTACGGGCTACCGGTTCAGTCCCATTTATCGGAGAACCAGGGGGAGGTCACATGGGTAAAGGAGCTTTGCCCGGCCTCTGAATTTTATGGAGATGCTTATGATCAGTTCGGCCTGTTCGGAGGAAACGGGAAGACCGTTATGGCTCATTGTGTATCCTCTTCCGAAGAGGAAATTGAATTAATAAAAGAGCGTGGGGTATATATCGCTCATTGCCCGCAGTCTAATACCAACTTATCTTCCGGGATCGCTCCGGTCAGAACTTATCTGGACCGTGAGTTGAATGTAGGGCTTGGAACTGACGTGGCAGGAGGAAGCGGAGAATCCATTTTCCGCGCTATGGCAGATGCCATTCAGGTGTCAAAGCTTAGATGGAGGCTAAAGGATGAACGCTTAAAGCCGCTTACCGTGGAAGAGGCATTTTATTTAGGGACCTTAGGCGGAGGCTCTTTCTTTGGACAGGTGGGAAGCTTCCTGGAAGGTTACGAGTTCGATGCTCTGATTTTAGATGACAGCGGTTTGCCTCATCCTCAGGCTCTTAACTTAAAGGAGAGACTGGAACGGTTCATCTATCTGTCCGATGACAGACATTTAAAGGGGAAATATATTGGGGGGAATAGAATTTTTTAGCTTTCTTAATTAAAAAAGAACTGCATGGGGCAGATCTTAATACAGCAAAGAAAATATTCTAACTAACAAGGAGGTAAGGTATGGAATCACAAAAAAGCGGGGGATTCTTAGAAAGGGTATTTCATTTATCTGAGAATCATACGGATGCAAGGACCGAGATCGTAGCCGGCATTACCACATTTATGACTATGGCCTATATTCTGGCAGTCAATCCAAGCATCTTAAGTGCTGCGGGAATGGACAGTGGGGCTGTATTTACTGCTACTGCACTTGCATCTCTGTTTGCCACCCTTTTAATGGCAGGACTTGCAAATTATCCCTTCGTGCTGGCGCCAGGTATGGGACTTAATGCGTATTTTGCGTATACCGTAGTCCTTAACATGGGCTATACATGGGAGATGGCATTGGCAGCCGTATTCATTGAGGGTCTTATTTTCATCGCACTTTCACTGACCAACGTCCGCGAAGCGATTTTCAATGCAATTCCTACAAACTTAAAGCATGCAGTATCTGTTGGTATCGGTTTATTTATCGCATTCATCGGACTTCAGAATGCAAAGATCGTTGTGGATGGAGCAACTCTTGTAACAATGTTTTCCTTTAAAGGATCTCTGGCAGATGGTTCCTTCCATACTGTTGGCATTACCGTTTTATTAGCGATTATCGGCATTCTGGTAACAGCCGTGCTGGTAGTTAAAAATGTAAAGGGCAATATTTTGTGGGGAATTATCTTTACCTGGGTTTTAGGTATGATCTGCGAGGCTATCGGTTTATATCAGCCCAATGCAGAGCTTGGAATGTTCAGTGTTTTCCCTAATTTTTCCGCTGGTTTTGGTATTCCGGACATGAGTCCTACCTTTTTAAAGCTGGACTTTTCCAGAGTTATTTCCCTGGATTTCCTGGTAGTCATGTTTGCATTCTTGTTTGTTGATATGTTTGATACTCTGGGAACCCTGATCGGTGTAGCATCCAAGGCAGATATGCTGGATAAAGACGGAAAGCTTCCACAGATTAAGGGTGCATTAATGGCAGATGCCGTTGGTACAGCTGCAGGTGCATTATTCGGTACTTCCACAACTACTACCTTCGTTGAAAGTGCAGCTGGTGTTGCAGAAGGCGGCAGAACCGGTTTAACAGCAGTGGTTGCAGCCATCCTTTTTGGCTTATCCCTGTTCTTATCCCCGATTTTCTTAGCTATTCCGGCTTTTGCTACAGCCCCGGCTCTGGTAGTGGTAGGGTTCTTAATGCTGACTTCCGTTACCAAGGTTGATTTTGCAGATTTTACAGAAGCAATTCCATGCTATATCGCAATTATTGCCATGCCTTTTATGTACAGCATTTCTGAGGGAATTTCTATGGGAATCATCTCTTATGTTGTTATCAATGTAGTAACAGGCAGAGCAAAAGAAAAGAAAATCAGTACCCTTATGTATGTTTTAGCAGTATTATTTGTTCTAAAATATATATTAATATAAATAAAAAAACAACTGATAAAACAGTTTAATAAAATCAGAATAACCGGTCAAAATATACAGGGACTGGCGGCGACATCACTTTGATAAGCGTTTTGCGCTTTGAAAAAGTCTCGTCCCCGTCAGTCTTTATCATAAGGGAAGACCGAAAAACTGTTTACTCATCAGAATCAAAAATAGGAGGCTTAAATATGATAATCGGAAAAAGTGTTACCCGTGTCGACGCACTTGATAAGGTCACGGGAAGATCTAAGTACACCGATGATCTTTGTGAGAAAAATGCTTTGGTAGCTAAAATTTATCATTCAACCAAAGCCAATGGGGTTGTAACCTCCATTGATACCTCAGAAGCAGAGAAAATTCCGGGAGTGGTCAAGATAGTGACCTGCTTCGATGTACCTAAGATCTATTTCCCAACAGCAGGACATCCATGGTCAACAGATCCTAGTCATCAGGATGTGGCGGACCGGCTTCTTTTAACGGACCGGGTTCGTTTTTGCGGCGATGACGTGGCAGCAGTAATCGCAGAAAATGAAATAGCTGCAAAGCAGGCAATCGCGGCTTTAAAGGTGGAATATGAGGAATATCCCTTTGTTCTTGACGTCCAAGAAGCCATGGCAGAAGGAGCTCCCTGTCTTCATGAGAAATACCCGGGTAACGTATTGGGACATTCCAGCATCAGAAAAGGGAATCTGGAAGAGGCCATTAAAGAACCAGGGCTGATCAAAATTGACCAGTGGTATGACACTCCCGTTGTTCAGCACTGCCATATTGAAAACCATATCTGTTTTGCCAGCATGGAAAACGGAAAAATATCAGTAGTATCTTCTACCCAGATTCCTCATATCGTCCGGAGAGTCGTGGGGCAGGCCCTTGGAATTCCATGGGGTAGCGTCCGCATCATCAAACCTTATATAGGAGGCGGATTTGGAAATAAACAGGATGCGTTGTATGAGCCTCTTTGCGCCTATCTTTCAAAGGCCGTGGGAGGACGTCTTGTCAAGCTTGATGTGACCCGGGAGGAAACATTTGTAAGCAATCGTACAAGACACGCGATCCGCAGCCATATCATCAGCTGGGTGCGCCCTGACGGTACATTTGCCGCACGTAAACTGGAGTGCTTTTCCAATCAGGGAGCCTATGCTTCTCACGGACATGGAATTGCAGCTAAGGGCATGAATGCCTTCCCGCAGTTATATCCCTGCGAAAATATAGAATGTGATGCTTATACAGTATTCACCAATATGCCTGTGGCAGGCGCCATGCGTGGTTACGGAATCCCTCAGGCTATGTTCCCAGTAGAAAGCCAGACCGATGATATTGCTTTGGCTGTCGGCATGGATCCGGTGGAATTCCGCCGTAAAAATCTGATGCCCGTAGGCTATGTGGATGGCTTTTCTAAAAACGAAAACTATTATGACACCTTTAACCAATGTTTGGAAAAGGGAAAGGCATATATAGATTTTGACCGGAAAAGGAAGGAATACGAAAACCAGACCGGCCCTGTACGCAAGGGCGTTGGCTGCTCGGTATTCTGGTATAACACGGCGGTATGGCCCATCAGTCTGGAATCCGCGTCCTGCCGGATGGTTCTCAATCAGGATGGATCGGTACAGGTGCAGCTGGCGGAGACAGAGATCGGCCAGGGTGCTGATACGGCATTTGCCCAGATGACAGCAGCTACTCTGGGAATTCCTTTTGAAATGGTTCACGTAATTTCCTGCCAGGATACGGACATCACTCCTTTTGGTACTGGTTCCTATGCCTCAAGACAGACCTATGTAGGAGGCTTTGCCATAAAGCAGACGGCCCTCTTATTAAAAGAGAGGATATTAAAATATGCTTATGAGCTGACCCGGATGCCGTCCTTCAACCTGGATATCAAAGATGGAAAGATTGTGCGGACCACTGATGGAAGAGAACTTATGACCTTAGGTGAACTATCCACGGAGGCTCTTTACAGCCTGTCTCACAGCGAGCATTTGACCTCTGAGAGTACTTATCAGATAAAATCCAATGCCTATTCCTTTGGATGCTGCTTTGCCGAGGTAGAAGTGGATATTCCGATGTGTAAAGTGAAATTGGTTAATATCATCAATGTCCATGACTGCGGCCAGCTGATCAACCCGGCTCTTGCCGAGGCACAGGTTCATGGAGGAATGAGTATGGGAATCGGCTATGCTCTTTCAGAACAGCTTCTCATTGACGCAAAAACTGGAAAAACTTTAAACGACAATCTGCTTGATTATAAATTGTCTACTACCATGGACCATCCTCATCTGGAGGCCCAGTTCGTGGAAAATTATGAACCAACCAGTGCATTTGGAACTAAGTCTTTGGGTGAACCTCCGGCCTGTCCGGTGGCTCCGGCAATCCGTAATGCCATCTTAAATGCAACAGGCGTGAGCATGTACCAGATACCAATGACATCCCAGGCTTTATTTAAACGGTTCAAGGAAGAGGAACTATTCTGAACTGTAACAACTGAATAGTAAGGAGGAATGCTCTATGTATGATATGAAAGCATTATATGAAGCAAATACCGTAGAAGAGGCGGTAAAGCTGCGTATGGAACATCCGGAAGCACAGATCATAGCTGGCGGAAGCGATGTTTTAATACAGATGCGAGAAGGAAAACGTGCCGGTAAGGAATTGATCAGTATTTATATGATCGATGAAATGAGAGGCGTGAAACTTGACGAGGAAGAGGCCATACGCATAGGTTCTCTCACCAGTTTTTCCCATATTACAAAGGATCCGATCATCCAGGAATACATTAACGTTCTTGGAGAAGCAGTAGATATGGTTGGTGGTCCCCAGATAAGAAACATTGCAACGATCGGTGGAAACACCTGCAACGGTGTTACATCAGCCGATTCAGCATCTACGCTTTTTGCATGGGATGCAGTGATCGAGCTGACCGGTCCGGAAGGCATCCGTCGGATTCCTATCAGCGATTTCTATATAAAAGCAGGAACCGTGGATATTAGAGAGGGAGAACTCCAGACTGCGGTAATTATTCCAAAGAAAAGTTATGAAGGATATAAGGGCCATTATATCAAATACGCCAACAGAAACGCTATGGATATCGCCACCACTGGCTGTTCCGTAAATGTCAAGCTGTCAGAGGATAAAAAGACAATCGAAGACATCAGAATCGCTTTTGGAGTAGCAGGCCCGATTCCCATGCGCACAAAAAGCGCTGAACAATTGGCAAAAGGGCAGCCGGTATCCAAAGAACTGGCAGAAGCCTTCGGAAAAGAAATCCTTGAAGATATCAATCCTCGTGACAGCTGGCGGGCCTCAAAGGATTTCCGTAAGCACATCGCCGTGGAAATGGCAACCCGTTGTTTCATAGAATCAGTGAAACTTTCAGGAGGTGAGATCTAATGCCAGCACAATATAAGTTAGTAAAATGTACCATCAATGGAAAATACACAGAAACAATGGTGGATGTCCGGGCTTCCCTTACCGATTTGCTGCGGGATGATTACCGCCTGACTTCCGTAAAAAAAGGCTGTGAGGTAGGGGAATGCGGAGCCTGTAACGTGATCATAGATCATGAATGCTTCAATTCCTGCATCTATCTGGCTGTTTGGGCAGATGGAAAAAGTATCACAACCTTAGAAAGCCTTATGGGTCCAAATGGAGAGCTTTCCGACATCCAGCAGGCATTTATCGACGAGGCAGCGGTCCAGTGCGGATTCTGCACACCGGGATTTATTATGTCAGCGGTAGAAATTTTAGAAAGCGGAAAAGAGTACACCAGAGATGAGCTTAGAAAGCTGATGTCCGGCCATTTATGCCGGTGCACAGGCTATGAGAATATCCTGAATGCGGTAGAGAAAACCATGCTCCGCAGATTGGGTAAAATGCCATCCTAAATGAAGCTTAAATGGAACAATAAAAAAGGAGCAAGGCCAAAGCAACAGAAACGTTGCCGTAGCCTTGCTCCTTTTTTCATTCAATTAAGAAACATGCCCCCCAGGTTTAAGTACCCGGTAAATGTGATCCAAAGTAAATAAGGAACTTGTAAAACGGCTGCATCCGGATTGACAGTCCAGAAGGCAGATATCATTTTTACAACAGAGTACCAAAGGAAAAGGAGAATCAAAAATGCCAGCAGATAGTTTTTTAAGTTGAAAAACACCAGGCTCCGGAGGAAGTTCAGCAGCAGCTGGATTCCATATAGCCGGAGAGCCTCTCCCTTTCTGTGAGAAGGCGAGGAGGCGGCAAGATAGGAGCCGAACCCCATGAGGATATATAATGCGGTCCATATGATCGGAAGGAGCCATATAGGGGGAGAATAGGCAGGTTGATTTAAGGTTTTATATATGGACAAGCCGTTTCTCGTCAAAAATGCTGTTAAAGCCCCAACTCCTAAGGGAATAGCGGTAAAAGCAGATAATTTTATCTGGTTTTTATCCATATGGCTTCACCTGTCTATGATTTGATACTATCTTATTCAGCTGGAGGATGGAATATCCATATGCCGTCTGAATTCCCTGGGGGTTATTCCGAATTTTTCCTTGAAGATCCGGTTAAAATAGGACAGATTGTTAAACCCTGTATCCCCAGCAATGGTTAGTACCGAATCCTCAGAGGATAGAAGCAGTCTGGAAGCCATGGTTAAGCGGTAATCATTCAAGTAAGCGGTAAAAGGCATTCCCATAGTGTTCTTAAAAAATCTCATAAAATGAGACTGGCTCATGCCGCAGGCGTCGGATACTTCTTCTATGGAAAGCAGCCTGCTGTAATGCTGTTCCACATATTTAAGGATCTGCCTGGTCCGCTCCAACTCTTTTTTGGGGCGGGGAGGAGGAGAGGAAGAGGATGCTTCATTGCTCCAGAAAAGAAAAAACAGTTCCATTAATTTTCCTTTGATTAACAGCTCATAGCCCTCAGGGAATGTCTCTCGGACCTGATCGATCTGGTCTAAGCAGGAAGCGATTCCACTGTAAAAGGGAATATCTTTTGTCATGTGCACCGGAAGATTTTTCTGTCCACGGCTGATGGGGGAGAGATAGGATTCCCAACAGATATCTGGATGCCTGGAGCGCAGCAGATTTAAGTCAAAGATTATATTCTCATACTCCATGGTTTCCTGCTTCCACTTTTCGATGGTATGAAGCTTACCAGGGCTGACGACGATAATGTCACCTCCATGGACCTCATAGGGAACAAAATCCACCGATACCAGTCCTGTCCCTTTCTTTATATAGATGAATTCCATTTCATCGTGCCAGTGTAGTGGAACTTTGCTAAAATCCAGGGGGATGGTGCAGGGGTAAGTTAAGTAAGGAAAACCGGAAGGGTCCTGTTCCCTCTTTTCTTGATAGTTTTCGTACTGTATGATATTCATAAAACACCTGTTTTTCGAAATGGTTAAGTGGTTGATGATAGTATTGTATCATAATATGTCAGAATGCTGCAAGATAAACACCGCAAGGGATACTATAATACAAGAGTAGTGGTATAGAATGTAAAAAAGGAGTGGATTTTATGAATCTTGAGCAACGGATTATTGAAATATACGATAAAGCGGTAAATCAGTGTACTAATAAGGAACTATATTCTGCATTGCTGAAAATCGTCCAGGAGGAAGCGGAAAAAAGACAGCAGGAGGAAGGAAAGAAAAAGGTATATTATATATCTGCGGAATTCTTAATCGGAAAACTGCTTTCCAATAACCTGATCAACCTTGGAATGTATGAGGAGGTCCGTAAACTCCTTATGAAGAACGGTAAAAATATTTGCGAGATCGAGGAAATAGAGCCAGAACCTTCTCTTGGAAACGGGGGACTGGGACGTCTGGCCGCCTGTTTTCTGGATTCTATGGCAACCCTTGGCCTAAACGGAGACGGAATTGGGCTTAATTATCATTTTGGTTTATTTAAGCAAACCTTTGAGGACCATCTCCAGGAGGAGAATCCCAATCCCTGGATTGAGGAGAATAGCTGGCTTACCCGGACAGAAGTCAGTTATCCAGTGACCTTTAAAGGGCTGAACGTTCGTTCCAGAATGTATAATATCGGGGTGACTGGCTATCAGGGAAGGACCAACCAGCTTCATCTATTTGATTTAGAGACCATTGATGAGGAGATCATACAAGATGGGATTTCCTTTGATAAAGAGAACATTAAAAAGAATCTGACCCTGTTTCTTTACCCGGATGACAGTGACGAGGCCGGAAGGAAGCTTCGCATTTACCAGCAGTATTTTATGGTCAGCAGCGCTGCCCAATATATTCTTGATGAGTGTATCAAAAAGGGCTGCAAACTTTATGATTTACCAGATTATGCAGTGATCCAAATCAACGATACCCATCCTTCCATGGTGATCCCGGAGCTGGTACGTCTTTTAACTCTGCGAGGGATTTCTTTTGAAGAGGCGGCGGAGATCGTCAGCAGGACCTGTGCTTACACCAATCATACCATTCTTGCGGAAGCCCTTGAAAAGTGGCCTATGGAATATTTAGAGGAGGCTGTGCCCCAACTGGTGCCTGTTATAAAGAAGCTGGATAAGCAAGCCCGCAACGTTCATCAGGATCCTTCTGTAGCGATCATTGATGAAAAGGATCTGGTGCACATGGCCCATATGGATATCCATTATGGCTTCAGCGTCAATGGAGTGGCCTACCTTCATACAGAGATCCTGAAAAAAAGTGAATTGAAGAAATTTTATGATATTTATCCAGAGAAGTTTTCCAATAAAACAAACGGGATTACCTTCCGCAGGTGGCTTCTCCATTGCAATCCTTTGCTTACACAGCTGATTACCTCCAGAATCGGAGAGGGGTATAAGAAAGACGCCATGGAGCTGGAAAAGCTGGCTGCGTTTGATGATGAAGCAACCTTAGAAGCAATCCTGGATATTAAAAAGCGGAATAAGACAGCATTAAAGGAATATCTTATGTTGACCCAGGGAGCGGATATTGATGAGAACTCCATTTATGATATTCAGATCAAGCGCCTCCATGAATATAAGAGACAGCAGATGAATGCCCTTTATGTGATTCATAAATATCTGGAGATAAAAAAAGGAAACTTACCGTCCACCCCGGTCACCGTGATTTTCGGTGCTAAGGCAGCCCCTGCCTATGTGATTGCAAAGGATATCATTCACTTGATCCTGTGTCTCCAGGAGCTGATAAACAATGATCCCCAGGTAAGTCCCTATTTAAAGGTAGTGATGGTGGAAAACTATAACGTATCCAAAGCAGAAAAGCTGATTCCTGCCTGTGATATCTCCCAGCAGATTTCCCTGGCATCCAAGGAGGCAAGTGGGACCGGCAACATGAAGTTCATGTTAAATGGTGCGGTGACTCTCGGAACGATGGATGGTGCCAATGTGGAGATCGCAGAGCTGGTGGGAAAGGAAAATATTTATATTTTCGGAGAATCCAGTGAAACGGTGATCCAGCATTATGTGAAAGCGGATTATGTGTCTAAGGAATATTACGAAACGGATGGGGAGATCCGGGAAGCTTTGGACTTTATGGTGGGAGAGGAGATGACTTCCATTGGACATAAGGAGAACTTAAAACGACTTTATGATGAGATTCTTAATAAGGACTGGTTCATGACCTTGCTTGATTACAGGGCATATGCGGCTTCCAGGGAAAGGATTTACAGGGATTATGAGGATTCTATGGTTTGGGCGAAAAAGATGCTAATAAATATCAGTAAGGCAGGGTATTTCTCTTCAGACAGGACCATTCTGGAGTATAACCGGGATATCTGGAAGCTGTAACATAACACCATTCTTCCGCGTAGATAGCAGGAAGTGATATAGAATGAGCGAACAAAAAATGCCCTTCCGCTAAAAGCTTTGGCTGAAAGCGGAAGGGCATTTTGTTATAATTTTGTTTAATTATGCTTCCTGCATAGCAGCTTTTGCTTTCTCTTTATCTTCTTTACTCATTGGGAAGCAAAGGCTTGCGCAGATTGATACGATACAGCATACAGCAGCTGGTGCGCTCGTTAATGGCGCAATAGCTTCTAATAAAGGCTGAATGAACGCTGGGAAGGTTTCCACGGCCAGACTCATGGAGGTAAGTCCAATACCAAATGACAGTGTAATACCGATAATGGTTACGTTTCTCTCGGAGAAACCTGCTTTGGCAATCATCTTAATACCATTTAATGTAATCATGGCAAATACAGAAATAATAGCGCCGCCCAAAACTGCATCAGGGATGGTTTGGAAAAGAGCTGCCAATTTCGGAATGAGTCCGCATAAAGCCAAGAATATAGCACCTACGGCAACGCACCATTTGTTTACGATTCTCGTCATGGAAATAATACCCGCATTCTGTCCAAACGCGGTGTTTGGCAGTGCGTTAAATACAGCTGCTAACATTGATCCGCCCGCATCTGCAAGGATGGCACCGGCTGTTTCTTCGGAGGTAGGTTCTCTGTCAAATGCTGCAATAGTGATACCGCCGGTGTTACCGATGGTTTCCAGTCCGGAAATAACATAAAACAGGGCAAAGTTTAAGATACCAGCTATGGAGAATTTGAGGCCGAAATAAAATGGCAATGGTACGGAGACAACTTTAGCAGCTGTAATCGGTGCAAAATTTACCATTCCTAAGGCAATAGACACCACATATCCGATAGCCAGTCCAAAAAGTAAAGCGGAATTCTTTACAATGCCTTTGCCATACTTTTGGAGCAATAATACAAGGACAAATACAAATAACGCCATGCCTACGTTTTTCATTGAACCAAATACGCCTGAAAATTGATATTTAGCCGGATTCTCGTTGTATGCCGCCAAATTAGCCGCAGCGTTTGAACCGCCGTTAAAATATCGTGCGCCAGCGCTTAATAAGTTTAATCCAATGGCAATGAGCGTTGTTCCCACCACGATTGGTGAAAACAGATTGGCAAGTTTCTTATAGAAGAATCCCATAAATACTTCAACAAGACCACCTACAAGTGAACAGCCAAGAACCAGCGCATAGATATCACGCGGATCGGTCAGTCCCATGGAAGGTGCGACTTGAGTGGCAACAATGGCAGCCACGGAAACAAATGCAAAGGACGTACCCATGACTATGGGTAGATTCGCTCCAATGCGGTAGCTCTTCCCGAGCTTGATCGGATACAGCTGAAACAAGGTGGTTACACCGGATACAACCATTGCGGAAGATAACATAACGGTCTTATCAGCTGGCTCTAACCCACAGATACCGGCAATGATAAGTATGGGTGCTAAATTGCCCGTAAACATGGCAAGTATATGCTGTAAACCTAGTGGGAATGCAGTTTTTAAACTTGGTCTGCCTTCCAGTTGATAGATCAGTTCTTTGTCGTTTTGCTTATTCAAAGATAGTCCCTCTCTTTTCTTAGATTTTCAAAGTCTTGTAGGGACTGTTCAGAAATAATTTGACAGTCCCCAGTCCCCCAATGGATTACAATACCCCTATTGTAATGACGTATCATGTATTCTATGATGGTCAACGACTTTGAATCTTGGTATTTTGCCTAATAGTAACGGTAATATTATACTATATTTTGCATAAAAATAAAAGAAAATTCATAATTTTACTTATGAATGTGAGTTCCGGTCTTCTCTAGGATTCCATCTTTAGCTTTCTCAAGCAAGGTGATGAGCGCTTTGCGCCCTTCCTTGGAATCTGCAAATTTCACGGCAGCCTGAACCTTTGGCAGCATGGAGCCAGGAGCGAAGTGTCCTTCTCCAATATACTTGCGGGCATCGTCTGTTGTGATATCGTCCAACCATTTCTCTTCCGGTTTACCGAAGTTTATTGCTACTTTCTCAACTGCTGTGAGGATGATTAAGAAGTCTGCATCCAGTTCCTCTGCCAGCAATTCACTTGCAAAATCTTTGTCAATAACTGCGCTTGCGCCTTTTAAATGATTTCCCTGAAGGGTAACGGGAATACCGCCGCCGCCGCAGGCAATAACCAGCTGTCCTGCTTCCACAAGGGAACGGATTGCGCCGATTTCAATGATTTCTGCAGGGCTTGGAGAAGCTACCACACGGCGGTATCCCCGTCCTGCATCTTCCTTTGTGATGTATCCGTACTTTTCTTCAGCCAGTTTTGCTTCCTCTGCTGTCATAAAATGACCGATTGGCTTGCTGGGGGAGTTAAAAGCAGGATCGTTTTCATCCACACGAACCTGTGTGATCATGGTGGTTACAGGAATGTTGTTCATGTTCCTGTTTACCAGCTCTTCTCTTAAAGCATTCTGTAAGTCATAGCCGATATAAGCCTGGCTCATGGCTACACAGACGGAAAGTGGAGTGTTTGGCTGTTTGGGATCTTCCCGTGTTAAAGCGCTCATTGCGTTGTTAATCATACCCACCTGTGGGCCATTGCCGTGAACCACTACTACTTCACAGCCTTCTTCGATCAAATCAACGATTGCTTTTGACGTGATCTTTACGGCAGCCATCTGCTCTGATAAAGTGTTACCTAAAGCATTGCCGCCTAACGCAATAACAATTCTTTTCTTCTTTTCCATTTTGCTATCCTCTTAGTGATTAAGAATTATTTAAAAGGCGCACCTGTATCCATTGGTAGGCTGCAGGTGCGCCTGATATTCTTAAATATGGAGCAGTTGCCCCAATGTGAAATTATTCAAAAATTCTTGGTGTTTTGCCAGATTCCAGCTTCTTTAAGATTTCCTGTGGATTCTCAAATTTGCTTAAGAAGATCATAGCAGCGATTACGTATGGCTTGTAGCTAGCTTCTTTGTATAACGGATCGCGGTAACGATCGAATACGGAAGCGACTACTTCACCATCCTTGCAGCTTACATCATTGATGTCAGCTGGTAAGCAGTGCATATAAAGAGCTTTGCCATCTTTTGTGGTCTTCATAAGCTCTTCTGTACAGCACCAGTCTTTGTGGCTTGCGTTCTGAGACAGTAATTCTTTCTCAAGAGCCTTGATGCCTTCTGAATCGCCTTCACCGTAAAGGTTGGTTCTCTTTTCCATAGCTGCAAATGGAGCCCAGCTCTTTGGATATACAACGTCAGCATCCTTGAATGCGTCAGCCATATCGTTGGATACACGGAAGGAACCGCCGGATTTTTCAGCGTTCTTCTTAGCAACTTCAACAACTTCAGGCATAACTTCGTAGCCTTCCGGATGAGCTAAAACAACTTCCATACCCATACGAGTCATTAAGCCGATGATTCCCTGAGGAACGGATAATGGCTTTCCGTAGGAAGGAGAGTAAGCCCATGTCATAGCCAGCTTTTTGCCCTTTAAGTTCTCGATGCCGCCCATCTCATGGATGATGTGAAGCATATCAGCCATACTCTGAGTTGGATGGTCAATGTCGCACTGTAAGTTTACTAAGGTTGGTCTCTGCTCTAAGATGCCGTCTTTATTTCCCTGGGTAACAGCGTCCATAAATTCATGCATGTAGGTATTTCCTTTGCCGATATACATATCATCGCGGATACCGATAACGTCTGCCATGAAGGAAACCATGTTAGCTGTTTCACGAACGGTCTCGCCGTGAGCTACCTGAGATTTGCCCTCGTCTAAATCCTGAACTTCCAGACCAAGTAAGTTACATGCGGAAGCGAAGGAGAAACGGGTACGTGTAGAGTTGTCACGGAATAAGGAAATTCCAAGACCGCTCTCGAATACTTTTGTGGAAATGTTGTTTTCTCTCATGAAACGAAGAGCATCAGCAACGGTCCAGACTGCTTCCAGTTCGTCGTCTGACTTTTCCCATGTTAAGAAGAAATCATTCTCATACATTTCCTTAAAGTTTAAGGAATTCAGTTTGTCAATGTAATCCTGTAAGGTTTTCATATTGTAGTTAGCCTCCTGAATATTATCTTGTTTTATAGTTATCTATCCTTCGTGCAGTTTGCCAGGCATTGATTGGGGAAGGAATGTTCGGCAGACTGCAAAAATGATTGTTAGGAGTGGCGGCAGGCTTAAAAAGCCTGCTGCCAGAATTATGGTAATAAAATGGTTGTCAAAAGCTTGTCTGAATTATTTGCAGTAAGCGCCTGGAAGTGCTGCATATACTGCTGCACATGTTACCAGATCCTGCTTCCAGGTCTTCTCGTTAGGAGCATGAGCCTGAGCTTCTGCGCCAGGTCCGAAGCCGATGCATGGGATTCCGTTACGGCCCATGATGGAAACGCCGTTTGTGGAGAAGGTCCACTTGTCGGTAAGAGGACGAGCGGTTCTCATAGCAACAGTTTCTTCAGCACCGATTCTTACGTCACCGTAAAGAGCCTTGTAAGATTCTTCCAGAGCTTTTGTAACATCGTGATCCTCCGGAATAACCCATGTTGGGAAGTAGCACTCGATCGGATAAACAAGTCCTGTGTAGGAAGGACGGGAATATTCGTACATGGAAACAGTAACGTCTTCGCCGTATTTCTTTACATTAGGAAGGTTACGGATTTCTTCTAAGCAGCTTTCCCATGTCTCGCCTGCGGTCATACGACGGTCTAAGGATACGGAACAGGAGTCAGCAACTGCACAGCGGCTTGGAGAAGTAAAGAAGATCTCGGAAGCAGTAACAGTACCGCGTCCTAAGAAGTTAGCTTCTTTCCACTCTTTGTTGTATTTCTCATCAAGCATTTTTACAAGGCCTTTGATTTCCTTGTCATCAGCAGCATCATTCTCGTTCAGAGAGCGAACGTTCTGAAGGATGTCAGCCATCTTGTAGATTGCGTTGTCACCGCGCTCTGGTGCGGAACCGTGGCAGGAAACACCTTTCACGTCAACACGGATTTCCATACGTCCTCTCTGTCCGCGGTAGATGCCGCCGTCAGTAGGCTCTGTGGAAACAACGAATTCAGGACGAACCTTATCTTCGTTGATGATGTACTGCCAGCAAAGACCATCACAGTCCTCTTCCTGAACAGTACCAACAACTAAAGCGGTAAACTTGTCATTTAAAAGACCTAAATCTTTCATGATCTTTGCGCCGTAAACTGCAGATACGATACCGCCGCACTGATCGGATACGCCGCGGCCGCCGATTTCTGTTTCGTTCTCATAGCCTTCGTATGGATCAAAGTTCCAGTTGTTCTTGTTGCCGATACCAACGGTATCGATGTGAGCGTCAAAGCCGATTAAAGTTTTGCCGGTTCCCATATAACCTAATACGTTACCCATGCCGTCGATTTCTACTTTGTCGAAACCTAACTTACGCATTTCTTCTGCGATACGGTCGATATGAGCCTTTTCATCACAACTCTCGCCTGGGAATTTAACGATTTCCCGTAAGAATTTTGTCATGTCGGCTTGATAATTCTGTGCTGCTTCTTTGATTTTGTTGTAATCCATTTTGTTTTCCTCCATATTTTTTATATAAGTTATTATCGTTCTTTTCCGTCCCAGACAATTGCTTTGTAACGTTCTGGATCGGTGTCACCCTCAGTAGAGAAGAGGAGAACTTTTGAATCCTTATTAAGTCCTAAATGCTCTTTTAACTCCTTATATTCATCAAGAAGCATGATGCAGGCAAGAACTCCGAAAGGAGCAGCGCCTGATTCACCGGAAGTTACCGGTGTATCACCTTTGATAGGAGCGGCAAGCATTCTCATGCCCTGGGCAGCTACCCAGTCGGGAGCAGATACAAAGGTATCTACGTGATTCTTTAAAATATCCCAGGAAATTGTGTTTGGCTCTCCGCAGGCAAGGCCGGCCATAATGGTCTGCATATCGCCGTCTACAATGCGGATCTCTCCGTCGCCGGCTTTTGCGCCCTTATAGAGACAGTCAGCCACATCAGCTTCCACAACAACAACCTTAGGAGGATTCTTAGGATAGCGGTTTGCAAAATATCCCTGAACAGCTCCTGCAAGAGAACCTACACCAGCCTGAACAAATACATGGGTCGGTCTGTCGCAGCCGTTTTCCTCAAGCTGCTCATTGGCTTCCAGTGCCATGGTTCCGTATCCCTGCATGATCCAGGCAGGAATCTCTTCGTAACCATCCCAGGCCGTATCCTGTACCACAACGCCGTTCTTTGTTTTAGAAGCAGCATCTGCAGCCATGCGGACACATTCGTCGTAGTTGACTTCTTCAATGGTAACAGTAGCGCCTTCTGCTTTAATATTGTTGAAACGGGTAATTGTAGAGCCCTTTGGCATATAGACTACAGATTTCTGGCCTAACCGGTTTGCTGCCCATGCAACACCACGTCCGTGATTTCCGTCAGTAGCGGTGAAGAAGGTTGCCTGGCCAAACTCTTCTCTTAATGCGTCAGATGTGAGTACGCTGTAAGGAAGATCAGAAACATCTTTTCCAGTCTGCTTTGCAATGTACTTTGCAATAGCAAAGGATCCGCCTAACACCTTGAATGCATTTAAGCCGAACCGGTAAGATTCGTCTTTCATGTAAACCTGGCCAAGACCTAAATAATCTGCCATGTGATCCAGCTTTACAAGAGGAGTCTTGCTGTACTGAGGAAAGCTTTCGTGGAATACTCTTGCCTTCTTGATTTCATCAGTGGCCATAACCGGTAAATTTTTATCATCGGTCTTTGGCATGGTGTTTACAACCCATTGGATTGGTTTCATGATTTTTCATTCTCCTTTTTTTTCATTAATATATTACTTTTCTTTATTTGTATCCATATAACTGTATAAAGTGAATTTGGATATGCCAAAATAATTGGAAACCTTGTCGCCTGATCTAGTAATAAGGAAAGCACCGGCATCATTTAAATACTGGATTGCTGCAACTTTGTCATCTTTGCTCATAAGAGCGACCGGTTTACCAACCAGGGCAACAGACTGTTCGATCAGTGCATCAAGTAAATCATTCACATTATGAGTGATTCTTTTTGGCTGCTTCTCATCGTCTCCTGTTTCCGAGGTGGAGAGAAGAGATTTTAAGGAATTGTCTATGGTAAGCAGTCCTGTGATATCATAATTAAGAGCCAGAATGTAATCAATGGTATTATTTATCCCTCTTATATACATGGTACTGGATTTTAAGATCCTGCCGTCATCGGTTCTTGTTAAATAGGATAAGCGGTCTTTTAAAAGATCCGGATTCTTTTTTAACGTTTCAAGAACGATTTCAGAGGGACCATCCCCCAGCTTTCTGTTGCTTACCTGGCCGTTCTCAATATAGACAATGGAACTCTCTATATCTTCTTTCCTAATGTCGTGGATAACTACTTCACAGTTGTTACCAAAATGAGTAGCAATTCCACTTGCGATTTGCGTTAACAGTTCAAGCTTTGTATCCATCGTTTGCCCTCCCCTCATCGGAACATCTTATACACTCATCATAGCATAAAAAATTAAAATTACAAGTGGTTTTCTAAAAATTTTTTAGGTTCGCTAAAATTTTTTTGTATTTTCACTTGCATTTCTTTATATGAAATGATACACTGTACCTAGTGAGGGATTTATGGTGTAATCTGTATAGAAAATGTCGAATTATAGGAGTGAGTATAAGCAGATTGCAAAAATTGAGTGCAGGCATAAGATTGGTTCTTATGTGAGGTTTGTACAGTTGAATATTTTAAGGTTTAACCTAAATTATGATTAGAAAATGGAAAAAAAGGAGATGGAAACATGCTGATTATCGGTAATGGAAGAATGATTACAAGAGACCCCGCGAATCCGTTTTTTGAGAATGGTGCAGTTGCAATGGAGGGGAACGTGATCCGCAAAGTTGGAACCACGGAAGACATGAAGAAGGCATACCCGGATGCGGAGTATATTGACGCAAAGGGCGGAGTTATCATGCCAGCCTTTATTAATGCCCACGAACATATTTACAGCTCTTTTGCCCGAGGCTTAAGCATTCATGGATATGATCCTCACGGATTCTTAGAGATCCTTGACGGAATGTGGTGGACCATTGACCGCAACCTCACTTTAGAAGAAACACGGTTAAGCGCCATGGCGACTTACATCGATTCCATTAAGAATGGTGTGACTACAACCTTCGACCATCACGCAAGCTTCGGTCATATTACGGATTCTCTGTTTAAGATTGAAGAGGCTGCAAAAGAGACCGGTGTCCGTTCCTGTCTGTGCTATGAGGTTTCTGACAGAGACGGCAAAGAGAAGGCAAAAGAAGCAGTTCTTGAGAATGAAGCATTTATTAAGCACGCTTTGGCAGATGACAGTGACATGATTGCAGGAATGATGGGTATGCATGCCCAGTTCACCATTTCTGATGAGACCATGGAGCTTGCAGCATCCCACAAGCCTGAAGGTGTCGGTTATCACATTCATGTGGCAGAGGGGATCGAAGATCTTCATGACTGCTTAAAGAAATACGGCAAACGAATCGTAGACCGTCTCATGGACTGCAATATCCTGGGAGAAAAGACCCTCCTTGGACACTGCATCTATATCAACCCTCATGAGATGCAGCTGATTAAGGATACGGATACCATGGTAGTTCACAATCCGGAATCCAACATGGGCAATGCATGCGGATGCCCTCCAACCATGGAACTGGTTCACAGAGGAATCTTAACAGGTCTTGGAACCGATGGTTACACTCACGACATGACAGAATCCTATAAAGTGGCCAATGTTCTGCACAAGCATCATTTATGCGATCCCAATGCTGCATGGGGCGAAGTTCCAAAGATGCTCTTTGAAGGAAATGCAAAGATTGCAGGCCGTTACTTTAAGAAACCTTTGGGCGTATTAAAAGAGGGCGCAGCAGCAGATGTGATCGTTACCGACTATATTCCGTTAACACCAATGAATGGGGATAACTGCAACAGCCATATCCTTTTCGGAATGACAGGACGCAGCGTGGTAACCACAGTAGGAAACGGAAAAGTGCTGATGAAGGATCGTATCCTTACAGCCATTGATGAGGAAAAGGTAATGGCAGACTGCAGACAAGCAGCAGCCGAACTTGCAAACCGGATTAATTCCAGGTAATACTACTTTCATAAAATCAAAAAAAAGAGTAATATATAAATATAGAATATACACTGTGGGCTGTCTGAGGAGAAAGAAAGCGGACAACCACGTTACAGGAGGTAAAACATGGGAGATAGAATGACCCCAATGCCCTTTGGGCAGTTAGTGGACTGGATCGTAAAAGAACAAGGAAAGAATGATACTGTTTTTGGTGTCTACAGACCTTATAAAGCAGACGAGAAAAACAACCGTAAAATATTCGGACGTAATTTGGAGACACCTATGGGACCGGCAGCCGGCCCTCATACCCAGCTCACACAGAATATTGTAGCTTCCTACTATGCCGGAAGCCGTTTCTTCGAACTAAAGACTGTTCAGATCTTAGACGGAGAAGATCTGCCTGTAAGCAAACCATGTATTAAGGCAGATGACGAGTGCTATAACTGTGAGTGGTCTACAGAACTTTATGTTCCGCAGGCTCAGGACGAATACATCAAGGCATGGATCCTGCTTCATATCATTGCAAAAGAATACGGACTTGGAGCAATGGATGGCTTCCAGTTCAACATGAGCGTTGGATATGATCTGGAAGGAATTAAATCCCCGAAGGTGAACTCCTTTATCGATAACATGAAGGATGCAAAAGATACAGAGATGTTTAAGGATTGCATAAAATATCTTTTCGATCATTTGGATCAGTTTAAGAACGTGACCAGAGAAGATATCGAAAGCATTCCTTCCGAAATCTGCAATTCCGTAACCCTTTCCACTCTTCACGGATGTCCTCCTCAGGAGATTCAGAGAATTGCTACTTACCTGATCGAGGAAAAGGGACTGAATACCTTCATTAAGTGCAACCCCACTCTTCTTGGATATGAATTTGCCAGAAAGACCATGGATGATATGGGATATGATTATGTATCATTCGGCGATTTCCACTTCCTTGATGACTTACAGTACGAGGATGCAATTCCCATGTTAAAGACCCTTATGACTTTGGCTGGGAAAAAGAACCTGGAATTCGGTGTTAAGATTACAAATACCTTCCCGGTTGATGTAAAGAATAAAGAGCTTCCAAGCGAAGAGATGTATATGTCCGGAAAGTCTTTATATCCTCTTTCCATTACTCTGGCAGCCAGACTGGCAAAGGAATTTGACGGAAAGTTAAGAATTTCCTTCTCAGGCGGTGCAGATTACCACAACATCAAGGCAATTGTAGATGCAGGAATCTGGCCTGTAACCGTGGCAACCACTCTTTTAAAGCCAGGCGGCTATCAGAGACTTTACCAGATCGCAGAGAAACTGGAAGGCGGTAAAGTGGAGTTTACAGGAGTGGATCCGGAAAAGACTGCGAAACTGGCAGCAGATGCAGTTCATGATCCTCATCACAAAAAGGCAGTAAAACCACTTCCTATCAGGAAGATGCCTAAGAGTGTGCCCCTAATTGACTGCTATGTGGCTCCATGTAAGGAAGGCTGCCCCATTCATCAGGATATCACCACCTATTTACAGCTTTCCGGTGCAGGCAAATACGAGGATGCGATGAAGGTAATCGCAGAAAAGAATCCGCTTCCATTCATAACCGGAACTATCTGTGCTCATAACTGTATGAGCAAGTGTAACCGGAACTATTATGAAGATCCGGTAAATATCCGCGGAGTTAAGCTTGTCTGTGCAGAAGGCGGCTATGATGCGTTCATGAAGGAAATCAAAGCAGGAGAACTGAAGGGCAAAAAGACAGCAGTAGTAGGCGGCGGCCCGGCTGGTCTTGCAGCAGCTTATTTCCTGACAAAGAACGGAATGCCTGCAACCATTTTTGAAAAGAGCGGCAGCCTGGGCGGCGTGGTAAAACATGTGATCCCTGGATTCCGTATTCCGGATGAGGCAATCGACAAGGATGCTGCCCTGTCTCTGGCCTATGGAGCTGAGTTAAGATTAAATGCAGAAGTGACAGATTTAGAAGCCTTAAAGAAGGAAGGATTTGATTATATTATCCTTGCGACAGGCGCGTCAAAACCAGGCGTATTAAAGCTTGAAGCAGGAGAAACCATAAATGCTTTAGATTTCCTGGCTCAATTTAAGGAGACCGACGGAAAATTAAACATCGGTAAAAATGTAGTGGTTATCGGCGGCGGCAATACTGCCATGGATACAGCCAGAGCGGTAAAGAGAACAGAAGGCGTGGAACACTCCTACCTGGTTTACCGTAGGACCAAGCGCTATATGCCTGCAGATGAGGAAGAATTAGAGATGGCATTGGAAGACGGCGTGGAATTCAAGGAACTGCTGTCTCCAGTAGAGCTTAAAAACGGTAAACTCCTTTGCAAAGTGATGAAGCTTGGTGATACCGATGCTACCGGCAGAAGAGGTATTGTAGAAACAGAAGAAACCGTGGAGATTCCTGCAGATACAGTGATCGCTGCAGTAGGCGAGCAGGTTCCTACAGAATTCTATGAAGCAAACGGCATTAACGTAAGCAACCGCGGCAAAGTCCTTGTAAACGAGGAAACATTAGAAACCAGCGCTGCAGGAGTTTATGTAGTAGGTGACGGACTCTATGGACCGGCTACAGTAGTAGAGGCTATGAGAGATGCCCGTGTGGCTGCTGAAGCAATTTTAGGCAAGAAGGCTGCTGTGGACTTTGATGATACAGTGGATCACTTAGATAAGATTTATGATAAGCGCGGTATCCTTGAAGGAACAAGGGATTATAAGGTAGAAGATGTAAGATGTCTTGGCTGCTCCAATGTCTGCGAAAACTGTGCTGAGGTCTGTCCAAACCGTGCGAACCTTGCACTGAATATTCCAGGCTTATCCATGCACCAGATCGTACACGTGGACTATATGTGCAACGAGTGCGGTAACTGTAAGAGCTTCTGTCCATATGACAGCGCTCCTTATCTGGATAAGTTTACTTTGTTCGCCAACGAGGCTGACATGGAAAACAGCAAAAATGAGGGCTTTGTTGTATTAGATAAAGAAGCAGCAGCCTGCAAAGTACGTTACCTTGGCAATATTCTCAATTGGAAAGCCGGTGAAAAGGACAGCGTGATTCCGGAAGGACTTAGAAAAGTTATGGAAACTGTCTGCAGTGACTATGACTATATCTTAGGATAAAAAGGTCCCGAAAGAAGCAAAAAGAATAAGTAGTTGTATTGGTAATGAATCGGCGCAGTCGGAGAATGAGTTTCTCCCTGCGCCTTTCAAGCTTTGAAAATGACTACAGCCAATACAAAAAATGAAAAGCAGGCCGAAAAACCGGCTGATACAGCTGAAAGAAAGGATGTAGATATTTTATGAAGATGCTATTAAAGGGTGGAACTGTAGTATCAGGAAGCGGCATAATCCAGGCGGATGTCCTTATGGATGAGGGAAAGATCCAGGCAGTGGAAGCAGGGATCCAGGCAGAAGAAGCGGAGGTTATTGATGTAACGGGAAAGCTTCTGTTCCCGGGCTTCATCGATGCACATACGCATTTTGATCTTCATGTGGCAGGTACCGTTACGGCAGATAATTTTGAAACGGGAACAAAAGCCGCTTTGTCTGGCGGAACTACGATGATCATTGATTTTGCCACCCAGTATCCGGGAGAGACCCTGGAAAAAGCGCTGGAAAACTGGCATAAAAAAGCAGATGGAAACGCATCCTGTGATTATGGTTTTCACCTGGCGATCTCCGACTGGAACCCTTCTATCAGCAAGGAGCTGGAAGAAATTGTTGCAGGCGGCGTAACCTCCTTTAAGCTATACATGACTTATGATGAGATGTACTTAAATGATAAGAAAATCTATCAGGTACTGAAGCGGCTGAAGGAAGTCGGCGGAATTGCCGGTATCCATTGTGAAAATATGGGACTCATAGAAGCGCTGGTGGAAGAAGAGAAAGCAAAAGGCAATTTGTCCGTCAGCACCCATAAAAAAACCAGACCGGCTGCAGTAGAGGCGGAAGCTATCGGCAGGTTGTTAAAAATTGCAGGCCTTGCGGATGCTCCGGTAATCATCGTCCATCTAAGTTCCGGTGAGGGTTATCAGGAGGTAAAATATGCACGGGAACGGGGCCAGGAGATTTATCTGGAGACTTGTCCCCAGTACCTGCTTCTTGATGAAAGTGTTTATGACCTTCCCGGCTTTGAGGGCAGCAAGTATGTGATTTCTCCTACCATTAAGAAAGAAAAGGACAGCACCAGACTGTGGAATGCCCTTCTAAAGAATCATATCCAGACCATAGCTACAGATCATTGCAGCTTTACCACCAGCCAGAAGGCGGCGGGAAAAGATGATTTTACTAAGATTCCGAACGGAATGCCAGGAGTGGAATCCCGTCCTGTCCTCATATACAGCTTCGGTGTGCTGGAGCATAACTTAAAGCTGGAGCAGATGTGCCGTGTGCTGTCAGAGAATCCGGCAAAGCTTTACGGTGTTTATCCCCAGAAAGGGGCCATTGCTCCCGGAAGCGATGGGGATATCGTGGTGTGGGATCCGGATATCCAGTGGACGATGTCTGTAGAAAACCAGGTGGCAAATGTGGATTATTGTCCTTTTGAAGGAACCTCTGTCAAGGGAAAAGCTGAGCTTGTATTCTTAAATGGCCGCCTGGCTGCAAAAGACGGTCAGGTCGTATTGGAGAAAACTGGTTCTTATGTTCCCAGAAAGAGGCGTATGGAGCTGTATTAATGGGATTAAAAAAAGTCTATACCTTAAATGCCTGTGGAGAAAAGCCGGCTGTTGCAAGGAGAGGTTCCCTGTGGGAAGCCCTGGGTTTACCACTTAAGGATCATATGGTCATTTGCTTTACCGGCGGAGGCGGTAAGACTACCACCATGTTTTCCCTGGCCGATGAACTTGCGGCCATGGGGAAGCGGGTGATAGTCACCACCAGTACCCATATCTTCTATCCTGAGAACCGGGAAGTAGTGCTGGCCGACCGGGCTGAAACCGTAAAAGATTACTTAAAGGACAGGAAAGAATGGTATTCAGGCCGTACAGGTCAGATCCTGGTAACAGGGCAGACAGCACTTCATGGGAAATTAAAAGGCATGGCGCCCCAGGAAATGGATCAGCTTTCATGCTTTTCCGATGTGCTTCTTGTAGAGGCAGACGGAGCAAAACGTCTGCCTCTGAAGATCCCAAGGGAAGGGGAGCCTGTTCTTTTAAAAGGAACCCATGGGGTGATTGGCTGCGCCGGCCTGGATGCCATTGGAAGCCTATGGGAAGAAACGTGCTTCCGGTGGGAGCTTGCTGAGGCCGTATTTGGCTGGAAGACGGAAAAAGAGCTTATAACCCCGGACCAGGCAGCCCGAATTCTTGTAAGCGCCCAGGGAACCAGAAAAGGAGCAGAATCTATGGATTACCGGATTTTGTTAAATAAAGCTGATAATGAAAACAGGCTGTCCGATGGGATCCGTGTCATGGAGTGCCTGGGAGAAGAATGGGCCGGGCGCTGTGTGATGACCAGCTTCTTTGCATCGTAGAAAAGGATCAAAATGAAAGAAATAAAAAAAGAGGAACGAGCGCTTAAGTATCATTTAAGACTCCGCGTTTACTATGAAGAGCGCAACTTTGGTCCTGGAGTAGCAGCTTTAATGAAGCTTGTAAGGGAGAGGGGCTCCCTCTCGGCTGCCTGCCAGGAACTGCATATGGCATATTCGAAAGCGTGGAAGATTATTAACAAGGCAGAAGCGGATCTGGGACTTTCATTGATGGAAGGAAGAAGAGGTGGGGAAAATGGGGGAACCACTGTTTTAACCGAAGAGGGTGAAAAATTTCTAAACCAGTATCTGGCTTTTTCAGAGGAAGCAGAAGCAGCAGTGGTAGAATTATTTTACAAATATTTTCCCGAATGATATAATAAAGGGATATGAAAAAATTTCTGCAAAGATGGATATTCTTACTTGAGAATAACATTATTTTATTAAACTCAGCCGCGCTGCGCCTGCGTTAATAAGTAAATTATGCCAAGAACGAAAGGAGAGGGAAAATGAAGGAGATCAAGACAGTAGATGCGGTAGGACAGGTTCTCTGCCATGATATGACTCAGATCATACCGGGAGTCATAAAGGATGCAAGATTCAGAAAAGGACATGTAGTGACAGAGGAGGATATTCCGGTGCTGCTGTCCATGGGAAAAGAACACATTTATGTTTGGGAAAAGGATGAGTCCCTATACCATGAAAATGAAGCTGCAGAAATCCTGTGCAGCCTATGCCTGGGTGACCATATGGAGCGCAGCGAGGTAAAGGAAGGTAAAATTGAATTGAAATCAACCGTCCGGGGCTTATTAAAGATAGATACCGGACTTCTAGATATAATAAACAGCTTAGGGAATATGATGATCGCTTCCAGACACCCCAATACTCCCGTGGAGCCTGGAGACAAGCTGTGCGGGACAAGAATTATTCCCCTTGTCATTGAAAAGGAAAAGATGGAAGAGGCCAGAGAAGTTTGCGCAGGTAAGAAGATCTTTGCCGTGCTGCCCTACCTGGATAAAAAGGTGGGAATCGTAACTACGGGAAGCGAAGTATTCCATGGAAGAATAAAGGATGCCTTTGGACCTGTATTAAAAGCAAAGGTGGAAGAACTGGGCGGCCAGATTCTTGGCCAGACAGTCACAGATGATAGGCCGGAGAATACCACGGATGCGATTCTTGACCTTATCCGTCAGGGGGCTGACATGGTGCTTGTCAGCGGTGGCATGAGCGTTGATCCGGATGACAAGACTCCTCTTGCTATCCGTAATACCGGTGCAGAGGTGATATCCTACGGCGCTCCGGTGCTTCCGGGAGCCATGTTCTTACTTTCCTACTACAGGCAGGATGGGAAAAATATTCCTATAGCCGGACTTCCCGGATGTGTCATGTATTCCAAGAGGACAGTATTTGATTTGGTGCTCCCAAGACTCATGGCGGATGATCCGGTGACAAAGGAAGACCTTGAAAAGCTGGGAAAGGGAGGGCTCTGCCTCTCCTGCGACGTATGCTATTATCCAAACTGCGGCTTCGGAAAGGGCTGGTAAGGCACTACAGAAGGAAAGGTTGAACGAAAATATGAATGGACTGACACATTTTGATGAACAGGGAAATGCCCGCATGGTAGATGTTGGAGAAAAGGCGGAGACAGACCGGATTGCCGTTGCCCATGGGTTTATTACGGTCAATCATGAGGTTTTTGAAGCCATTTCCCTTGGCACCGCGAAAAAAGGAGATGTTCTGGGAGTTGCCAGAGTGGCAGGTATTATGGGAGCGAAAAGAACTTCTGAACTGATCCCTTTATGTCATGGACTGATGCTTACAAAATGCGCGGTAGATTTTGTACTTCATGAGGAACGGCTTTCTGTAGAGGCGGTTTGTACGGTGAAAACCCAGGGAAAGACAGGCGTGGAGATGGAAGCTCTGACAGGGGTGAATATAGCACTGCTGACCATATATGACATGTGTAAAGCCATGGACCGGGGGATGATGATCAGAGATATCTGCCTCTTGAAAAAGGATGGCGGGAAAAGCGGACTTTATGAAAAGGACTCAGGCGGCAGGGGGAGCGGAATATGAAAGACAGCTGCAACAGAACCATTGATTATATCCGGGTATCCGTTACCGACCGGTGCAATTTAAGATGTCTCTACTGCATGCCGGAGGAGGGAATAGCCCCCCTGCGCCATGAGGACATCCTCACCTATCAGGAAATCGTGAGAATCTGTGAGGCCGGCGCCCGCCTTGGGATCCGTAAGGTCAAGGTAACCGGCGGGGAGCCTTTGGTGAGAAAGGGCATTGAGATCCTGATCAAAGAATTAGGGGAGATCCCGGGAATTGAAGATGTGACCATGACCACCAATGGCTGCCTGTTAAAGGAGAAGTCAGCGGCGCTAAAAGCTGCGGGTTTATCAAGCGTCAATGTAAGCCTGGATACTCTGGATCCCCGGCGGTTTGCCAGAATCACAAGAAGAGACTGCTTTGAATCCGTTATGGAAGGAATCCGCAGTGCATTGGCAGCGGGGCTCAAGGTAAAAATAAACTGTGCGGTCATGGAGGACTTAACAAAAGAAGAGGTACTGGCCTTTGCCCGTTTTTCCATGGAACGCAGGATCCCGGTCCGTTTTATCGAAATGATGCCCATTGGTCAGGGAAAAAACTACAAAGTACTGGAAAATGATGATCTGGCAGGGATCCTGTCAGAAGCCTTTGGTGAGCTTAAAGAAAGCCGCGAGGTGAAAGGCAACGGTCCTGCCGTTTATTATACATGGGGAGATGGAACTGGTTTTATCGGCTTTATCAGCGCCGTCAGTCACAAATTCTGCCATAACTGCAACCGGGTAAGGCTGACATCTGACGGATTTTTAAAGCTTTGTCTGGACAGTCCCGCAGGAGTGGATTTAAAAGGGCCTTTGCGGGAAGGAATTTCTGATGACTGTCTTTTTAATCTGATGAATCAGAGCATCCGGAACAAACCGGAGAGCCATCATTTTGAAGATGACCAGGGAAAAACAGGCCCAAACATGAACCAGATAGGAGGATAAGCAGATGGGAAAGGTAATGGCTGTCTGTATCAGCGAAAAAAAAGGAACCCAGAAATCCAGAGTGGATGAAGGGCATTTTATAGAAGAATTCGGAATAGAAGGGGATGCACATGCAGGCAAATGGCACCGGCAGGTAAGCCTGTTATCCTTTGATACCATAGAGGACTTTAAGGCCAGAGGTGCGGAGATCGGAAACGGTGCCTTTGGGGAAAATGTCATTGTCCAGGGAATTGATTTGATTCATCTTCCTGTCGGCACCAGGTTATCGTGCGGGGATATCCTTTTGGAGGTGACACAGATAGGAAAGGAATGTCACAGCCACTGCGAGATATACAAGAAAATGGGAGAATGCATCATGCCTACAAACGGAATCTTTACAAGGGTTCTTCATGGAGGACTCATGAAGGAAGGGGATGAAATTACGGTATGTACCGAGCAGGAATCGTAACCTTAAGTGATAAAGGAGCCGCCGGAGAACGGGAAGACGTAAGCGGCGCGGTCATAAGAGAGATATTGGAGAAGACAGGCTTTGAAGTGGTCAGCTATAAGCTCCTTGCCGATGAAGGAGAGGACTTAAAAGAGGAGCTCATGCGCTTAAGCGATGAGGTGGAATGCGATCTGGTTCTGACCACCGGCGGAACCGGCTTTTCTCCCAGGGATGTGACCCCGGAGGCCACTTTGGCTGTTGCGGACCGCAATGCACCGGGAATTGCCGAGGCCATACGGGCTTACAGCATGACTGTAACCAAGCGGGCCATGTTAAGCAGGGGCGCCAGTGTCATCCGGGGATCGACCCTTATCATCAACCTTCCGGGAAGTCCTAAGGCGGTGAGAGAGAGTCTGGAATATATTCTGGATATTCTTTTCCACGGTCTGGAAATCCTGTCAGGTAGAGGCGGAGAATGCGCCAGAAAATAAACAAAAAGTTCAGGAGATTATAATGAAGGTACTAATAAAAGGAGCCGGTGATCTGGCAACAGGCATTGGCTGCCGGCTGCATCGCTGCGGCTTTGACCTGGTCATGACAGATATCGCCGTTCCCACCACAGTGCGGCGGACGGTGGCCTTTTCAAGGGCAGTCTATGAGGGACAGGCAAAGGTGGAGGACGTCACAGGAGTTTTATGCCGCAGTCTGGAGGAAATCCAAGAGGCCATAGCAGGGGATCAGGTTGCAGTTGTGGTCGATGAGGAATGCAAGATCCGGGAAACCTGGAAGCCGGATGTGGTGGTAGATGCCATTATTGCTAAAAAGAATCTGGGAACCAGGATAACGGACGCAGATGTTGTAGTAGGTATTGGCCCCGGGTTTACGGCAGGGCTTGACTGCCATGTGGTGGTGGAGACAAAAAGAGGCCATAACCTGGGCCGCTGTATCTGGGAGGGTAGCGCATTTCCCAACACTGGAGTACCAGGCATGATCGGCGGTTATGATAAAGAACGGATTATCCGTGCAACGTCTGACGGAACCTTTAAAGGTCAGGTCATGATCGGCGATCTGGTTGAAAAAGGCGATTTGGTGGGTTATTCTGGAGATGCACCCATATATGCCCAGGTGGGAGGCGTTGTCAGAGGGCTGCTTCAGGATGGTGTAACAGTGAAAATGGGAATGAAGTCAGGAGATGTTGACCCCAGGGGAAACGTTGAAAACTGCTATACAATCTCAGACAAGGCGTCCTCCATAGGAGGAGGCGTCCTTGAGGCGATTTTAAGCATGGAAAAGAAAAAAGGGGCGGCGGAAAAAGCAGAAAAGTAATGAAAAGAGGAGGTTTGATGGCATGAAACTGGCACTTATCCTTCTGGCAGCAGGTGACAGCCGTAGATTTAACGGCAATAAGCTGCTTCATGAATTCAAGGGGAAACCCATGTACCAATACATTTTAGAGGAAGTGGAAAAGCTTCCGGATGGCATCTTTGACAGGAAAGTGGTTGTTACCCAGTACCAGGAAATCATGGACTGCATGAACAATTATGGCTATGAGGTAGTGGTAAATGAGGAAAGCAGCCTTGGTATCTCCCATTCCATTCATCTGGCGTTGGAAGTGCTGAAAAATGAAGAAACGGATTATTGCTTTGCGGTCTGTGACCAGCCATATTTAAAGGCAGCTACCATAAGAGATCTGGTAAATGGCTGGAAAAACAGCGGAAAGGGAATTGGCTGTCTGTGCAACATGGGCGCTTTGGGAAACCCGGCCATCTTTTCCAGAAGCTACTTAAAGGAGCTTCTGAAATTAGAGGGAGATGTGGGAGGAAAGCGGGTTATCCGGAGACATATTGAAGATTTGTACCTTCACGAGGTGCCGGATGGCCTGGAACTGGTGGATATTGATGTGCGGAAAAATTCCGAATCCTGATCTTCAGATAAATTTGTTATATAATATGAGAATATATAATAAATAAATATTAAAAGTATGGAGGTATTACATGTTAAAACCAGTTGATTTAAAACAGATATCCATGGATCCATTCACAATGATAGGAAAAGAGTGGATGCTGGTTTCCGCCGGCAGTGACGAAACGTACAATATGATGACAGCCAGCTGGGGAGGGCTTGGAATCATGTGGAATAAGAGCGTATCTACCATTGTGCTCCGTCCCCAGAGATATACCCTGGAATTTATTGACCAGAGCGAGTATTACGCCTTAAGCTTTTTCGGTGATAATTGCAGATCCGCTTTAAATTACTGCGGTGCCCATTCCGGACGTGATGTGGATAAGGAGAAAGAGACTGGACTTACCCCTGTCTTTGACGCAGAGGCGCCTTATTTTTCAGAAGCAAGACTGGTGTTTATCTGCCGCAAGCTTTATAAGCAGAGGATCGATCCCAAGGGCTTTTTTGATCCGGCCATCGATAAGCAAAATTATCCGAATAAGGATTACCATGATACGATCATAGGAGAAATTGTAAAAGTATTAAAGGCAGATGAATAATCCGCTTGGGTAAATAAAATACTGTTAAAGCCATAAAAAGGAGGGGGCCGTTTCCCCTTCTTTTTTTTGTTGTGCATGGTCATTATTAAGATGAAAAAATTGGTAAAATGTTTCTTATGGAATTAAAATAGTGTATAATATCATTTAAAGGGGGAGTAGTATGATTAAATGGTTAAGGGATAAATTGGATGATTTTAAGCGAAAAGGAGATCCTTTTAAACTGGATAGAATTAAAATCTGCTTTATGTATTTGATTTTTGGTTTTGTCTGGGTTTATTTTTCCGACAGAATCGTGAACCGGTTCGTTTACAACCCTTCTGTAAGAATGTTGATTCATACCTATAAGGGAATGGTGTATGTTTTATTTACCGCCTCGGTTCTCTACTATTTAATTTCCAATCTTTTAAGAAAGGTGGAGCAGGCAGACCAAAAGTTAAGGGTAAGCGAAGAGAAATATAAGGCTGTTATAAACCAGATGCAGTTTGGCATGGCATTGTATGAGGGGGCCTCTGGCGAAGATATATTTAAGTACAGGCTGGTGGACTCTAATCACAGCTATGAAATCCTGACCGGATTAAAGAAAGAAGAGATAATAGGAAAATATTTTTTCGAAATACATGAAGATGTGGTACCGGAAAACCTGGAAAAACTGATCCGGACCATTAAAACAGGAGAATCAACCAGCTACGAGCGGTTTCAGAAAAATACAGATTTTTACTATGAGGTCCTGGCGTCCCGGCCTAAGGAAAACCAGCTGGCCATTATCTTAAATGACATTACCAAAAGCAAGCAGGCGGAAGAACGGCTGCATTATTTAAGCTATCATGACCAGCTGACGGGATTATACAACAGAAGATTTTTTGAAGATCAACTACTGCAGCTGAATTCCCCGAACTATTATCCGTTATTTATTACCATGGCTGATATCAATGGGTTAAAGCTCATGAACGATTCCTTTGGACACGCAGCGGGTGATATCTATATTCAAAAGGTGGCCGAAGTATTAAGAGAGGGCTTCAGGGAAAAAGACATTATAAGCCGTCTGGGAGGCGATGAATTCATCATACTGTCTCCCAATACCGATGCAGCGGAAATTAAGGAATTGATCGGCAGGATCAATGAACGGACAAAGCATGAAGCCGTTCATAAGATCACTCTTTCCGTTTCCTTTGGATACAGTGTAAAATGCAGGGCGGAAGAATCCATATTAGATGTGCTCAGAAAAGCTGAGGATTATATGTATAAGAAAAAGCTGTTGGTAAGTGCGGGGATAAGGGGAAAGACCATATATACGGTTATGGCGGCCCTTCATGAGAAAAATCCAAGGGAAGAACAGCATTCCCTCCGCGTGTCAGAGCTGTGCGAAAAGATGGGAACAGCCCTTGGACTGCAGGAAGATGAAGTTAAAGAGTTAAAGACCGTTGGATTGCTCCATGATATCGGCAAGGTGGCTATTGAAGAAGGGATATTGAATAAAAAAGGAAAATTGGTGGAGCAGGAATGGGCAGAAATTAAAAAGCACCCGGAAATAGGGTATCGCATTTTAAGCTCGGTCAATGAGCTGTCAGAGATGGCGGATTACGTACTGGCACACCATGAACGATGGGATGGAAATGGCTATCCAAAAGGGCTTAAAGGTAATGAAATACCGGTCCAGTCCAGGATCATTGCCATTGCAGATGCATACGATGCCATGATCAGTGAAAGAAGCTACCGCCAGGCATTGCCCAAGGAATATGCCATCAGTGAGCTGGTTAAGGGAGCCGGTACGCAGTTTTGCAGGGAATATGTCCATGTATTTATAGATAAGGTCGTTTATGACAATGCAGTCAGTGTTTAGAATAAGGAGGATTTTAAGAAGGCACGTTCCGGAAAGGGACGGGCCTTTTTTGGTTTAGCTCCATAAAATATAAACATGCTTTTCTGACTATGTTTCCTGATATTTGGAAACCCTATGTTTAGAATCAGCAATGATGAAAAGAAAGGGACGAGATCCATCATGGAGATGAAAGACCTTAATAATATCATAAAAACAAGAATGGCCAAGTTAAGACATGGGTTCTTTGAGGGCTGGTATTTTAAACATCAGAATGAAGATACGGTTTTAGCCTTTATTCCCGGCCATAGTGTAGACGAACAGGGAGTGAAGCGCCCGTTTTTGCAGATCATATGGAATGAAAACTCTTATTCTCTGGACTATGAAGAGGAGGATTATCTGGTTGACAGAAAGAGAAAAAGGATCATTCTTGGAGATAATATCTTTTCCCTGACCGGAGTTAAGGTGAATATCCAGTCCAAGGATATTTCCATTCAGGGAATGATCCGTTACGGCTCCTTAAGTCCCATCGAATATACCATCATGGGCCCCTATCAATGGGTCCCCTTTATGGAATGCAGGCATGAGATCATCAGCATGTCCCACTCCCTTAGGGGGAGTCTTACAGTCAATGGAAAGGTTTTGGATTTTGACGGGGAAAAGGGATATATAGAGGGAGACAGGGGCAGATCCTTTCCCAGGGATTATTTATGGCTTCAATGCAACCGGTTTTCGCAGGAGGCATCCATCATGGTTTCCATAGCCCATATTCCTTTTATCGGTTACAGCTTTCAGGGCTGTATCTGTGTCATCCAGTATAAAGGACAGGAATACCGCTTTGCCACCTATCTGGGAGTTAAGGTGGTATGCAAAAGGGAAACTGCGGTCATATTAAAGCAGGGCCAATATACATTTAAAATATTTTTAACAAACCGGAACAGGACGAAGAAACCAGGGTTTTCCCACAGACTTTTGGCTCCGGATCTGGGAAAGATGGTGCGCTTTATTAAAGAAGAGCATTTATTGCTGGCAAGGTTTTTGCTGTATAAAGAGGAGGAGCAGATATTTGATTTGACAAGTGACCATGTAAGCTTCGAGTATGTTGATAGATAATTTCTATAAGTACGGTTTATTTATAGAGTTTATGAATTGGACGTAAGCCTTAAATCTTAATAGAATATAAGTATCAATAAACATACAGGAGGATACAAGAGATGAATGTGAAGCAGGCGGTTAGTGTTAAAAAGATCGGGGATGATGCGGAAGCTCTGTTTCGGGGAGGATTTTTTTGCTCAGAGGCGGTTGTAAGTTCCATGAGATCAAACTTTGAGCTGGATTTACCGGAGGAAATCATAGCCATGGCATCCGGCTTTCCTGTTGGAATCGGACGCTCCAAGTGTTTGTGCGGGGCGGTTTCCGGCGGAGTGATGGCTCTTGGCATATTCTTTGGACGGACAAAACAGGGAGATTCCAAGGTGGAAAAGAACTTGGAAGTGTCAAAAGAGCTTCACGACTGGTTTAAGGAAAGCAATGGGAAAAATGCACTATGCTGCCGGATCCTGACCAAAGAGTTTGATATGGGACAAGGAGAGCACAAGGAACAGTGCATCCGTTTCACAGGAATGGTGGCTAAAAAAGTAGCTGAGATCGTGGTGCGGGAATACGGCCTTACGAATACCGATGAGACAGAGTCTGCGGAGGAATGTCATGATTAAAAAGATTCCCATTCCCGTGGCAGGGCTTTCTCTTGGGTTTGCGGCCCTGGGAAATCTCCTTCAAAGCTATTCAGAATCCATCCGCTTGGTTTGCGGTGCCATATCCGCTGTATTGGCGATTATGTTTTTGTGTAAATGCATCTTTCATTTTGATATGGTAAAAGAGGATATGAAAAATCCGGTAATGGCTAGCGTATCAGGGACCTTTTCCATGGCAGTAATTCTGTTATCTGCTTATGCAAAGCCCTTTATTGGAAGCGGTGCAGTCTATATCTGGTATTTCGGAATTGCATTGCACATTCTTCTAATGTTATATTTTACAGAACGTTTTCTGTACAGGCTGAATATGAAAACCGTATTTGCCAGCTATTACATCGTGTATGTGGGAATTGTGACAGCCAGTGTGACGGCTCCGGCATTTGGGCGCACAAGACTGGGAACCGGCATTTTCTGGTTTGGCCTGATCTGGTGTCTCATTTTACTGGTTCTTGTGACGGCCCGGTATGTAAAATACAAAGAAATTGCAGAACCTGCAAGACCGCTGTTTTGCATCTATACGGCTCCGGTGAGCTTATGTCTGGCTGGATACCTTCAGTCTGCAGAAGCTAAATCCATGGCAATGGTTCTCTTTCTCATGGTATTGGCAGGAATATTATATATAACTGTGCTGGTTTATCTGCCAAGGTTCCTTGCCCTGCCTTTCTATCCAAGCTATGCAGCCTTTACATTCCCGGTGGTGATCAGCGCCATTGCAATGAAGATGTCAACAGCGTTTCTGGCAAAAATGGGATATGCCGTAGGAGTTTTACCTGTTATAGTGCTTGCTGAAACCGTTATTGCAGTCTGCCTGGTGGTTTATGTATTCATTCGCTATATGAAGTTTTTATTTAGCAGATAAGCAGCCAATGTTATTGACATTTGATTCTTGTCTCCATGATATATTACATACAAATAGAAATTGTAAAGGTATGGAAAGGAGAAGATAACATGTCTGAATTATGTAATGAAAAGCATACTTATGGAAATTTAATCAATGGCAGGTGGTCGGAGTCCGCATCAGGGAATGTCATTACCATAACATCCCCTGTAGACGGTTCTTTTATCGGAGAGATACAGGCAGTCAGCAAAGAAGAGGTGGATGAGGTCATCCGTTATTCCAAAGAGGGTCTTTCTTTGTGGGCCGGTGTTCCAATATTTGAAAAGGCACGGATCCTGTACAATGCTGCAGAGCTTTTGGAGGAAAGGGCGGAAGAGATAGCGGATATTCTGATGATGGAGATTGCAAAAGACAGGAAATCTTCCGTATCAGAAGTGAAGCGAACCGCAGATTTTCTCCGGTTTACGGGAGATGCAGGAAAAAGTCTGGAAGGAATCGCAGTAAGCGGGGAGAATTTCCCTGGTGGTTCCCGCAATAAGATATCGTATGTAAGAAGGGTTCCCCTAGGTACCGTACTTGCCATATCACCCTTTAATTACCCCATTAACTTATCCGCCTCCAAGATTGCTCCTGCGCTGATGGGGGGCAACACGGTAATATTAAAACCAGCGACCCAGGGGGCCATCAGCGCCCTTCACCTTGTAAAAGCCTTGCAGGATGCCGGACTGCCGGGGGGAGTACTGCAGACAGTTACAGGAAAAGGCAGTGAGATCGGTGACTATATCGTAACCCATGAAAACATTAATTTTATTAATTTTACAGGAAGTACGGAGGTAGGCAGGCATTTATCCAAGATATCCTGCATGACGCCTCTGTTACTGGAACTTGGCGGCAAGGATGCGGCTCTTGTACTGGAAGATGCCGATTTAAAATATGCGGCAAGTAATATTGTAGAAGGAGCTTTTTCTTATTCCGGCCAGCGTTGTACTGCGGTGAAGCGTATTATTACCACAGATAAGGTAGCGGATCAGCTGGTAGAAATGCTGAAAGCAGGAATAGAAAAACTTTCGGTGGGAGATCCCAGGGATAATGTGGTGGTCACCCCACTGATCGATCAGAAATCTGCTGATTTTGCAGAATTCTTAACTCAGGATGCCATTGACAAAGGTGCAGAACTTATCGTTGGAAATAAGAGAGAAGGGAACTTAGTTTATCCTACTTTATTGGATAAAGTAACCGTGGATATGGAGATTGCATGGAAAGAACCGTTTTCACCCATACTTCCTGTTATCAGGGTAAAAGATATGGATGAAGCGGTAGAGATAGCAAACCGCTCAGAATATGGCTTACAGTCTTCCGTATTTACCAAAGATATCAATAAAGCGTTCCGTATTGCTGAAAAGTTAGAAGTTGGAACCGTACAGATTAACAACAAAACAGAAAGAGGTCCGGATCACTTCCCATTTCTGGGAGTAAAGGCTTCTGGTATGGGTACCCAGGGAGTAAAGTATTCCATAGAAGCAATGACAAGGCCAAAAGCGATCACGATTAATTTAACAGAATAACTGGGATCAGGCTGTCCGTCAGGCAGCTGAAACAGTGTGAAACCCGCCCTCTTGTATGGGGCGGGTTTTTAAATGCTATCGGTGTGACACCATTGGATAAACCCCAAGGTGCTATTTTTTTGTGGAAGTAGAAATCTTAATTTTAGCAATTCTATTGTTTGTGCTGGTCAGCATGGGGGAGATTATTGTGATAAAAAGAGGCGAAAACCGCTTCATCACTGGAGTGTAGTTCCATTCATCCCTAAGTTTTATACACGGGCAGATGATTTTAGCTCTTTGGATTCCTTTACACTAGCATCATTCGGTGCTGTAAAAATGTAATTCCTGCCATACCTTTGCTTATAAGAGGGAAGAAAGAGGGGAAGATAAGGACAGGACGGTTTTTGGGAGTAATGCGATGAATCTTATCTTTCTTTTAATGGCCTGGCTGCCAATTTTAATTGGAGCTTTGGGAATTGTTTTGATTTTTTATTATTTCTATCAATGGATGAAAGGCTTTCGGTTAATAAAATACCGATTGGCGGGTGAAGTCTGCCTTTTGGCGGTACTCGTGTACTTTTTGGTGTTCTTTCTTTTCTGGTTTATGGGGCTGGGCCTGGCTTCAGGCTAAAAATTTCCTGCCCGTTTCTTTTACAGAACCTTATAGTCTTCCAGATAGAAACGGTACTGGTCACCATTAATGTACTGTTTCCCTATGTGAATCAGCTCATGGTTCTGGTCGTAAATCTGGCAGTACAGGAAAAACAGAGGTTCCCCGTTGGATACCTGAAGAAGTTTGGCTACGTCACCTCCGGCTCGTACAATATCCAGGTAAGAATCAGTGGAATATGTGACCTTAATCTGGTATTTATTTGCAAGGAGCTTGTAAAGAGAGCTGTCAAGAGATTCCTCCAGCAAAAAAGAAAACCGGTTGTAAGGATATAAGTTGTTTTCACACATGATAGGAAACCCATCCGCCATATTCACACGCTGAATAAAGATTGCCGGACTGCCCGCAGAAACGCCCATGGTGGTGGCATCCTCTGAAGACAGAGAGATTACTTCCCTCTTGGTAACCAGACGCGAAGACACCATGCCGTTGGCTTCACATGCCTGTCCAAAACTTAAAAGATGTTCAATTTTTCGTTTTACCTTTGCATGCTTAACAAAGGTTCCCTTCCCTTGCTTTTTTGATAAAAAGTCTTCCTGGCATAGTTCCTCCACCGCACGCCGCACGGTGATACGGCTTACATTGAAAAGCTTGCTTAACTCTGTTTCAGTAGGAATTTTCTGTCCATATGGAAAAGTGCCATCCTTGATGGCGGTCTTTAGTTCTTCTTTTAGTTGCCGGTAAAGCGGAATTTCATTACCTACGTCTAATTTCATTATACATACTCCTTTAATTCATACTCGTTGTTTCAATTATACTATAGTTGTGCTATGAGGGTCAAAGCCTTTATTAAAATGACTTTATTATCCTGTCTTTCATAAAAGTAAAGATAGAACGTTCTTATGATATAGTAAAAATCAATAAAAAACAGATCAAAAAATTGGATAAAATGTAGAAAAGATATTATGACGTTATATGACCATTGAATATAACGTCATAATATGTTATAACATAGATAACAAATAATGACAAAGGAGGGATAAGAAATGACCAATACAACAGCAGACTTTCTTTTATTCTCTGACAACATATTTACCGGACTCACGGATGAGCTGATAAAGGGCTATGTAGCTATTGGAGGCAATCAGATACTGAAAGTTAGCACCAACAATGATTATCAAACCCTGGTTGGAGAAAAGACGAAACTGTTGGATTTGAAGGAACAACTGGTAGCACCTGGATTTATTGATGTTCATACCTTCTTCACTGGATACGCTATTTTTCATATCGGTATGGATATGACTGATGCAGAGACAACGGAGGAGTGTATGAAACGCTTAAAGATCTACGCCGGGCAAAAGGGAGTAAAGGATACGCTTTTCGGACATGGCTGGAAGCCCGAGGGATTTCCAGCAGAAGAAGTGGAACGGCATTTAAACGAGGCTTATCCAGATAGAAGCGTTATTATCTTTGCGGCGGACAGAAGCACCTGCCTCATGAATGAGCATGCCAGGAACACCTATGGATTTACACCGGAGAAATGCTATCCGGAGGCTTACCACAAAATCATGCGGGAGTATCTCAATGACAGAGACTTCATCCATAGAGAATTTTCAGATTATATGAAGCTGATGAATAGCAGGGGTGTAACAACCGTGAAGGAAATGGGCTTCGATGATTATTATGGCTTTGATCATTTTCTCAAGGAAGAAGAGGAAAATAAAGAACTGACCATGCGGATATTCTTCATGTCCCAGCCGGTAGGAGAGCAAATCAACATCGAACACGGCATTCGTATGCGGGAGAAATTTACAGGGGATTTTGTAAGATTTTCCGGTTACAACCGTATGACAGACGGCACAGTGGCAAGCCATAAAGGGGATCTGTTAGAACCATATGAAGGGCAGGATTATTGCTGCGGAATCGACATTGATTATGAGCTGATCGAAAAGGAAGTACATTTGGCGGATGAACATGGATTTCGTTATTCCCTCCATGCGCAGGGAGACGGAGCGGTGCATAAAGTGATGGAGATTTTCGGAAAATGTAAGAAAGAGAATGGTAAACTGGTGAACCGGCATGCGGTCACTGATCTGGAATTTTCCAATCCGGCTGATTTGGAAGAAATGGGTAATATCGGTGTGACAGGAGAGATTTATTTTCAGATTATGTCTCTTGATCCCGGAGAGGCGGTTAAGGAAAGCATCGGGAAGACCATTGGTATGAAGCGCGGAAAATACTACTGGAACCGGAGAAAAATGCTGGATAGTGGTGCAGTACTTTCTGGAGCCACAGACTTACCGCTTATGATTACCAATATTCCCGAAGCGATTTATCACGGATGCGGCGGTTACTTCCCGGAAGGTGGAGAGCCTTTTAATAAGCAGAACACGATTACGGTTTCAGAAATGCTGAAAGCATGGACCTACGGCGGTGCGGTGAATTTAAGCATGGAGGAGAAACTCGGTACCTTGGAAGAAGGTAAGCTTGCAGATATCGCGGTTTTGGAACGCAATGTATTTAAAGTACCAATGGAGGAGATGAGAGACGTAAAGGTTTCTTTGACAATGGTTAACGGAGAAGTTGTATACGAGAATAATGGGGGAACAGAACATGAACGAAAAAAAGAAATTTAAACTACAGCTGCCGCACGTTTATACTCTTGCATTTATTCTGATTATTGTATTTGCCGTTTTGACATGGGTAGTGCCAAGCGGACAATTTGAAAGACAGCTGATTGATACACCGGCAGGTGAACGTGAGGTGGCAATTTCAGGTACTTATCAGGTGGTTGACAAAGTGGCAGACGGCGGGGATCTGCGCCAGGGTATTCTGGAAATACTGATGGCGCCTACAAGAGGTATACAGGCAGCCGCGGACGTTGTGGCATTTATCCTCTTAATTGGCGGTACATTCCAGATTCTCACAAAAACAAATGCCATGAACAGGGGAATACGAAAGGTCATTCTCAAGCTTCAGGGGAAAGAGAGGCTGCTGATACCTATTATGATGATTCTTTTGGGAATCGGAGGAACTACGTTCGGTATGTCGGAAGAAGTCATTCCCTTTTACATCATGCTGATGCCAATCTTCTTTGCTATGGGATATGATTCCATGACGACATTCATGGTTGTATTCTTAGGTCCGCAGATCGGTTATGCTGCGTCTACAACCAACCCCTTTAATGTCTTAATTGCTCAGGGGGTAGCGGGAATTCAGGGGAATCCACAACTCATCTACCGTTTTGCATGGTGGATCATCATGATGGCTGTATCTGTTGCTTTTGTAATGCGCTATGCCGCCAGAATACACAATAATCCTTCGGTTTCTATTACTTATAATGATGATGTTCTGAAAAAGCAGGAATTTGCAATGGATGAAGGCGATACATCCTTTACGCTCCGTGACAAACTGGTGCTTGCTGTATTTGGCCTTGGAATGGCAACGATCATCTTTGGAATTTTAAAATATGGCTGGTACATGGATGAAATTTCTGCAATCTTCCTGGTTATGGGTATTCTTATGGGAATCGTGGGTGGAATGAAGGAAAAAGAAATCGCAGAAGAATTCGTAATTGGTGTAAAAGACCTGGCATTTGCGGCGGTTGTAGTAGGTGTTTGCCGCGGTATTCTGGTTGTTGCAGAGAACGGTATGATCATTGATACTATCTTAAATACACTGTCGAGCAGCCTTGCAAGCTTTAACAGTGTGGCATTTACCACTGTGATGTATGTGGTTCAGTCACTTCTGTCCTTCCTGGTACCTTCTTCTTCTGCGCTGGCATCATTGACCATGCCGATTATGGCACCTCTTTGTGATCTGCAGGGAGTGAATCCGGAGGCAAGCGTAACCGTATTGCAGTTTGCGAACCAGTTGACCAATATGATCAGTCCAACCGCAGGTATGACCGTAGCAGGGCTAGCAGTGTGCAGGATTTCCTTCGGACAGTGGTGGAAGACAATCTGGAAATTTTTTATGGCAGTAACCGTATTAGCTTTGGTATTTTGCGCGGTATCAGCAATCTTATAAGAAGATATACCTGCAGAAAAACCACTAAGCAATCATTAGAAATAAATAAAAAAGGGTGAAAGAAAAATCATGAACGAAAAAGAAATGACAAAAGCAATTTTATCTGGCAGAGAAAAAATAGAGGATGTTTATTTTGTGGCATGCGGCGGTTCCTTAGTGGATCTGTATCCAGGATATTACTTTGTACGCAGTGAATCTAAAACGATGCATGCTGACTGGATTACAAGCAAGGAATTTGTGGTAACTCCTCCAACCCACCTTGGAAAAACCAGTCTTGTATTTATCTGCTCCCATGGAGGTAATACAAAAGAAACCGTTGAGGCTGCTCATATGGCAAGAGATTTGGGGGCCGCAGTAATCACAATGACGCATAATCCTGATTCTGCTTGTAACGATGATTCTATGATGCCGGTCATTTATGACTGGTCAGATCATGTGAATGAAAAAGAAAAACCTCAGGGAATTATTCTCCGTATATTAAATGAACTGATGAAAGCTCAGGAGCCGGATTATACAAAATACGATGCAGTAAAAGACGGTCTGGAAAAAGCAGACAAAATCGTCCGTGCAGCTATGGCAAAGGTAAAAAACCGTACATGGCTTTTTGCAGAAAAATATTATAAGGAAGATTTTCTATATATTATGGGCTCCGGTGCTTCCTATGCAGCAGCTTACGGTTTTGCAATCTGCTCCCTTCAGGAAATGCAATGGATGGATTGCTGTTACTTAAATTCGGCTGAATATTTCCACGGGCCATTCGAGGTAACCGATGAGGAGCATCTGTACATCCTGCTAATGAGCAGAGGAAACAACCGTATCATGGATGAAAGATGTCTTGCCTTCCTTGAAAAATATGGAAAAAAATATGAAGTAATTGATGCGGATGAATTAGGTCTGGAAATGATCGATGACAGCTGTGTTGAATATTTCAACCCGATGGTATTCTACGCAATGAGCGTTGCTTACAGAAATGCACTTCAGGATAAAAGATGCCATCCAACAGATATGAGACGTTACATGGGGGTTGTAGAGTACTAAAATAAATAAGATGGCGAGGTGTGGATCATGGACAAATATGATGTAAGTGTACTTGGGTTTGGCGATAATGTGGTAGATAAATATGTGCATATCAAGACAATGTATCCAGGCGGAAACTGTGTGAATTTTGCAGTATATGCAGATATGTTCGGAGCAAAAAGAAGCGCTTATATGGGATACTTCGGAGATGATGCAGAAGCTGAGCATGTAATTGCCGCTTTAGAAGAAATTGGAATTGAAATGATCAAATGTGAGCAGCTGAAAGGTGAGAACGGCTGTGCAAAAGCAACTATCATTGATGGGGACCGTATATTTCTTGGCTCTAATGAAGGCGGTATCCGGGGAAAAACTCCTTTTATTCTGGACCGCTTTGATTTGGAGTATATAAAACAGTTTGATTTGGTTCATTCAGGAAATTACTGCTTTATGGAACAAGAACTTCATAAGATTCGTGAGGCAGGGATCCTTGTATCCTTCGATTTTTCCGATGACTCCACGGAGGAATATTACAAAAAGGTGGCTCCAGATGTTGATTTTGCATTCTGCTCCTTTGACGGAACCAATGAGGAAGCAAAAGAGCATCTGAAAAAGGTGGCCTCCTACGGCCCGAAGCTGGCAGTGGCGTCAAGAGGTGCTGACGGCTGTATTCTTTACGATGGAAAAAGCTTTTATATGCAAAAGGCTGCACCTGTCGAAACCGTTGTGGATACCATGGGTGCCGGAGACTCCTTAATCACCTCCTTCATGGTTGGTTATGTTGCTCATCTTAAAAGAGGTGAGGCAGATGCAGATGCCATTACAGAAAGCCTGCATGAGGCAGCAGGCTTTGCAGCAAACATCTGCGGAATCAGCGGCGCATTTGGATACGGTAAAATATACGAATAAAAGAATGGAACGAAAAGCACCAGTAAAAGAAGAAATTATTCTTCTGCTGGTGCCTTTTTTTCTCCGCTATCCCGGTGCTTCCTGGGTGTTATATGAAATTCTCTTTTAAACAAACGGTCAAAATAGCTGGTGCTCTCAAATCCGGTATGCTCCGCAATGTCTGTTATGGAGCGGTCCGTTTGTAGGAGCAGCTTCCATGCCTTATGGAGCCGGTATTTATTCACGTATTCTATTGGTGATAAAGGAACGGAGCATTGAAAGCAGCGGAGGGCTTCCCGCTTGCTTACCCCCACGGATGCGGCGATATCTTTTAACGTTATCTTCTTCCAGTAGTTTTCTTCAATAAAACAGGTCATGCCTTTAAAACGGGCCTGGGAAATCCTGCTTACCCCTGTATTTTCCATGGTCGCAAATTCCAGTCTGTGTTCAAACAAGCTGGTCCAAACCATGCAGATGATGATATGGGCCTCCAGCTCCCAGGCTGGACCTGGATTTTCGCATATGCCATACAGTCTTGAAAGAGAAGAAAGAACGTCTTTTTGCCAGGAAATGCTTCTTTTTAGGACAAAATGGGAAATACCTGATGTGAGAAAAGGAAGCATGTATTTATCATAAATAGAACTGTTTTCAGGAGCAATGAAATCCGATGCAAACAAAACGTTTGGGATAACTGCAGTCCCGGCTGAAAGAAAGCGGTGAATGACTCCGGAATTGATGAAAATCCCATCCCCAGCCTCCAGTATGTAATTGATATTGCTGATGGAACACTGAAGGATTCCTTCTGTTACAGACACAAGTTCAAATTCCCTGTGCCAGTGCCAGTCAATGCAATTATGATCGAATTTTCCTACATCTTCATAATAATATTGAAATGGAAAGGTAGTGGAGCCGTGGGAGACAAGCTCCATCATGGATTCATCGGTGAGTATTTTCGTACTTTGCATAGAGCGTCCTCCTATGGCTTTTTTGTTGATTGGCTAGATTGTATCATAAACTGGCGATAAATTACTACATTTCAAATAAAAAATGCGGTATAATACAAAAAAATGAATAGCAGGTGATTCTCAATGAATAAAGATTATACCAAAACCGTCCGTGCCTGTTTCATGAGCTATATCGTGCAGGCGATCATTAACAATTTTGTACCTCTTTTATTTCTGACGTTTCAGTCAGAGTATGGCATTTCCTTATCCAGAATTACCATGCTTGTGACTTTTAATTTTGGAATTCAGCTGATCGTGGATTTGCTTTCTGCGGGCATCGTCGACCGGGTCGGTTACCGGGCTTCCATGATAACGGCCCATATACTGTCAGCGGTTGGTCTGGTATCCCTGACCATTCTGCCTGGATTGTTTTCCCAGGCATGGATCGGTCTTTTTGCAGCAGTGGTCATCTACGCAGCGGGAGGCGGCCTTTTGGAGGTCCTGGTCAGCCCTATTGTAGAAGCCTGTCCAACGGATAATAAGGAAAAGGCCATGAGCATGCTTCATTCCTTTTATTGCTGGGGGCATGTGGGAGTAGTCCTGGTGTCCACCATATTTTTCAGCATTGCCGGGGTTAAAAACTGGAGGCTGCTGGCGCTTTTCTGGGCGCTGATTCCTTTTGTCAACATGTTTTTATTTTTTAAGGTACCCATTGCTCCGCTTGTGGAAGAGGCGGATGGCCTTTCCTTAAAGGGACTCATTAGAAAACGGATATTCTGGGGATTCATGCTTCTCATGGTATGTGCCGGAGCCAGCGAACAGGCGGTAAGCCAGTGGGCATCCGCTTTTGCAGAGAAGGGACTTGGAGTGAGCAAGGCCATAGGAGACCTTGCAGGTCCCATGCTTTTTGCCACAATGATGGGAATCTCCAGGGCTCTTTATGGAAAGTACGGAGAAAAGGTGAATTTAAAAAAGATGATGATTGCAAGCGGAATCCTGTGCATAGGTTCTTATTTTCTGATCGCTCTTTCTCCTTTTCCTGCGCTGGGCCTTTTGGGCTGCGGATTGTGCGGTCTGTCTGTGGGAATCATGTGGCCCGGTTCCTTTAGCATGGCCTCTGCCTCCATACGAGGTGGAGGGACCGCAATGTTTGCATTTCTGGCTCTGGCGGGGGACCTGGGCTGTTCCGGTGGGCCAACCTTTGTAGGCGTTGTTTCCGGATATTTTGGAAACAACTTAAAAATCGGAATATTGGGGGCAGTCCTGTTCCCCGTTATTCTGGTCTTCACCCTGATCCACTTTTACAGAGCAGACAGAAAAACAGATGGTTTCATGAAAAATAATCAGGAACAAATGAATTACGACATATAGATGTCATGTTCGGTATGCTATCATCCACTTACCGTAGAAAGAAATGTCTGGCAGATATCCTATGATGCTGCAAATCAGGCAAGAAAGAGGAAAAGAGGTAAGGAAAATGGACTTTGAGAGAGTTGAGCTTAAGGAAAAAAAGGTAGTGGGGCTGTTGGCCCGGACAAACAACGCGTCACCGGATATAGGAAATGTGATCGGGGGTCTTTGGGAGAGCTTTTACGGGAAGGGAGTTTATACCGCTATAAAAAATAAGAGCAATGATAAGGCCCTGGGGATCTATACGGATTATGTAGAAAATGAATTAGATGATTACAATGTCATAGTGGCATGTGAAGTAGAAGCAGCGGATGAGCTCCCGGAAGGTACGGTGGCAAGGAACATTCCGGCAGGAACGTATGCCAAATTTGTAGTAAGGGGAAATATGATAGAGGCGGTTGCAAAATTCTGGCAGGAGCTTTGGAAGATAGATCTGCCAAGAACTTTTGTATGCGATTTTGAAGAGTATCAGAATGGGGACATGGAAGATGCACTGATCCATATTTATATCGGTTTAAAGGATTAAAAAAAAGAGAAGGAGGGAGCCGTCAACGGTTTTCCCTCCTATTGTTTTATTAGTAAATGATTTCTTCATATCCTTCTGTGGAAGGGAATTCAATGGTAACGGCTTTCCCAGGATTGTTATAATCCAGATTCATATTCATGAGCATGCCCAAGGACTCTTCCTCTTCGGTGATGGTCATGTAAATAGATATGGCCTCCCTGGAAAAATAGCCTTCCGGGCTTATGACCGCTTTTCCGTCAATCCGGTCGATCTTATAATTGGAGTCAGAAAGAGTCGGCCAAATCTCATCGTAGAAATTGGTGAGATATGTTTCAAGGCCTTCCGCTCTACTGGAATACATAAGGATTTTATTACCGGCATCACCGTCTGCAATTTGTACATTATCCAGGAATGACCCAAACTGCCCGGTCAGCCCTCCTAAAGTGATATTTCTTGTCATGTCTTCATATCCGATGTTCATTTTGTATTTATCATACATCCCCGCATCCAGATAATAGCAGCCCTTGGTGTAGAAGGAAGTCTCTGACTTACGGATTCCCAACATATCCATCGTGGTCAGGTAAAGAAATTCCATGTTTGGAGTGTTTAAGTCATGATATTTAAGCTGCATATTCATGGAAACCGGGATATCCAGCCAATCATAAGTAAGATTCATCTGGATGTCTGCGGTGATATCCAGGCCTGGCAGCCCGGAACTCTTCTGGTCTGCTTTCTGGTAAAGCTCCATCCCCTTCTGGTTTATGATCCGCGCGGCGGCAGGATTGGCGGCCTTTTGGCGGACAATGCCCTGATCAGTCCATGCGCCGGATTCATTGACCGTACTGCCGTCAGGGGCAGTGGTCCCGGTCAGTATATAACCATTTTCATCAAAATAGTAGCATTCTGCCATTCCATCCCCATCAGAGTCGATCCATTTCCAGGCGGAAGAGGGATAGGACTTATCTCCGTCCTGCCACCACCAGCCCTGGGTGTCCTGCTTCCAGGCTCCTGCATGGGCGGTTGATGCTATGGATATGGATAGTAGGGATGCGGCTGCAAATAATTTTATCATCTTATTCATGCTGTTTTTATTCCTCCTGCTTGTTATATTCGCCTTTTGGTGAGAGAGGCTTGGACAAAGCTTCCGGGTTATTGCACTTATTCGTTCATTGTACCATAATTTGGTAAATACAACAAGAAAATGCTGCCTTATGTTCCCAACGATGAATTTCTTGTTCCGAACGACATTGATGATTATTTGTCAATGTGTTAAAATATGGAAGAAACAAGAGAAAAGGAGAAAAGCAGAATGTACGAGTTTATAAGTAATTTAGAGAACACCCCCCTTTTTGCGGCGTCAGATTAAATCCGCAAAGAATGGGCAGGTAAAATTGGTACTATTAATTAAAAAACATTTGGAGGAATTGAGCATGAATAATGATTTATTTGCTGTTTTAGCTGGATTTGGTATTTTTCTTTTTATATTTCTTTTAGTTGTTTGTATTTTACTTATAGTTTCTAATTGGAAGATTTTTTCGAAAGCCGGTAAGCCGGGCTGGGCGTCATTGATACCATTTTATAATATTTATATAATGTCTGATATCGCATTTGGAAATATAAACTATTTTATTGCGGTTCTGTTAGCATGGGTAGTTTCTTTTCTTGGGGGATTCTTAGATATCAGCATTTTAAGCAGCCTTGCAGGATTGGCTTCATTTGTTATATATATCATTTATTGCGTTAAGCTTTCTAAAGCATTTGGAAGAAGCGGCGGTTTTGCAGTTGGCTTAGTGCTGATGCCATTGATATTTTTCCCAATACTGGGACTTGGCAGTGCTGAGTACGTAGGACCTCAATAGAAGGAAAGTTCGAGACAAAACAAAATATGAATAAACAAAAATCTATTAAATATATGATTCTTCTTTGCATCATAGGGCTTATCTTATGTGGAAGTGCCGGCTGTGTGCGGCAGAAAAAAGTACAACCGGAAATTCTTTGGGTGAATGGTACTTATGCTGTTTTAACAGAGCTTAACGGTGGAGATTATACGCTCCTGGGAGGTATGAAAGCGAATGAATTCAATAAACAGCTTGAGCTTGCGTCATTGGAGGAATGGTGGGATGTGACGGACAGAGCCAGCGCGGACGAAACCTTAAACTGGCTGCTTGACACAGGGCACCGGAGCGACTATGCTTCGCTGATGCAGGTGATGGAAGAGGACGATGCTTCGGGACTTGAACGGGAGGAACTGGCTAAATATCTTAGTGAAATTGCGGGTGACGAAGAGGAAGCTTATTATCTCATAAACGCGTATGACAACTACTTAAATTACGGAGCAGGGGCCATTGACGGCTGGGATTACTGTCGTGCAGTATCCTTGTGCGGCTGGTATTATATTGCCGGATATTATACGGAACAGGAAGCATTGGATAAGTCACTGGAAATAGCGCAGACGATTCAAAAAAGGTTTTCATCATGGGATGAAATGATGGACAGTTACTTAAGAGGGTATGAATATTGGTCTTATGAAAGCGGAGATGCCCGGCGGGAAATCTATGAAGATATTAAAACAAGGGATAACAATCCCTATTTGCTGGATTGGTACCTGCCGCTGACTTAAGTAAAACCCAGATCTGTGCAATGCAAAAATAGTTAGCTTAAGAATAATTAATAAAGGAATTAGCATAAGCTAATTCCTTTATTATATGCCCTTGAACCACATAGGCCATCAAGGTACTGTCCTCAGCATGTCCGGTAAAAGTACCAATTTATTTTAAGGAGTCTTTCCATTGTTCAAACAGCTCCAGATCAGAAGCCTTGAGCTTTAAATTAGTAGTAAGGGTTTTTCCTTCCGGCGGCGTAATATGGATTTCCACCACGCTTCCTTCTTTCAGAGAGCTGTTTAAGGCTGCTTTCAGAAACAGGGGAAATTTTGGGTGGTTATTTTTAAAAACAGCCCAGGATTCCTTTAACTGCATCAGGTTCATTAAGTTCATTTAACAGGTCCTTTCTATCTTGGTTATTAGGCATATCCTAGCATAAATGGAAAAGGGAGTCAATGAGTGACAATGGAAAGAACGGCCTTTTCTGAGACCTTTTGCCGTGATATAATAAGGACAACAAAGAAAGGAACGCCTATGAAGATTGACAGACTTATTGGGATTTTATCCATCCTGCTTCAAGAGGAAAAGGTAACGGCCTCTTATCTTGCAGAAATCTTTGAGGTTTCAAGACGGACTATAAACAGGGATGTGGAGGCCCTGTTAAGGGCAGGGATTCCCCTTACCACTTCACAGGGACAGAACGGGGGAATATCGATCATGCCGGCCTACCGGATCGACCGGACCGTGCTGACCTCCTTTGAAATGCAGTCCATACTGACCGGGCTTAGAAGCTTAGACAGCGTAGCAGGTACGAACCGGTACCAGCAGCTCATGAAAAAGCTGTCATCAGACCAGGCATCGGTGAAGGCTCCGGAAAGCCACATTATGATCAACCTTTCCTCCTGGTATAAATCCTCCCTGTCACCCAAGATCGATCTGATCCAGAAAACCATTGAAGCAGGCCATTCGGTAACATTCTGCTATTATGCTCCAAGTGGCGAAACAGTGAGAACCATTGACCCTTATCTTTTGGTATTCCAGTGGTCCTCCTGGTATGTGTGGGGATACTGCAGGGACAGGAAAGATTTCCGCATGTTCAAGCTAAACCGGATCCAGGAGCTTTCAGACACAGGGGACCATTATGAAAAGCTTCCCTTACCTCCCATTGAGTACTTTCCGGAAAATCCGTATCCCAATCAATTTCATATCACTGCCGTTTGTGAGCCGGAGATAAAATGGCATCTGATCGAGGAATATGGAATGAACAGTTTTAAGGAACGGGAGGATGGAAAGCTATTGTTTGAGTTTGATTTTTCCAGCAAGGAGAATCTGTTTGGCTGGTTGTTGAGCATGGGAGATCAGATTGAATTGACGGAACCGGCGGAATTCAGAAGGGATATGGCAGAGCTTGCCATGGGAATTTATGAAAAATATACCGGTAAAAGGAAGGACCCTCTTCTTGCAACCCATAGAAAACAAAGCTATAATAAAGCATAAATTGACAAAAGCAGGTGAAATTTATGTATATAGCAGATTTACACATCCACTCCCATTATTCCAGAGCGACCAGTAAGGATTGTTCGCTGGAATATTTGGACTTATGGGCGAGGCGCAAAGGGATCGGCATCCTGGGGACAGGTGATTTTACCCACCCGGCATGGCGAGAGGAATTAAAGGAAAAGCTGATTCCCTCAGAGGAAGGGCTTTACATATTAAAAGAAGAATACCGTATGGACAAGGGAGCCGGGCCGGAAACCAGTATTCCCCGGTTTGTAATCTCCGGAGAGATCAGCTCCATCTATAAGAAAAATGGGAAAGTGAGAAAGGTTCACAGCGTCATTCTGCTTCCGGGCATTGAGGAGGCAGAGCTGCTGTCTAAGAAACTGGAGACCATTGGAAACCTTCATTCAGACGGCAGGCCCATATTGGGACTGGATTGTCATGACCTTCTAGAAATCACGCTGGAATTATGCCCCAGGGCCATCTATATTCCGGCACATATCTGGACGCCGCATTTTTCGTTGTTTGGGGCATTTTCCGGTTTTGATACGATTGAGGAATGCTTTGAGGATTTAACTCCCCATGTGCATGCGTTGGAGACAGGGCTTTCTTCTGATCCTCCTATGATATGGCGTTTGTCGGCTCTTGACCGTTTTCAGCTTATTTCCAATTCTGATGCCCATTCCCCCTCAAAGCTTGGCAGGGAAGCCAATCTTCTGAAGATTGACTTGTCCTATCCCGGGCTTTGGAATGCCATACAAAAGGGAGAGGGGTTAGAGGGGACCGTAGAGTTTTTTCCGGAAGAGGGAAAATATCACTATGATGGCCACCGGAAATGCAATCTCTGCCTCTCTCCGACAGAAGCGAAGCTGTATTCCGGCAAGTGCCCGGTATGCGGCCGAAAGCTGACCACAGGCGTGTCCCACCGGATCGAACAGCTGGCTGACCGCAGCCAGGGCTATGTTCTTCCCGGAGGAAAGCCATTTGAGAATCTGGTTCCCCTTATTGAAGTAATCGCGGCTTCTATTGGATATACTATCGCAAGCAAGAAGGTCCAGAACCAGTATGAATCCATGTTAAGGGATTTAGGACCTGAATTCCATATCCTTCGGGAGCTGCCTTTGGAGGATATCAGGCATGCTTCCTGCCATATGATTTCAGAGGGGATCAGGCGGTTAAGAGAGGGAAAGGTTCATTGCACTCCCGGATATGACGGGGAATACGGTACTATAAGGCTGTTTGAGCCGGAGGAATTGACAGCGAATTAATATAGCGGCGGAAGGTTGGGAAATAACGAATGAGAAAGATAAATGTAAGTAATATCCTTGATAAATTGGACCAGGTTTACGGTGTGACAAAAGAAGGGTTTTATCATCATCAGCCCTGGCAGCTTCTGGCGGCAATTATGCTCAGCGCCCAAAGCACGGATAAACAGGTAGAAGAAGTGCTTCCCCAGCTGTTTCAGCGTTTTCAGACCGCAGAGCAGATGGCAGAAGCCCCATTGGAGGAAATCGAGGATTCCATACGCTCCATCGGACTTTATAAGAATAAGGCAAAGAATTTGAAAAAGTGCTGCAGTCAGATCGCAGAGAAATATGGAGGCGAGGTGCCAAAGGATATGGACGGGGTCCTGACGTTGGCCGGAGTTGGCAGAAAGACCGCCACCTTGTTTCTGGCAGATGCTTATGGCATACCAGGGGTCACGGTGGATACCCACGTGTTCCGCATCGCCAGGCGGCTGGGTTGGGCATTCGGGAAAAACCCGGCAGAGGTGGAAGTGGAGCTGCAAAGAGTACTCCCAAAGGATCACTGGAACCGGATCAATTTTCAACTGATTTATCATGGCAGGGCAATCTGCACAGCAAGAAAGGCAAAGTGCGGGGAATGCATGCTAAAGGAATGGTGCGGGCAGATAATGGATAAAGACGAAAAAGGAGATAGAAAGATATCATGAAGCTAATGTTTAAACAGCGTTTTTTTTCCTGGTTTGACAGTTACGACATTTATGATGAAAATGGAACTGCCGTATATACAGTCTGCGGCAGGCCCGCCTGGGGACACAAACTGGAAATCTATGACAACAACGGCAATCATCTGGCCACCTTAAGGGAGCAGGTGCTGACCTTCCTGCCCCGGTTTGCCATACAGATCGGCGGACAAACGGTGGGAACCATCACCAAGGAGTTTACATTTTTTAAACCCTCTTTTTCCGTTGACTGCAATGGCTGGCATGTGGAAGGCAGCTTTATGGAATGGGATTACAGCATTCTTTCCCAGACCGGCAGCGTTGTGGCCCGGATTGAAAAGCAGCTTTTTCATTTTACAGATACTTACTTGATCGATGTGACCGATGGACAGGACAGTCTTTTAGCACTTATGGTTGTCCTTGCCATTGATGCGGTCAAATGCAGCCAAAACAAAGGCTGAGCATAAAATAATAAAATAAAACAGCCTCCCTGCCGGATTCCTGGAAACCGGCAGGGAGGCTGTTTTATGTTTATACATAATCCAGTTCGGTACTTTTCATTCAACGGAATATAATTTTGGCTTTCGTTTTTCATTCAACTTTCAGGAGAATAACGTTTGTTTTGGAACTTTTAAATGTGTTTCGGAACATTTTAACATGCCTATTTGAGAAAATATAATATTAATATAAAGTGGAAAAGTATAATTTCCATTTGAAGACAGCCGGTCCGATTGTCTCAATGCCGTTGGGGAAAAGAGGTTCATATCACCAAGATTAGAGGAAGCGGGTTCATGGAACCAGACACTGAAAAGAGGATATTTAAAATAAAGGTCTGCATACCTAAAAATCCCCGTTTTAGGGCAGCCGAAACCGTATAGAGAGGCAGCGGTTCCACTGAAGTAGAGGCTGCCTTTTCTTATTATTTATAATAATTATACTCAAACTCTTTCCACGATTTAGAAAATTCATGGTTTTGGAAGGCTCCTTTCAATCCGCTGACTTGCTTCAGCCGAATGATTTCATCTAATTCCATGCCCAGATTTTTTCCTATTTTATCATCTGACCATCCCATTGTTGCCAAATTAGCCACAATCTCACTCATCGAACGGATCTGATGGGTTCCTCTTGCCCTGTTGTGGCGGATCGTAGAACCGATACGTTCGTCCAAAGGTTTATCTATAATGGTTAAGGGCAAGTAGCCGTGACGTTTTCTCGCAATTTCGGGATATCTGCCAATTTTGTTACGGTGAAACCCGTCAGTAATCTCATAATGATCTTTGTCGATACAATAGGATACGATTGGCTGAGTAAAATCATCCAAACGGATTGATGTGTAAAGCAGTTCCATTTCATCTGGTGCAACCTTATTTGGATTATAATCATTTGCCTTCACTTTTTGGGCGGGAATCCATTCCACAAGATCTACGGGATCGTGAAACGGAGAACATTCGCTTAACGCCCGGCGAATTTTGTTCAGTGCCTGTACCTTTTCAAGCAATTTCATTGTTTTAAGGAGCCGAATGATTTTTTCAATACAAGCATTAAGCTCCGAATAGCAGGTTTCTGCTTTTTTCTCTTTTGTGGATTCCATAAGCTACCTCCTGAATCTTTCCGGATAAAAACCAATAATTTTTTGTTTTTCTATATATTACAAAGCCTTGCCGCATATAGTAATCCTTGATAAATTCGATATTGGTCGAGGTGTGCACAGGCATTTTCATTTCGTGACAATATAGGAACCGGGCATCTGTTAAGGCTTTAAACAGGCCTTGTCTGCGGTATCTGATCTCCACATATTCCGTAGAAAATAAAATGTATTCATTCTTAATCATCAGAGACGAAAAAGCGGCGACCTGCCCTTCTTTTTCAATCAGGAACCAGATCCGGTCAGGCTCGTTGCGCAGGTAGGGCATTTGACGGATGTATCGCTCCTCTGCGAAAAATAGCCCCATCTTTGAATAAAAAAGGGCTTTATCATACTTCCCTTCGAAGCATTGTATCTTATCCACTGCCTTCCTCCTCCATGATGATCTTACGCATCTGCTTGTCCGGGGCATCCTCCAAATGTATAAAATTCTGATATTTTTCTCTAAGCTGCATCAAAAGTTTTACGTCTGACTTAGATGGCGCAAAGCTGAGCCGGCGCAGCCAGAAATCATTTTTTTCAATCGCTCTGGCGATCCGCCGCCAGGACGGTACCTTTTTTTGGGTCTCCAGTTTCCGGTCTGCTTCGTCTGGAATTTTTTCTAACTGGAATCCGTGAGAGGCCCACCACTGCAAATAAATATTGATTTTACGATAGTAGTGATCCCGCAGCTCAGGCGAATATAGTCCGAGGCTTTCAAGCAATAATACGGTATATTGCTGCCAGGTCATTTCTGAGGGCTTTTCGGATTTTATGTTTCCTAACAGTGACGATCTGGCATATATATTTCCAAAATTTACGCCATGTACTCGATTGACCACCCGCTCCCAGGTCTCTGGTTCCAGTGCGCGGAACTGGTTCAGTCCGTTGCGCTGGTCATCTCCATAAGGCTGGCAGAGCCGCTGCTGATGGATGCTCAGCCCGTTCTTGTACATCAGCTCATAAATTTCATTAAAGGCAAGGTCCAGCTTGCTTACGGCGCCCCAGATATCTTCTGTTCGCCAATCGTATAGCGGATAGAAGTGATAGATCTCGCAATCGGGTTCAGGAACACGAAGCTTTGTAGTCCAGCCATAGTCCTTAAACATTTCCTTCCTTTTACTGATAATGGTATTAAAACGGTTAAGACTCTCATTGCTCCGGATGGCAATGCCTACACCCACAGAATCACCGTGGATTTTTTGGAACCATTGACTGAACTGATATGTAAATTCTTCAAACTCCATGCCCTTGTAAAACCATGTCCAATCCTTCGGCAGGTTGTTCATGTTTATAACGCAACCGTAATCGGGCATATCACGTACCCATTTATTCCGGTCATTACGGTCCCAGCAAATCCATTTAGGCTGGATCACGGATACTGCATTACGAAGTGACAAAGGCAGGCAGCACCAGTAAAACCTGTCTACCACATCTGCCGTCATCCGGCGCAGTTCTTCAATATGCTGAATCGTAGCCTGATATTGTGCTTCCAGGTCAATGTATTGGACGCTGAATTTCCTGCCTCGCTGCCGGGCAATATTCGCGCAGAGTTGAAGCATAACGGAGGAATCCTTTCCGCCGGATACGCAGAGATATAGATGGGAGAAATGTGAAAATGCAATGTTAATTCGTTCTATTGCTGCAGTTAAAACGTCTTCTGATGTATAGATCTTGGGAATAAAGAACACCTCCATTTTGTAAGCGGGGTAGGGGAAAGGGCGGGAACGCCGCTTGATAGTTGAATATTAATATGTTCTAAATATAATACTTTTTAAAAAGGCTAACAAGCCTGTTTGTTCCAAATTGCCAGAATTATGTACTGAATTATCCAGATATTGGAGTTACTGGACCAGTCATCATTTGATACGACATAAGGCCCGTTGGGAACAATATTTGCTTTGTTAAAATATAAAACTATATAATTTGAAATAAATTACACTAGTTCTTTAATTTTAGAGAAAAATTTAATCGGATGCAAAATAATGAAATATGGGGATATCTTGAAAGCAGTGATGATCTGCTTATTCGAGGTGATTTAAACGGTGATGTTTTTTGCAGAGGGGCAGTTTACTGTAATGGTAACGTTACTGGTAATATCCGGGCCAATCAGGTGCAGCTATTTTGCTCCCGTGTCACTGGAGACATAACATGCAGAGGAATTGTAACAGACGGCGAGAGCGATGTGAAGGGATTTATTATTGCCGGTATGGTTTGGTAAGCTGCCATGTGAGCGGAGAAGTAACGATCACTGGAAACCAAAAGGATACATTTGTCTCCAAAACTTAATAATTAACTGCAAGCCAAATCATCAATTGGTAAATGAATAACAGCGATATAATATTCCTCATCTTCCGGTTGTAAATTAGATACAAGGAACAATCTATTCGTTACAATAAAAGACTGATTATCGCTGGATACGGTAATATATATATTGATACCATAAAAGAGAGGAGTATACCAATGGAATTAAAAGAAGCAATCTATACACGTCGCTCTACCCGTAATTATAAATCTGAATTCGTTAGTGATGAGATCATTAACGAATTAATTTACGCCGGTACAAACGCACCAAGTGCCATGAATACACAGCCTTGGGCATTTTCCGTTATTCAGGATAGGATTTTGCTGCAGCAGTTATCCGATGAGGCAAAGGAGTATTTGCTGGATACATTGGAATCACGGCCTTATTTGGAAAGCTATCGAGCCACGTTTCATGATCCTGAGTTTAATATTTTTTATAATGCGCCTGCCTTGCTGACCATTTACGCAAAACCGGAGGGCCCAAACCCTGCAGGAGATTGTACCCTTGTTGCACAAAATGTAATGCTGATGGCGCATTCCATGGGGTTAGGAACATGCTGGATCGGATTCGCCCAAATGTTTCTTAATGTGCCAATAATAAAAGAACGTCTAGGAGTACCACAGAACTATACAATCATAGCACCGATAATTTTTGGCTATCCCGCCGAGAAAAGCGGCTATGTGCAAAAGGATGACCCCTCAATTTTGTTTTGGAAGTAAGATGGCAGGTATCTAAATAATCCAGATATAACATGGAAAACTAAAATAATATTAGTAAAGATGCATGTGCTACGAAAGACCTGATATACAATCGGCACACGATTCCTGCTGAAACTGTTCATAATGTTTTTATGGCCTCATTGGATGATCTTTTTGCACATGTTATAAAGACAGATGAATTTTTAGAGTTACCCGATTTGTGATTATGGAATAAAGCATCGAAGGAAAGGCCGCAGTCCTAAGCTGCGGTTTTTATCATGTCCGCTGATACAGATGTTAATAAAATTAGGAACAAAAAAAGGCAGGTTAAGGACAGATTAAAATACAGGGAAGAGTGAAATTGACAAATTTTCCACATAATGTTAACATACTAAACATATATGTTATATAGGATAGAGCCGGTTGATATCATCAATAAACCGTATCATTAAGGTTGTTCCTTGTGAATATACTTTATCAATCCGGGGGCGTTTGGATCAGGAATATTTAAGGCCGTAACAGTTCCAAAGCCGCCGCAGAATCATCGTACCATGAAATATTTCAGTAGCTTCACAATCACTCCCCGTCACTATGCAAACAAATGTCTGATACTGCAGTGTTCAATATGTGTGGTTTTTAAGGAGGAAAATGTATGGATTTGTTATGGACTTTGGTTATAATCGCCGTGATTCTTGTACTTGTCGGAATTCTTTACTATATGCAGAAGAAGCATATATCGTTTGCAAAGAGAGTATTCTCTGCTCTGCTTATGGGAATTGTTATAGGCAGTATCATGCAGCTTGCTTTTGCATCTGACAGTCCGGTACTTAAAACTTCGTTGGATTGGATATCCATTATCGGTACTGGTTATGTGAATCTTTTGAAAATGATTGTTATTCCCCTCATTATGGTCTCCATTATATCGGCCATTGTTAATCTGAAGTCCCATACAAGCCTGGGGAAAATCAGTACATATGTGCTGGCAACCTTACTGCTGACTGTGTTCATTTCCGCTTTGGTGGGTATTGCAACGGCAAATACCTTTCATCTGACAGCGGAAGAAATAACCGTGGGCCAGGCGGAGACTGACCGGGCCGAGTATCTTGAAGGAAAAGTTTCAACCGTCCAGGATCAGACGATACCACAGCAGATTTTGAGCTTTATCCCCCAAAATCCTTTCCAGGATATGACCGGAGACAGGGCTACCTCTACCATTGCAGTGGTTATCTTTTCCGCATTCCTTGGCATATCCGCATTGGGAATACAAAAGAAAAAACCGGAAGAAGCTGAAACTTTCCAGAAAATCATTAATTCCCTCTATGCAGTAGTTATGCGGATGGTAACTTTTATACTAAGATTAACGCCGTATGGCATTCTGGGGCTTATGACAAAGACAATTGCGACAACAAACATAGCAGGCATTATTGCCCTGTCTAAGTTTGTTATTGCAAACTATGTCGCATTGATTGTCATGTTTGCCATACATTTTTTAATTATCCTGTTGATGAAATTGAATCCAGCAACATACATCAAGAAAGTCTTCCCAACGCTTACCATTGCATTTACATCAAGATCCAGTGCGGGTACACTGCCTTTAACGATTGAGACACAGACTAAGAAACTTGGCATTCCTGATAGTATTGCCAACTTTGCCGCATCTTTCGGAACAACAATTGGCCAGAATGGCTGCGCAGGCGTTTATCCCGCTATGCTTGCTGTCATGATCGCCCCTGCGGTTGGTTTTAATCCTATGAGCATTGGTTTCATTGCAAAACTGTCTATTATCGTTGCAATCAGCTCCTTTGGCATTGCCGGGGTTGGCGGAGGTGCGACATTTGCCGCGTTGATGGTTTTATCCGCCATGAATCTGCCTGTTGGTCTGGCTGGACTGTTAATATCAGTGGAACCTTTAATTGACATGGGACGGACCGCTTTGAATGTGAATGATGCTATGCTGGCCGGCCTCGTAACAGCAAGGCTGACTTCAGAGCTTGATGTGAATTTGTATAATACACCAGTAGATGAGTATTCGGCAATGTCATTATAATATGGGTGATCTGAACCTGAAACGCGTGAAGATAAAAGGGCTGCTTTTCGGTCCGTCCTCTTTTTATTCTTTGCCGTCTATGAAATTATGTCACTGATAATTTTAACCCCCTCTGCGATCTTTTCAGAGGACAAATGGGAATAACCCAAAATGATTTCATTGTTGCGCTCTTGATTTTCTTTCTGATAAAAACTCCCTGCTCGGTAGATACGTACGCCATTATCGGCTATTGCATGAATCATTTTATCAGTAAACATTTTGTTATGGAATTGTACAACAAGGTGTAAGCCCGTAGCGTGTCCTAAGACTTCAAACTGGTCTGGGAAATGTTTTGATAGTTCAGCAAGGAGCAAACTGCGGTTTCTGGCATAATGCTTTTTCATTTTCCATATGTGCTTTTCAAACTCGCCGTTCTGTATAAATTTTGCCAATGTGTATTGCCCCAATGCATCCGTATGGACATCAAAATACATTTTCAGCTTTTTACAAGGAGAGACCAGCTCTTTAGGCAAAATCATAAATCCTAACCGGAATGCGGGGGCCAGTATTTTGCTGAACGAGCCGAGATAAATCACCCGCTTTGGATTTAATTCGTAAAGAGAGCTTACAGGCGGTCCTTCGTATCGGAATTCACTGTCATAATCATCTTCTACAATATAGCAGTTATTTTGTTCGGCATACCGGACTAAGTCCAGCCGCCTTTTTATAGGCAGAATACTTCCCATGGGGTACTGGTGTGATGGCGTGGTATAAATAAATGAGACCTGCCTTGGGATATCCAGCAATTCTGTGCGCAGACCCTTATCATCTACGGAAATGCCTTCGATAAAGCATCCTGCCGTTGTAATTACCTTCCGCAGCCCTGCATGGGAAGGATCTTCTGTTAAGACCACTTTTTGCTTGTCCTGCAGTACATGGGAAATAAGCGATAAGCCTTGTGTTGAACCGGAGGTAATCACGACTTGGGCAGGGTCGCATGTCAGGCCCCTTGTCCGATATAAGTATTGGGCGATTGTTACCCTTAACTCCCATACTCCGGATGTACTGCAATAGCCGAAAGCACAGGCAGGGATCTGGTTGCAAATATCCCGATAAAGATTGCCCCATTCCTTGCGTGGGAAGTATTCGAGCGCCGGTATTCCCGTTCGGAAGTCAATCATTTCCTTTGGAAGCTGTATTTTATCCTGCTTAGGTGCAGGATTTTGATTGAAAGATACCCCAGAATCTAAAGCGTGCAATCCTTCTGCAACAACTGTACCTGAACCTTTATAAGTATTTAAGTACCCCTCTGCAATAAGCTGGCTATAAGCTTCAATTACAGTATTTCTGGAGACAGATAAATCAGAAGATAATTTTCTTGTAGAAGGAAGCCGGTGCCCGGATTCCAGTGTTCCGTTTAAAATCATTTGACAGATTTGTTTATAAATTTGGCGTGCAAGTGTAAGCTGGCTTTGGCGGTCAATTGTAATCCACATTTCTATCATTCCTTTCAAAAGTGGTTCTATAAAATCAATCGAAAAGTGGAACTTTTAAGACCACTTTACAGATGGTAGAATTATAGCACATACCACTGCAAAAAGGAAAGGACGGAAAGAAAATGATAAAAATATCACCCTCTGTGAAAAACACTTTTCCAGAAACGAAATTTGGCATGATGATTGTTAAGGGTTTATGTTCACCGATAGAACGTGCTGTTATGGATAACATAATAGCAACAGAAATAGAGCATATGAAGTTAAATAACTCCAATTACGTGCGCAAACCCGCCTTGACAAAAGAACCGCTTTGTCATTACGCGGCCTACTACAAGCGGTATAATAAAACCTACCATGTATTGAGCCAGTTAGAGTCGGTTTTGCTAAAGGGTAAACGTATCCCGCCTGTCGGCATACCCGTAGAAGCCATGTTTTTAGCCGAGGTGAAAAATTTACTGCTTACAGCCGGACACGATTTAGATTTGATTGAAGGTGATCTGACAGTTAATGTCGCCTCAGAACTATTGAATTATAAAGGCATATCCGGGAAAGAGCAGCAGCTTATAAAAAACGATCTGTATTTATCTGATGTAAAAGGGATACTCTCAAGCATAATGAATGGACCTGATTACCGGACAAGAATAACAGAAGCTACTCAAAACGCGCTCTATTTTGTATACGGAGTTGAAGGTGTAACCGAATCGTTAATCCATGCGCACTTAAAGACAATATCTTCTTATCTGTCACAAGCGATTCCAGGTGTGGAAGTACAATCCATAAATGTTTATTGAGGCCGGCATGGGGAGATTGTATTTAACGATAGCATTTATTTTGGCTGGTTCTTCGGTGATTGCCGCCAGCTTTATATCCGCATATCTTCCGGCTTTTACCACCACGTTTTTAAGCCTGGTATTCGCATCCTTAACTGCGGTACTGTTTAGCGGTAAGAACATGTATGATACAGCAAAGTACCTGTCAAGAAAAATCTGGACGGTCATTTTGTTGCAGGCGATGTTTGGCAGTTTCCTTTTCCGGGTGTTTTTGACAACCGGATTGCAATATATCGGGGCTGCAGAAGCAGGGATTATTACAGGGGCCACGCCGGCAATCACCGCATTGCTCACCTGGTTGATGCTGCACGAGTATTTAAGCTTACGCACGGTAATAGGTATTCTTATAACGTTTGTCGGTGTACTGTTGGTACAAGGTTTTCCATTTGAGACAACGCTTGAAAACTTTCAGCCAATCGGAGTAATCTATGTATTATGTGCGGCAGCTTGTGAATCACTATTTACAACGTTTTCACGGAAAATCCATGTAGGAGCAAAAAGTGATGAAACACTGCCCCCATTGGTTCACGCTGGATTTGTAAGTATTTGTGCTATGGTACTGTGCCTTATACCCGCCTTGCTGGAACAGCCTTGGGCAGCAATCGCAGCTCTGCCGATCAGCGGCTGGATTGCCTTCTTATGGTATGGCAGTATTGTTACAATCGTCGCCTTTGCGTTTATGTTTGCAGGAGCAAAAAGGTGTAACGGTTATACCATTGCGGCATTTGCGGGTATTATTCCAATTAGTTCAACATTGTTTTCTGTCACTATATTAAAAGATTCAATCAGTAAGTATCAAGCTGCAGGTTGTGTACTTGTAGTTTTTGCAACGATTATCATAAGCATTCAAAAGAAAGCAGCTTAAAACCTTGAGGAACCTTATCTAGGGGAAAGGCGCCTGTCAGCATAGCAAAGGCCGCAGTTTTAAACTGCGGCCTTTTCCATGCCGGAAGATTTTATATGAGAGTACCAGAGTGGTACGGCAGCCACTTCTTTCCCCTTTTTATTAATAAACGGATTTCCACTCGTCAATATTGGAGCTGTCGAATTTAAATGGAGGCCCAAGGATAATCTCCGTTCCGCCATCCGATGCCCCGATCACCTTGTAATCACCCATTTCCCCTGCAGCAAACGTGTCGCCTGCTTTCCCTGTGATAGAGCCGTCTACCAGGGCGATGGAAGTATAAGCCCCTAAGGAACCTACGTCAATAGGATTCCATAAGTACATATAAGGACAGGAGTGAGCGTCATCATTGCCGATGTATTCTGCCATTTCAGAAGGGAGTCCAAGGCCTGTCAGCTTGACTTTGGATTTCTCATCCTGAAGTACCTTTGCTGCTGCATTGATTCCAACGGTAGTTGGTGCGCAGATAACCTTTAAATCAGGGTATTTGGTTAAAAGTGCCTGAGTCTGGTCTGTGGATTTCTGGGGTTCGTCATCTCCATAGGCAACCTCAACCAGATTTAGCTTTGAATACTTGTTTTCCTTCATGACCTCTTTCATGGCTTCGATCCAGGCATTCTGGTTGGTAGCCTGGGAAGTAGCAGAAAGAATGGCCCAGTCCCCCTCACCGCCTGAGATATCATAGACGGCATCCATTAAGGCCTGGCCGATTTCCGCGGTTCCGGCCTGATTGACAAAGGTTTGACGGCTGTCCTTGTTCACCTTGGAATCCAGACAGGAAACCTTGATTCCTGCTGTCATGGCATCCTCCAGGGCTGCCTGCAGAGCATTTTCATCATTTCCCGCAATGCAGAGAGCATCTACGCCCTGGGAGATCAGGGACTGGATCACGGATACCTGTGCGTCTGCCGTAGCGGATTCCGGATGTTTGATAATACAGGTTCCACCCTCCGCTTCGATGACCTTCTGAAAGCCCTGTGCCATTTTTTCATTATACGGATTGCCTGCTGCCTTTGTAACGATGGCAAAGGTTTTTCCGGAGGCTCCCCCGGTTCCCGTCCCATCCTTGGGTGCAGCCTCAGTTATCTGTGGGGACGCCGTACTTTCCGTCGTACTGCTTTTACTGCTGCAGCCTGCAAGGATTCCTGAAATCGCTGCGGTACACAGGATTGCATAAACCAATTGTTTTCTCATATTACAATTACCTCCCTTTTCCATTTCTTAGTTTTTATACTGAACACCTTCTGGTGTTACGTATCACGCATGCTTCTGTTTTCCGTTCTTTAATAGTTCCGGTATCATAACTGCCAGAATTAACAGGGTACCAAGAATCACCAGAATGACCTGGGGATTCATGTTTATCTGGCCTAAGCCGATCCGGAGACAGATAATGATAAATGCTGATATCATGGCTCCGGTTAATTTTCCCTTTCCGCCTGCCGTGGAAATCCCTCCGAACACAGCCATGGCAATGGCATCCAGTTCAAAGCCTGTTCCCGTAGTGGTATTTGCACCGTAGAGAACCGAAACCAGAAACATGGCGCTGATGCCTGCCATCATTCCGGTAACAGAATAGACTGCCAGACGTATTTTCTGTACATGGATGCCGGAATAAAATGAAGTGGTCCGGTTGCTTCCAATGGCATAGAGCCTTCGCCCAAAAGAGGTCCTGCTTACAATAAAAATGAAAATAACTGCCGCAAACAGGACTGCAAAAAAGATATAAGGTATGGGCCCGATTTTCCCTGCCAGTGCCCGAAAGCCTTCATTATGCTTTAAGGATACGGAGCCTCCGCTTCCCAGCGCAATTTCAGCAATCCCACGAAATATGATCATCGTAGCCAGTGTGACGATCATGGATGGCAGCTCTGTAAACAGGGTGACTGCAATCCCGTTAAAAAGCCCGCAGGCGGTTCCAACAAGAATGCCGGTCAAAATGACAACCGGAAATGGAATGCCTGCATTTCCCGCCAGGCAGGCGGTGGTTGCCGATAAGCAGACTATGGCGCCCACTGATAAGTCGATCTCCCCTAAAATGAGAACATAAACCATGGGAAGCAGTAGAAACACCTCAGTCAAATATTTTGGCATTTCCCGCAGCACATTGGTAAGCTTATAGCTTGGAGAGATGATCATGCATAACAGGTTTACAGCAAAAAACAGAAATGCCAGCATCCCTTCCCAGCTGAGAAGGCTTTTTTTCCAGCTTTGCTCTGCTTGTGCAGATATTGTTCTTCCCGATTTTCCAGCCATGAATTACATCTCCCTTCCTTTTAAGTTTTCCTTTTGTATCATGCGCTGCGCTACTACGTTGAAAATGATGACAGCCAGAATAATACAGCCCTTAACCGTATTCTGTACGATGGAATCGATCCCTACGAGAGGAAGGGCCTTGGCAATGACTGCCAGAATCAGGGAGCCTAACAAAGCGCCTGCCACCGATCCCCGGCCTCCTGACATGCTCACACCTCCGATGACACAGGCCGCGATCACATCCATTTCCTTTCCGTAAAGCATGTTAGGCTGGGCGGAGGAATAGACCGCAACAGCAAGGGCACCGCATAAACCGGCCAGCATTCCCATAAGGGTATAGACGAACAGCTTGATCCTCTTGGTATTGATGCCGGATACGGCAGCAGCTTCCGGGTTGCTGCCCACTGCATAAATCTTTCTCCCTGTTCTGGTCCATTTCATGACAGCAAAGAAGATGATATAGCACACCAGGACAATGACAATAACATTATTTAATATACCAAGCCCCAGTTCCTTTTCCAACGCAAAATTCTTAAAGCCTCCCAGATTTTCTGCACTGGCCCACTGGCTTTTGGCAATCAAATAGGCAAGTCCCCTGTATATGTACATGAATCCCATGGTGGCGATAATGGGAAGCACCTTTCCTCTTGCGACCACAAAACCAATGATGGCTCCGCATAAAGCGCCTACTAAAATGGCGATGAGAAACAGAAGGAGTGTATTATGAATGATGTTATATTTAAGAAGCATTCCTACGGTCATTCCGGAAAGAGCCAGGGTGGAGGTAATGGAAATGTCGATTCCTCCCACCAGAAGGACGCAAAGCATTCCCAGGGCCATAATCATGATGACCGCATTGTTTTTCAGCATATCCAGAATAGATTTTGCTGTCAGAAATGATGGGCTGAACATCTGGATCACCATGCAGAGGATCACCAGAACAAGGAGCAGGCTGGCTTCTCTGGAGCCAGTGATTTTCTTAAGCAGTTTTTTGTCCATTATTGGGAACTCCTTTCCATGGCATGCTGGAGAATGGCCTCCTGAGTCGCTTCCCCGCGGTTTAGCTCACCGGACAGCCTGCCATTGCACATGACCAGGATGCGGTCACTCATACCCAAAATTTCCGGCATTTCCGAGGATATGAGAAGGATTCCGTATCCTTTCTTCGCTAGATCCCCCATAATCTGATAGATCTCGGCCTTTGCTCCTACATCCACGCCCTTGGTGGGTTCATCCATAATGACGACTTTCATCTCCTGGCTTAAAGCCTTTGCCACCACCACTTTCTGCTGGTTTCCTCCGGATAAGGAGCTGGCAGGATCAAAGATGGAAACTGCCTTTGTATCCACTTCTTCCAAAAGCTGTTTTGCGGTTTCATATTCCATTTTTTCATTTGTAATGCCGCATTTCGCATATTTTCCCATGATGGGCAGGGTCACATTGCGCCACAGGCCCCAGGTGAGGATAAGACCTGCTCTCTGTCGGTCCTCCGGAAGAAGGACAAGCCCTTCTTTCATGGCATCAGACGGGTGTTTTATGGAGACGTGCCTTCCCTCAATATAAATATTTCCGGAATCCGGCATTGTAATGCCGCAGATGCTTTCTGCCACCTCTGTTCTCCCTGCCCCTACAAGTCCCGTAAGTCCCAGAATCTCCCCTTGGTGAAGTGCAAAGCTTATGTCTTTAAAGTATCCGGTCCTTGACATGTTTTCCACCTTAAGAACCTCCGGGCCGGTCTTTACCTCCGGTTTTGGGTAAAGGTCCCTGATCTCGCGGCCTACCATGGCCTTTATAAGCTCGCCATTGGTGATTCCCCCCGATTCATAGGTACCGATGTACCGGGAATCCCGGAAAATGGTTACCCGATCCGCCAGCCGGTACATATCCTCAAACCGGTGGGAGATAAAGATAATAGAAACACCGGCGGCCTTTAACTGATCCACGATCCGGTACAAGTCTTCGGATTCGTTTTTTGTAAGAGCAGCTGTGGGTTCATCAAGAATGATGATTCTGGCCTGGGTGGATAGTGCCTTTGCGATTTCCACCATCTGCTGTTGGGCAACACTTAAGCTTCCCATTTCGGCGGAGGCTTTAAAATCTGCATTCAGTTCCATTAACAGCTTATCCGCCTCCTGATTCATCCGCTTCCACTGGATCATACGGTTTTTTACGATCTCATGGCCCATAAATATATTCTCCGTCACCGTAAGGTCCGGGTAGGAGGTAGGATGTTGGTAAACAGCAGCGATTCCTGCTGTCTGGGCATCCTTTGGCCCTTTAAATTCTGTATGATTCCCGTCCAGAAAGATTTCTCCTTCGTCTGCCCTGTGAACTCCTGTTATCACTTTGATAAATGTGGATTTTCCCGCTCCGTTTTCCCCCATCAGTGCATGAACCTCGCCCTTTTTCAGACTGAAATGAACCTGGTCTAAGGCCTTTACGCCGGGAAATATTTTTGTAACGCCCTTTAATTCCAGAACATATTCGGACACGGCTGCTTCCTCCCTTCTTAAGCTGGGATCATTTTACCATCAGTGGGATATGGAAGAAACAGCATAATCTTTTGATAACGGGTAATATATTTTTGAGTTTTTCGTTGATAATGGCAATATCAGGGCTTTTGTATTGTGTTTTTTGGTTATTTTGCTAGAATAATAATGGATAACATGCAGGAAGGAGATTGTTATGAAATTGCTGATCGTTGATGATGAAGAGCTCACACGTACCGGGTTGATTGATTCCATTGACTGGGAGTCTTTGGGCATCTTTCAGCTGTTCCAGGCAGAGGACGGCATAAGCGGGCTTCGCATAGCAAAGGAAGTGAAGCCTGAAATCGTTTTATGCGATGTAAGGATGCCCAGAATGGATGGAATTGAGATGGTGGAACGGCTGGAAAAGCTGCTTCCTCAATCGGCCTTTATCTTTATGAGCGGTTATTCGGATAAAGAATATTTAAAAGCGGCTATTCGCTTAAAGGCTATCAACTATGTGGAAAAGCCCCTGGATCCTGCAGAGGTGAAAAACTCAATCCAGGAAGCCTACAACTGTGTCCGTCAGAATATGAGGACTGTAAAAAATGAGCTGTTTTATTCCAGGGGAACCGCCTCTTCCTTTGCCGCAGCCCTTACCCAACCTTACAAGGACAATAAGGAAACCGTCGCAGCCCTTGCAAAAGAGCTGGGCCTTAAGCTCACCTCCCATGCAGGCTTCACCTCTTTTGTTGTCAAGCTGGAACAGAGCCAGACAGACCAGAGTCTTATGGATCAGGTACTGACGGATCTGGAAGTATTTCTTTCCCATTCCCATATGCAGGTTTACTATGTGTCAAAATATATCCAGTACCATGTGTTCCATATTCTCTCCCCTGAGCTGCCTTCCCATGGAGCCTTAAAAAGGACCGGCTTTTTCTTAAAGAATTGTTTTGATTCTGCCTTTACCTTCTATATCAGCAGAGGAGAAACTTATACAGGCATTGCAAGGGCCTATGATTCCTATGCGTCTGCGGTATCTCTCATGCAGAGCAGCTTTTTCTTTGATCCGGGAACATTATTTACCCCTGAAGAGAAACAGACGGTACATACGGATAAACAGGGCAGAAATAAGTCCGCCGAGGATGCTTATATCACCCTTTTATCGGAGGCTGTATTAAATAAGGACCAAAAAAAAGGAAGGGAACTGCTTCTGCACCTTTATGAGGATTTTTACCAGAGGAGAGAGGTTTCTTCCCATGAAGCAAAGGATCTTTATTATAAGCTTTTTATGGTTTTGGAGGACTGCCGTCAGACACTTAGGCTGGCACCGGTCATGGAGCCGGAAAATGCCATGAAGCTTCTTGAAAGCTGCTTTAGCTTTCGGGAGCTGCACCAAAAGCTGGCGCAAAAAACCGAACTGCTTTTTGAAGCAGCCCGGTCACATATGTCGGAAGATACCACTATTTTCCTAATTAAAGAGTATATCCATAATCATTATCACAATGAAGCTCTTTCGGTACGGGATATCGGCGGCCAGGTTTACCTGTCCGCTTCTTATGTGTGCACGTATTTTAAAAATGAAACAGGACAAACCATTAACCAATACCTTACGGATTTCCGGATGAAAAAAGCCAAAGAGCTTCTGGCTGATTCCCGTTATCAGATTGCCGATATTTCAAACAAGGTAGGATACAGCAACGGAAATTATTTCAGCAAGAGCTTTAAAAAAATGACTGGCCTATCGCCGTCTGATTACCGGGAGAAAATGTTGAAATGAAAAATCTGATACAAAGAGTAAAGTTCTTTTATAACAACATGATGCTTCAGACAAAGTTTACCATCACCCATCTGGTCATCACCACCATACCCATGCTGGTCATGTTCTTTTTTTTCCATGGAAAGCTTTATGACATGGTTTTGGCGGATACTATCCGGACGGAACAAACCGCCTCTGCTATGACTATGCCGCAGATTGATCAGCTGATCGAAACGTGTCTGGAGGCACAGAAGAGCCTGGAAGCCCATCCTTATTATAAAAAGCTGTTCCGTCTGAACGGATACCAGCCTTCCAACTGGATTGATGATTCCTCTGAGGCTGCAGATTTTTACGAGACAGCAGAAGCCATCATTGACGGCGAATATATTACAAATATTCTTATTTATCTTGATATTCCTGAATTTCAGGAAATCTTTCATAATGAATCTTCCGGCCGGATCTTCCGCCCTATGAGAGAGGCCAGAGGGTCTTACTGGCACGGAATTTTCCAGGGAGACCGGTCTTTAAATTCTCTCTTTTGTCCTGAATTCTATTTAAGCCCCATAGAGGTAAGGGGATCAGGAGATATGGCCTATATTACCAAAACCACCATTTTGTATAACAGTGAGTACCACACCTGCTATACGGCCATCTATTACTCCAAAGCACCGTTTACAAGACTTTTAAAGAACAATCTAACAGAGGATACCAGCGTGGCCTATATCATCAACGACCGGGACAGCACCGTTGCCACCTCTGATGACGGGCTGGCGGGAATCTACCATTTCAGCTATGACAAGGTCCGGGATTTCTTTATGTCGTCCAATAATTTTATCCTAAAGAATATTCTGGATCAAGATGTTTATGCCGGTTTTTATTATATCAGGAAAGCGGACTGGTTTATGGTGGCTGTCATTCCAACCAAAGCCATCATTCAAAAAAGCTTTCTCCTTATGATCGGCTTTTTCTTTATATATTTACTTTGCATATTGACTTCATTTTTAATTGCAAACCGGTTGTCCCATTCCATTACCAACCGGATTTCCTCTGTCATTGGGCAAATGGCAAAGGTGCGTACAGAGCCTCCCACCCCTCTGCCTGCATCTCTTTACCATGATGAGATCGGGGGCTTGATCGACACCTACAATTATATGACCAGAATGATGAACAGGCTCATCGGGGAACAGGCAAAAGCGGCAGAGGACTTACGAGCCGCTGAGTTTAATTCTCTTCAGGCCCAGATCAACCCCCATTTTCTATACAACACCATGGACATGATCAACTGGCTGGCACAGCAGGGCCGGACAGAAGAGGTTTCGGAGGCGGTCGTGGACCTTTCCCGTTTTTACAAACTGACTTTGAGCCATAAGGGAATCTTAAGCACCATTGCCGATGAGCTGGAACATGTGAAAACCTATGTCCGGCTTCAAAATATGCGTTACCATCAGATCATTGACTTTGTGGTGGATATACCAGATCATATGATGGACTTGCCAATTCCAAAGCTGACCTTTCAGCCAGTGGTGGAAAATTCTATCCTTCATGGGCTTTTGGAAAAGGTACCAAAAGGAGGAACCATTGTCATTACCGGCTGGATGGAAGAAAACACAGCCGTTATACTGATTTCTGATGACGGGGTGGGAATGGATACCGGAAAGCTTTCCGGCATTCTCTCCGGCAAGGGAACCAGTAAAATTGGGACAAACATTGCCGTATTCAATACCCATCGACGCCTGGAGATTCTTTACGGTCCCGGGTACGGCCTGACCTATAAGAGCCTGCAGGGAAAGGGAACAGAGGTGGAGATCAGGATTTCTTCTTTTTATGCCCGTAAATTAAAATCGTTAGTTGGCAGAGAAAATTAAATTGAGAACAAAATTTCATAAATTGATTACAATTAGCAACAATTAATTCATTAAAAATTTTATAATTAAAATCATGGACTTACCGAGAGGAGGTAATCATAACAATAATGCAGGAATTTGATATACTTATATCTAAGCTGGCAAATAAGCAGATGATCCGCGTACTCCGCAGAGGATTGCTGTACCTAATGCCGTTTGTTCTAATCGGTTCCATTGTGCTGGCGATGCTAAATCTGCCCATCCCGGCGTACCAGTCTTTTATGTCATATATTTTTGGAGAAGGCTGGTGGGAAATTGGTTTACTTATATATGAAGGTACTCTTCAAATTATGGCGATTATTACAGTGATTACCGTCAGCCAAGCGATTGCGAGCGAAAAAGAGTTCATTAAGTCCGGGGAGGTCAGTACAACTGTCTTACAGGCAGTAGCACTGATCGCTTTCATTATATGGATGAAGAATTCAGATGGTATTGTTATAAGCACAGCAAATGCTGGCTCTTCCGGTATGTTTGAAGCTATTATCATATCATTTCTTGCATGCGATTTGTACTGCTTTTTCTATAAACTGCAGGTATGCATACGGTCTAAAAATCTTATTAATTATCATGGAAGTACCATGACCCGGGAAGCCTTTCGGTCGGTATTTCCTGCTTTGCTCACTGTTTTTACCTTTAGTATGGGAAAAGTGATGCTTAATTTAATAGGATTAGGCAATAACCAGATTTTACATAAGATCAATGACATGTGGCTGTCGGGAGAAAATTTCTTTTCCGCAGTAATTGTTATTCTCATCACTCACATCTTATGGTTTTTTGGCATACATGGAGGAAATGTAATTATGGATGCCGTGCCTGTCGCTGCTTCGTCAGTTTCGTCAGCAATGGGTGAGGCTATTTTTAATAAAGAATTTTTTGATACCTATGTTTATTTAGGAGGTGCAGGAGCAACCTTTGGACTGTTGATAGCCCTCTTGCTGGTTGGGAAGAACAGCGGCGAAACCCGTTTGGCAAAGATTTCGGTACTGCCCGGTTTATTTAATATCAATGAAATCATGATATTTGGTTTGCCCATTATATTCAATCCGTATTTTTTGGCCCCATTTGTGTTAGCGCCTGTTTTTTTGTGCCTTAACGCCTGGATATCCGTAAGCGTTGGCTGGGTTCCTCCGGTTACGCAGGCGGTAAAATGGACCACTCCCATTTTCCTGTCCGGTTATCTCAGTACGGGATCCGTTGTCGGGGCCGTGATGCAAGCCGTTAATCTGGTGTTGGCTGTGCTGATTTATATTCCTTTCGTCAGAATGCAGGAAAAGCACCAGCAGTCCGCCCGCATCGAAGTGTTTAGGGGACTGGCAAATGAAATTAAATATATTCAGGAACGGCAGGTTAAAACCATACTTAACCGTCACGATGAAACAGGTTCTCTTGCCCGCGCTTTGGCGGCAGAGATCCGGGAAGGCTTTAAGAGCCAGACACAAACTCTTCATATGGAATATCAGCCGAAAGTAAACTATAAAGGCCAGATCGTGGGAGCAGAAGCTCTTCTGCGATGGAATCATCCCGTATATGGTTATGTTTCCCCTATCGTTATATTAAATATTTGCGATGAGGCTAATTTGACGAATGAGCTGGGGCAATGGATTATGAACCATTCATTCAGCGATATGAAACGCTGGCATGAACAGGGATTTAAAGTACCTCTTTCCGTAAATCTAAGTCCGCGGCAGCTGAAAGAGGATGGATCCTTGGTTCGATCTGTGCAGGATTGCATCAGTCAGTTAGGCATCGAGCCTCAGTATATGGAGCTGGAACTTACCGAAAACGCTACAATAGATGCGACTGACGCTATATGCAATAAATTAGGGCAGATTACGGCGATGGGACTTAATCTTTCTATTGATGATTTCGGCATGGGTCACAGTTCGCTTCTTTACATATGTGATTTTTACGCTAATGTCATAAAATTAGATGCTTCCCTGGTAGGATTGATAACCAGCGACGAACAGCGCCGGCAGATTATAAAATCAATTCTTTCTCTTTGCGAGCAGCTCCATGTCAAGGCTGTGGCGGAAGGTGTGGAAACCAAGGAACAGGTCGAAATGCTTCATGAACTTGGCTGTGAGTGTTATCAGGGCTTTTATTACAGCAGGTCCTTAAATTATGATAGTTTTCTGGAATATATGAGCCGGCATGGTACGGCGGAGGAGGAGAAACAAAAGTCAAGGCCAGAAAGTGATGGGAAGGTGAGTCATTGGGAAGATACAGAATGCCGTAACTCCGGAGAATGAAATGCCTTGTATAGAATGAAAGTCCCAATCACTGTGTTAGAAATCGATTTTAAAAGCCTGCAGGTATTATCACAATTGTGTGATAATACCTGCAGGCTTTTGCATGGATCATAATAAAACTTCTTATAATAACTCACCATACCTTCTGATAAAAATCTTCTTGAATACCGTAGCGAGCACCATATACAGGAAAATGGTCAGCGCCAGCCATGCAAAATATACAGGCGGCAGGGCGGCAAGGCCGATGGATGCTCCAAGTTTGGTAAAGGGAATGATGGTCAGGGCTGCAATGCCTGTGAAGGTGAGCAGTGTCACCGACAGGGAAGCATGGCTCTGGATAAAAGGAATCTTAGGCGTTCTAATCATATGAATGACAAGAGTCTGGCTCCACATGGATTCTACAAACCAGCCTGCCTGGAACAGTGCGATAAAGTATGCCTGCATAGCCGGGTCAGTAAGCTGGTGGAACATAAGTCCGCCGGTCATGGCAGGGCAGATGATGAAATACATCAGCAGGTAGGTGGTGATGTCAAACACCGAGCTGGTCGGTCCGATCCATATCATAAATTTTCCGATGGAAGAAGCGTCCCATTTCCTCGGTACAGCAAGGTACTCTTTATCTACATTATCCCACGGAATTGCCGTACAGCTTAAATCGTAAATCAGATTCAACAGAATCAGATGGATGGGCAGCATGGGAATGAAGGGCAGGAAAGCACTGGCTGCCAGTACTGAAAACATATTGCCGAAGTTGGAGCTTGCCGTCATCTTGATATATTTGATCATGTTGGCGTAAGTCTTGCGGCCCTCGATGATGCCCTTCTCCAATACCATTAAGTCTTTTTCCAGAAGAATGACATCAGCGGACTCTTTGGCGATGTCTACCGCTGTGTCAACGGAAATGCCCACGTCGGAAGCCTTCATTGCTGCCGCGTCGTTGATACCGTCTCCCATATAGCCAACGCTATGCCCGTTATTCCGTAAGATTGTAATGACACGGGCCTTCTGCTGCGGAGACAGCTTGGCAAAAACGCTTACTCTTTCGGCGGCGCTTCCAAGTTCTTCATCGGACATGTTGTCAAGATCAGAGCCCAATAAGATACGGTCAACGGAGAGGCCTACCTGCCGGCAAACGCAGCGAGTCACCTTGTCGTTATCGCCAGTCAGAATTTTCACATCCACGCCATGCTCTTTTAAGGCGGCAAGTGCTTCAGCCGTAGATTCCTTTGGCGGATCAAGGAAAGCAAGATATCCCATCAGCACCATATCCGATTCGTCAGCCACGGAAAACGTGCCTACGGGAGAGGGATTGGTCTTTTGCGCAACGGCGATAACCCGCATTCCATCCTCGTTTAAATCATTTACCTTTTTAAGAATATATGCCTTGATGTCGTCAGTCAGCGGCAGCACTTGTCCTTCATACTCAGCAAAGCTGCAAACCGACAGCATTTCCTCCACCGCTCCCTTGGTGATCATCTGTGTCTTGCCATTTTTTACCACTACGCTCATACGGCGACGCTCAAAGTCAAAGGGGATTTCATCAACCTTGGTAAACTGATCGGTAAGGCCGCGAAGCTCCGCTACCGTTTTCTGCTCTTCCAGGGTGCGTTCAATGACGGCGACATCCATAAGATTTTTCAGTCCTGTCTGGTAATAGCTGTTTAAAAAGGCATGGCGCAATACGCGTGTATCTTCCTCCCCGTGGATATTCAAGTGGTATTGCAGTGCCACTTTATCCTGGGTCAGGGTTCCTGTCTTGTCAGTACACAGTATATCGATGGAACCAAGATTCTGGATTGAATTTAAGTTCTTGATGATTGTCTTTTCCTTAGACATAGCCACTGCGCCTTTGGCTAGGCAGGTGGTGACGATCATCGGCAGCATTTCCGGTGTCAGGCCTACCGCCACTGACAGGGCAAACAGGGTTGCCTCCATCCAATCGCCCTTGGTGAATCCGTTGATAAACAGCACGATGGGAACCATGACCATCATGAACCGGATGAGCAGCCATGATACAGAGTTAACGCCTTTTTCAAAGTTGGTCTGCACAGGTTTATCACTGACGTTCTTTGCCATATCTCCGAATATCGTGTCGTCACCCGTCGCAACAACCACGCCTGCCGCGCTGCCGCTGATGACGTTTGATCCCATAAAGGCCAGGTTCGGGTACTCTGCCAATGTATCGTGTTCCACACTCACGGCCCCTGGAATTTTCTCTACTGCCACACTTTCCCCAGTCAGTGCCGACTGGCTGACAAACAAATCTTTGGCTTGGATAATCCGCATGTCGGCGGGAATCATGTCTCCCGCAGCCAGATGGACAATATCGCCCACAACGACTTCTTCCAGCGGTATTTCCGCGTTGCCAGTTTCCATCCGCCGGACGTTTGTGGTCGTCTTGATCATTTTTAAAAGCTTATCAGCGGCGTTGCCGCTTCTTGTTTCCTGCACGAAGCGCAGAATTCCGGAAATCATCACCATTGTCATGATAATCACAACAGTCAGCGGATCTGCTTCTCCCGGTTCTGCGAGAATGATGTCGGTAAACGCCGACACCGCCGTCAGCCCGATTAGGATGGCGGTAAAAGGATTGATGAATGCCTCGGTGATGCGTTTTGGCAGGGATACTTTTTTTCCGTGGGTAACTTTATTGTCGCCGTACTGTTCACGGGAAGCCCCCACAAGATCCTCACTGAGTCCTTCCGGCGTCGTGTTCAGATTGTTAAACAGTGCATCCGTTTTAGCAGCGGCGGCAGATTTTATCCTGGTCGCGATCTCGTCACGGCGCACCATGTCCTGGGTTACTTTTAAGGTTTCTAAATTGTTTTTTACTTTTTGCATTGGTCTGTACCTCCATTTTATTTTTGTAAGATGTGAGGAAGCACAGCCCATATACTGATGAGCCTCGTCTATATTCAGGCCGCCGAAATGGAAAAAGGGTTCCATTCCGGCTCAAGCCTTCGGTTTCGCCCGTCAGGATCAGGGCCGTATTTACTTCCGGTTTCCATTTCGTTCACCTCGCTTGTTTTAGTAGTATTTATATAAACCCCAATGGGGAGAGTTTTTTTATTAAAAAAGGGCATAAAAAAACCATCGTCTGTTTTTTAAAACCAAACGATGGACAACACGCAAAGCGGCAATAGGAGTTATGGCCTATAAAAGCCTTTGCCTAAAGCACCGGTTTTGGGCATGAGCAAACAAAAAAAGCGCACTTATGTCACAAGCGGTATCATTCTGTCCATCGTTTATACGCTTACTACTTCCGTCGTCCATGTCCTCACCTCCAAATATAAAAATCCCCTGCCGTCATAGTAAAACGACGACAGGGGATAACATCCCTATAAAAACGCTTGACTGTATTATGTAAAGCGTTTCCCGCCATCGTTCAAGCTTTAGCTTCGCAGGGCAATGTAATTGCATTATTCCATGCCTTGTTTTCGACATGGACTGTTCACCTTCTCATAGTGTTTCCACTATTTTGCGGCAGCAACCCGTATCCCTGCGGTAGCCTCACCTACCGAAACGGTCTAATTATTCATTAACCTGTTCTAGTATATGTCCCTGGTATCAATTTGTCAACCATTTCTTTGTAATCCTTATAAATTCAAATTGAGAACAATATAATTTCCATGTACGAATGACGGAGAGCAGATCAATAACGGGACCAGCCTAGTCAGCTGCCGGTTCACAATCAGCGGCCAGAAACAGAAAATAGTTACCTTCGCGTTGCCGGAGGACGTCAAATGTATATGAAAGACCTCACGGTCATGGAGGCTGTTACAAAAGCCGATATGCTGTAAACATGGTTAACCGCAATAAAAAGCAAAGCCACATTGCCCAAAGGATAGACCAGGCCGCGTTCAAGTCAATTTACAAGCGTAACAACGAATAAATGCTCAAGAATATTCGCCGCTATATTTCTATACCGATGTATGGTATACTTTATAAAACGGAATCTGAAGTACAGACTATTTATAAAATATGGCGGATCGGAGAGCAGAATGGAAATTTTAGTTTTGGGCGGGACAAAATACTTTGGCATACATATGGTTGAAGAACTCATTAAAAAAGGACATAATGTCACGATTGCAACAAGAGGAATAACAAAAGATACTTATGGGAACAGCGTACGCAGATTGGTTGTTGAGCGCAATTCTGCAAAAAGCATGGCCGAAGTATTTAGCAACATGACTTATGATGTGGTATGCGATAATATTGCCTATTGCTCCAATGACGTAAAATATGCGCTGGACTCTATAAAATGCAAACGCTATGTAATGACCTCCTCCATGTCTGTATATGATGATCTCCATGTCAACACAATGGAAAGCGACTTCAATCCTTTTGAGAAGCCACTAAAATGGTGCGATAGAGCGGACTATCCATATGATGAGGTGAAACGACTCGCAGAGTGCGCTTTATTTCAGGCTTATCCTTTACAGAACAGCGCAGCCGTCAGGTTTCCTTTTGTCATTGGTACCGATGATTATACAAAGCGATTGTATTTCTATATCGAACATGTTGTTAAAGAAATTCCCATGTTTATTGACAATATTGACGCACAGATGGAATTTGTCAGTTCAGATGAAGCGGGCCGGTTTCTGGCTTTCCTGGCAGAGCAAGAATGTACAGGTGCATTCAACGGCAGCAATACGGGAACAATATCTCTTCGAGAGATAATTGCATATGTTGAAGAAAAGACCGGCAGACGGACAGTTTTATCGAAAGCGGGGGATAACGGTCCTTACAATGGAGCGCCGGATTACAGCTTAAATACCAGACTCGCATCAGAATGGAAATTCGATTTTTCTCCGTTAAAATCGTGGATTTATGATTTGATTGACAAATTTATTCAGGAAGCAACGACATAGATAATGAGCGCAATAGTAACTTAAACTGCGGATCTCAATAAATAGCATGTAAGGGAGTAAGCAGAGTTGGATGAAATGAAAATGGAGGTATTATGAATAAACGAGAGCGAATTGAAACAGTCTTTTTATATGGTGTTTTCATTTGTTATATACTTTTGCTAATTAAAATACTGTTCTTATCAAGAGTTTCGCTTTTGGAGCTATTTAATGGTCAAAGGACTATAGGCAGGTCAATCAATCTCATTCCTTTTCATAGTATAATGGAATATATATCTGGTGGTTCCGAGAATCTAAAAAGATTCGCTTTTGGTAATGTGGTTGGTAATGTAGCAATTTTTGTTCCATTTGGTATATATTTGCCTTTATTTAAAAAAGATAAAGGAGTAATGACCAATTTGCTGTTTATATTTTTAGTAAGTGTATTTGTTGAGATCATTCAGGGGCTTTTTGGCATTGGGATATCAGACATAGATGATGTGATTTTAAATTGTTTGGGTGGAGGAATTGGCATTTTGGGCTATAAGTTTATATTACTCCTGTTAAGAGATGAGAAAAAAGTACGTACTACGATCACAATATTATCTACAATTATTGGATTACCTGTCACCTTTTATTTTTTATTTGTAATTAAAATGAGATTCTGAATAAAGCAAAATACGATGCTGTCAAATTCCAAATTTCTTAACAGCTTGGAATGATTGGTTATGAGTCTGAAAGCTTGCAAATACTATAGAGATTAGTATTTGCAAGCTTTGTTTAATAAAAATATAATACGATCATACTATTCCTTGTCATCTGTTACGTATTATTCTTGAGGTACATTTTCTCTCCAGAAATGAACAGGCTTCCAACCCAGGATTTTTTTGGCTTTTTCATTGGAGTATAAAGTCTGATATTCATCAATTGGAGTACGAATGTCAGTCACGTTTGGATATTCGGCTTTCATCAGATCACAGCTTTTGATGTCCATACAGTTATCATCAGCGGCAAGATTCATTACGATAGAACCGAGTCCATCTTTTTCGATAGCAAGCTGGCATGCCACAGCGATATCACGAGCGTCAATATAATTCCACATAAGTTGTTTGCGTTTCTCAGAATTATGTATAAAACCGGGGAAGTTCATATATTTCTCTTTGCTTATAATATTGCCGATCCGGAAGGAGACAATCTGCATTCCGCAGCGGCGGTTAATTGCATCAGCAATTGTTTCCCCGACTACTTTTCCGAGGCCATAGCTATCTTCAGGAAGTGCAGGATGTTCTTCATCTACGGGAACATAAACAGGTGTCAGACCCTGGCGTGAGTTGCAGATCCCATAAGTACATTCGCTGGAGGCAATAACAGCTTTTGTGATTCCTAATCCTGCCGCTGCTTCGAGAATATTATAAGTAGCCATCACATTATTTCGAAATGTCACCTCATTGGGGAAAATGTATGCTGTAGGGATCGCGGCAAGATGGATCACAGCATGTGCGCCCTCTAAGATTCCATAACATTCGCCCAGATTGGTTAAGTCTGCTGTCATATGACGTGTTAAAGACTCGGCCGGCTTTACTTTGTCTACACTCAAAACCTCATATCCCTGCTCTAAAAAGTGCTTAACTACATAGGGGCCAAGAAGGCCCGCAGTTCCGGTTATTACTATTTTTTTCATATAAAATCCTCTTTCTATAAATGATTAAAATATGTTACTTTGCTTTAATCTTTCGGTCCCTAAAATTATTATCGATTGTATCCAAAACGTGTACCCGCCAGAGAATGCCAAACCGCATCACAAGCCTGCAGCACGTCATCATGAAGCGCTGCTCCTTCCAGTGCAGCAATATTCTGTTCCAACTGTGAAAGCTTACTGACACCACTGATCACGCTGGTGACTTTGGCGCGGCTTGCGCACCATTTCATAGAGAGTTCAAGAATACCCATACCATTCTCTGAAGCAATTTCTGTCAGCTTTTCTATAGCAGCAAAATTCTCTTCAGACCAGTAGCGTTTATAATAGGCTTCACTGTTTGAAAAACGGGTATTCTCTGCTGGGGTGCCCGGCTTATGTTTTCCGGCCAGAAGTCCGCCTGCGATAGGGTTGTATACTGCCATTCCCAGTTCATGGGCCTGCAAAAATGGAATGAGCTCCGTCTCTACGCCGCGCGTAATGAGGTTATATACATTTTGAGTGATGACCGGTGCGATGTATCCCCGTTTATCACAGATAGCCATCATATCTGCAATCTGCCAGGCGGCGAAATTACTGACACCGATATAGCGGACCTTTCCAGCCTTAACAAGGCCGGACATTGTCTCAAGCGTTTCCTCAATTTTTGTTTCGTAGTCTGGAGCGTGCATATAATAGAGGTCAACATAATCCGTATTTAAGCGATTTAAGCTTGCCTCCACAGCGGAGACAATATTTCGGCGAGAAAGGCCCCTGTCATTCGGGTTTTCACCCATCTGCCCATTTACTTTCGTGGCGAGAATAATTTTATCGCGCCGTCCTTTTAAGGCCTTGCCGACGATGCGTTCGCTTTCGCCCTGATTGTACACATTGGCAGTGTCCCAAAAGTTTATCCCTTGACCGCAGGCATAATCCATAATGGCGAGACTGTCAGCCTCGCTGGTCTGAGCGCCAAACATCATCGTGCCTAGACTTAGTGAGGCAACTTTAATACTTGTTCCGGGCAAATTGTTGTATTGCATATAGATTCCTCCTTTCAGATATGGGGAGTCATAAGGCAACTCCAAATTCAGGCTGCTCTGTCTCCTAACGTATTTTGATATGCTCATGGGCAATGCTTATGTTAATTATAAACCTTAACGTTAACTTTAAGTCAATCGCTGTTTGATGAAAATGCAGTAAAATGCAAAGATAATCGTAAAATGTATTAGTAAATTCATGATTGCATGCTATGGTAGAGTAGTCTAGGGAAGTATATTAAGAATACAACATTAGATACCAATATTGATTGGGAAACTGTTTATGAATGTAATTTCGGAAGACTTGAGTGGTTAAAATTTAATATAAAGAGAGCACCAATGATTGAATGCGACACAAAAGAAGTACAGGATTTTGGAATTAACGAAGTAAAAGAAACCATAGAACGTATGTTTATTATGCATAAGAAAAAATGAAATTTTAAACAATATAAAAAGTATAAAATATAAACAATAAAAATAGTTAAGCTTACATAGAAAAAGCAAGGAAATAGAATCCTTGCTTTTTCGTACGCAGTTATTTTGCCTCATAAGTTAAATAGAGCAGTAACTCCTTGAGCACAGGCCTAATTAGTGATAGATTTTCTTCTCTTCATAAATGGGTTCGCAGGTCAGATTTACACCCAATTTCTTAAATACCTTAACATCCACGTCGGAAAGCAGTACCGAAGTATGGGCATCACACCCCTTTAATTTCGGAAGCTGTTCCAGGGCAATCTGAGCATTGGGATCGGTTGCAGCACTGGCGGACAACGCAATTAAAACCTCATCCGTATGAAGTCTGGGATTTTTGCTGCCCAGATAGTTGATCTTTAATTTCTGAATCGGTTCAATGGCAGATGGAGAAATCAGATGGATGTCATGAGGTATATCTCCTAAAACCTTGACCGTATTTAATAAGAGAGCGGCAGATGCACCTAATAAGTTGGTAGTCTTTCCTGTAACAATGGTTCCGTCCTCTAATTCAAGTGCAGCAGCCGGAGAGCCTTTTATTTCGGCCAGCTTGTTAGCGGCATTCACAACCTTTCTCATGTCAGCGGTTATTTTTGCCTGCTTCATAAGAAGCTCGATTTTATAGACCTCTTCTTTGGAACCTATATCCCTTGCCAAACGGGAAAGGGCCTGGTAATAACGCCTTATGATTTCCTGCATGGAAGCTTCCCTGCACACTTCATCATCCACCATGCAGAAGCCGACCATATTTACGCCCATGTCAGTGGGGGATTTATAAGGGCACTCTCCGTAGATTCCTTCAAAGATAGCACATAGTACCGGAAAGATCTCTACATCACGGTTGTAATTAACGGTGGTCTTTCCATAGGCTTCCAGATGAAAAGGATCGATCATATTTACATCGTTTAAGTCTGCGGTAGCGGCCTCGTAGGCTAAGTTTACCGGATGCTTTAAGGAGATATTCCAGATGGGGAATGTCTCGAATTTCGCATACCCAGCCTTGATCCCCCGCTTGTTCTCGTGGTAAAGCTGTGATAAGCAGGTTGCCATCTTTCCGCTTCCAGGTCCTGGTGCAGTAATAATAACAAGGGGCTTTGTTGTTTCTATATAATCATTCCTGCCATATCCTTCGTCGCTGACAATCAGAGAAACATTGCTTGGATAACCGTCAATGATATAGTGACGGTATACTTTAATCCCCATTTTCTCCAACTTACTTTTAAATAAGTCAGCGGCCTTCTGGCCAGAATACTGTGTGATAACAACGCTTCCCACATAAAGCCCTTTATCCGTAAAGGACTGGATCAGTCGTAAGACATCCACATCATAAGTGATGCCCAGATCATGGCGGATTTTATTTTTCTCAATATCCGCAGCGTTGATAGCGATCACGATTTCTGCCTGGTCTGACAGCTGCATCAGCATGCGGAGCTTGCTGTCAGGTTCAAACCCCGGGAGCACCCTGGAAGCGTGATAATCATCAAACAGCTTGCCGCCGAATTCCAGATAAAGCTTGTCGCCAAACTGGCTGATCCGTTCCCTGATGTGTTCTGACTGCATGGTTAAATACTTATTGTTATCAAATCCGAATTTCATTTGTCCCTCCATGATGTGTGCTTACAGTTCAGTCATGCAGAAACAATTGTGTAATTATTTCCAGAGGGCAGACGCCCAACATAAATAATTTGGCGGCAAATACATATACCTTTCGGAAATATGTTTTATCCGCCAAATTAAGAATGGCATGGTTGAACCATAACGCATACACGAACTTTTTGACCATAGTACTTATAAATTGTATCATATAAATTATGAAATTACCACGGATTTTTTACTGTCCCCTTCTTTTTCCTGAAACCCTTTACAACCGGCCCCAAACGTGTTAAAACGTTGTAGTAAGAAGGAGGATGAAAATGTTTAAAATAGGAAGAAATGATGCATGCTGGTGCGGTAGCGGAAAAAAATACAAAAACTGTCATCTTCCCTTTGACCAGAAGCTTGAAAACTATGCGGTCATGGGAGATGAGGTTCCAGAGCACTATATGATAAAAACGCCGGCTCAGATTGAAGGAGTCCGCCGTGCAGGAATTGTAAACAACAGGATTCTTGATCTGGTGGATGAGATGATAAGGCCAGGCATCAGTACGGAAGAAATCAATACACTGGTACACGAGAATACTATCAGAATGGGAGGAATCCCCGCAACCCTTAATTTCGAGGGGTATCCCAAAAGTGTGTGCATATCCATCAATGAGGTAGTATGCCACGGAATCCCGGATTCTAACCGGATCTTAAAGGATGGGGATATTGTCAATGTGGATGTGACTACCATTGTTGACGGTTTCTATGCCGATGCCTCCAGAATGTTCTGCATCGGCAACGTATCCGATGAGGCCTTGAGACTTGTCCGTGTCACAAAGGAGAGTGTGGATCTGGCTGTGAAGGAGACCAGGGCATGGGGCCATCTGGGAGATATCGGAGCAGCTATTTCGGAACATATCTATGCCAATGGCTTTACGGTCGTGCGGGAAATCGGCGGACACGGCGTGGGTGTGGATTTCCATGAGGAGCCATGGGTCAGCCACATCGGCACAAGAGGAACCGACATGCTTCTTGTACCAGGGATGATATTTACCATTGAGCCAATGGTGAATGCCGGAAAAGCTGATGTAGTACAGGATGACCATGACGGCTGGACCATTTATACAAAGGATGGAAGTCTGTCTGCACAGTGGGAATATACTGTTTTGATTACGGAAGAAGGAGCGGAGGTGCTTGCAAGATAAATGGAGAAAAGACGATGCTTTTGGGTGGATGAATCCTCGCCGGTTTATATGAAATATCACGACGAAGAGTGGGGAGTTCCAGTTTATGATGATAAAAAGCTTTATGAGATGTTCCTTTTGGAAACCTTTCAGGCAGGGCTTTCCTGGATCACCATACTGAGAAAGAGAGAATCCTTCCGGGAAGCCTTTGATGGCTTTGATGTGGATAAGGTGGCATGCTATGGTGAGAAAAAAATAAATAGCTTAATGGAGAATACGGGCATAATAAGGAACAGGAAAAAAATAGAAGCTGCAGTAAAAAATTCCGGTGCCTTTCTGGAGATCCAGCGGGAGTTCGGTTCTTTTTCCGAGTATCTATGGGGATTCACAAACAAGGAAGTCATCATCAATCAGGATGATGACTTTCAAGTAAAAACGGAGTTGTCTGACCGGGTTTCAAAAGATTTAAAGAAGAGGGGAATGGCCTTTGTAGGTTCTGTTACCATCTATTCCTATCTTCAGGCAGTTGGCGTGGTCAATGACCATGAGCTTTCCTGTTTCTGCCGGGAGAGCAGTCAGAACGGCTGAAAACAAAGGCAGATCATACAAAGAAAAAGTGGGGAATGATTTGGATAAAGAGTACATAGCTTATGAAATAAGAGGCTAAAAGAATAAGGCTGCATCCGGAAAATGTAATTTTTATTGGAAAATTTTACAAATTGTGGTAAAATGTTAAATATTTATTACATTCAACACCTGAAACCATAAAGAAAGTGAACAGGAGTATTATGAAAAGATGGCTTTTGGCAGTGATTGCATTCTCGTTGGTGACCTCCGGATGCAGCAGATACAAAGGAATTTCCGAACCCACAGAGAAAGACAACAAAACAGAAGAATCTCAGCAGAGTACAGAGGAATCCGAGCAGAGCACAGAGGCAGAGGCTGGGAAGCTTCCTGTTGAAGTTTCCGCAATACCGGGAAAGAAGCCGGTAAAGGTAAAGGGAATCTATATTTCCAGCTATATGGCCGGCTCGGAAGGGCTCCAGGCAATATTGGACAAGATCCAGGGGACTGAGATTAATACGGTTGTCATTGATGTGAAGAATGATGACGGACGGATTACCTTTGCAATGGCAGATGCACCTACGGTTAATGAGATCGGTGCCACAGAAAAGTACATCAAAGATATTGACAGTCTCATGGCCCAGTTAAAGGCCAGGGGGCTTTATACCATTGCCCGGGTGGTGGCGTTCAGGGATCCTTATCTGGCCGAAAAAAAGCCGGAGTGGGCACTTAAGAACAAGGACGGAAGTTTACACCGGGATAATAAGGGACTGGCCTGGGTGAATCCTTACCGGACAGAGGTATGGGATTATCTGGTGGAGGTGGGAACCGAAGCTTCCAAGGCCGGATTTGATGAAGTCCAGTTTGACTACATCCGGTTTTCTACGGACAGCTCCATGAAGCAGGTGGTATTTGACGAAAAGGATACCAGGGGCCGTTCCAAAACGGATATTATTACGGAATTTATCCAGTATGCATATGACAAGCTGTCTTCCCGCAATGTTTTTGTTTCGGCAGATGTGTTTGGCACCATCATCGGGAGCAAAGTGGACGCGGAGGCAGTGGGGCAGATCTATCAGGAGATGGCATGCCACCTGGATTATATTTGTCCCATGATCTATCCTTCCCATTACGGTGACGGTAACTTTGGAATCGATCATCCGGATATGGAGCCATACCGTACCATACGAGCCGCTTTAAAGCTGTCCAGGCAGGATCTGGAATCTGCCAGAGTGGCCGGGAAGCAACAGGCCATTGTACGCCCCTGGCTCCAGGATTTTACGGCTACCTATCTGGAACACCACATTACTTACGGGGCTAAGGAAATAAGGGCCCAGATCCAGGCGGTCTATGATGCAGGCTATGATGAGTGGATTCTCTGGAGCGCATCCAACCGGTATACCTGGGATGCCTTCTTAAGCCGGGAGGCGGCGAAAGAAGAGGCAGAGAAGCTTGCCAGAATAAGAGAAACGGAAGTGACCTCTTCCGCACCATCTGAGGGATCAACGGAAGTACAAACTGAGGTACCAATGGAAGTATCAACCAAGGTACCAACGGAAGTACCAACTGAGGTACAAACGGCAGGCAAAGAAGAGATGGCAGAAAAGAGCCTGGAAGGAAGCACAGCAGCAGAGACGGAACAGGAGACGAAGAAGGAAAATAAAAAGAAAACCAGATCCAAGCCAGATGTTGTCATTGTGACCACAGGCGGCGTAAGAGATTAGGAAGTGAGGAAAGCCATGGACAGAACACCCAGACCAGGAGATTTCTACCGGCACTTTAAAGACAAGATGTACCAGGTGATAACCGTTGCGGTTCATTCCGAAACAGGAGAAGAGTTGGTTGTGTATCAGGCGCTATATGGATCCTTTGGAACATATGCCCGTCCATTGTCCATGTTTATCAGTGAGGTGGATCATGAAAAATATCCGGAGGTAAAGCAGAAATACAGGTTTGAACGGGTGGACATCTGTTCTGAACAGCCTGTGGCGGAAGCTGGTCTCCAAAGTCAGGAGAGTTTACCACCGGATCATTGCCATCACGAAAATAAAAATCTCCTTGCATTTCTTGATGCGGGGACGTATCATGAGAAGTTGGAGGTTCTTGAGAATCGGAAGGACCGGTTTTCTGCGGAAGAGCTTCTGGCGATCTGCGAGATTATGGAGATCGGAAGGCCGGATTCAGAACCTGAGGAGAAATATTATGCAGTGAAAAGGTATCTGGAGCTGCAGAATAAATACGAGGGATCAAGATTGAGGTGATTTGTTTCAGTGGACCACAGGTCATTTAATATAGAAGAAGAATTAAAAAAACTGCCGTCCCAGCCTGGCGTGTATATCATGCACGACAAGCGGGACGAAATCATCTATGTGGGAAAAGCCATCAGCTTAAAAAACAGGGTCAGACAGTACTTTCAGAGCAGCAGAAATAAAACGGCAAAAATCGAACAAATGGTGTCGAGGATCGCCCGGTTTGAATACATTATAACAGACTCTGAGCTGGAAGCCCTTGTGCTGGAATGCAATCTCATTAAGGAACATCGTCCCCGTTACAATACCATGTTAAAGGATGATAAGACCTATCCCTATATCAAGGTAACGGTTTACGAGGACTATCCCAGGATCTTATTTTCAAGGGATATGAAAAAAGATAAAAGCAAATATTTCGGACCGTATACAAGCGCCGGAGCGGTAAAGGATACCATTGAGCTGATCCATAAGCTTTATCAGATAAGAACCTGCAACCGGAATCTGCCAAGAGACATCGGGAAGGAACGTCCCTGCTTAAATTACCATATCAAGCAGTGTTCGGCCCCGTGCCAGGATTATATCAGCAAGGAAGATTACTGGAAATCCATAAACCGTGCCCTGGACTTTTTAGGCGGAAAATATGGGCCAGTGATTAAGATGCTGGAAGAGAAGATGCAGGCGGCATCGGAAGAAATGGATTATGAAAAGGCCATTGAGTACCGGGATCTGTTAAACAGTGTAAAGCAGATTTCCCAGAAGCAGAAGATTACGGACAGCGGCATGGAAGACCGGGACATCATTGCCATGGCAAAGGATGAAAAGGATGCCGTGGTTCAGGTATTCTTTGTCCGGGAAGGCAGGCTCATCGGCCGGGAGCATTTCCATGTAAGCATCGCAACGGCAGAGGATAACAGGCAGATTCTGACCAGTTTTGTCAAACAGTTTTATGCAGGAACTCCTTTTGTTCCAAAAGAGCTGTGGGTGCAGACTGATCTTGAGGATGAAAGCGTCATAGAAGAATGGCTTTCTGCAAAACGCGGCCAGAAGGTCAGAATCGTAGTTCCCCGGAAAGGCCAGAAGGAACGCCTGGTGGAACTGGCGGAGAAAAATGCCGCACTGGTTCTTTCTCAGGATAAGGAAAAGATAAAGCGGGAAGAGCTTCGCACCATCGGCGCCATGAATGAGGTGGGCGGCTGGCTCGGGCTTTCCGGCATTAAGCGGATCGAGGCATTTGATATTTCCAATATAAGCGGCTTTGAGTCTGTAGGCTCCATGATTGTCTATGAAAATGGAAGACCAAAGAGAAATGATTACAGGAAGTTTAAGATCAAATGGGTCAAGGGGGCCAATGATTACGCCTCCATGAATGAGGTGCTCACAAGAAGATTTTCCCATGGCCTTAAGGAAGCGGAAAGCTTAAAAGAAAAGGGCGTGGATGAGGAGCTTGGGAGCTTTACCCGTTTCCCGGACTTAATTATGATGGACGGAGGACGGGGGCAGGTAAACATTGCCCTGGAGGTTTTAAAGGAACTGGATATTTCCATTCCTGTCTGCGGTATGGTAAAGGATGACAATCACAGGACAAGAGGGCTTTACTATAATAACGTAGAGATACCCATTGACAGGCATTCCGAAGGATTTAAGCTGGTCACCAGGATCCAGGATGAAGCCCACCGGTTTGCTATCGAATACCATAGAAGTTTAAGAAGCAAGGGACAGGTGAAATCCATTCTTGACGATATCCCTGGCATCGGCCCCAACAGGAGAAAGGCGCTTATGCGCCGGTTTAAAGGGCTGGAAGCCATAAAGGAAGCGACCGTGGAGGAGCTTTCCGAAGTACCGGGTATGAATGCTCTGGCAGCGAAAAGCGTTTACGAGTTCTTCCACATATAGCTTTTCAAATGACCAAATCTGTGTTAGTATGAAAAAAACAGATGGAAAAGAGGAGCGCCATGCATGGAGTAGCTATTACTGATTTGATAAAGAAGATGAATTTCCGGAACATGACTCCGGAGATTGACGCGGAAAAGATTGTGATCAGCCATCCGGATGTCAATCGTCCGGCTTTACAGTTAGCCGGATTTTACGACCATTTTGACAACGAGCGGGTGCAGATCATCGGATATGTAGAACAGGAATACATTCATCAGATGGAACATGACAGAAAGCTTGAGATGTACGACAAGCTTTTGTCCAGCCAGATTCCGTGTCTGGTATACAGCCGGAGCCAGAGTCCGGATGAAGATATGCTGGCGTTTTGTAACCATTACGGCGTGCCATGCCTTGTATCAGATAAAACCACTTCCGATCTTATGGCGGAGATCATCCGCTGGCTTAAAGTAAAGCTTGCGCCCTGTATCAGCATTCACGGAGTTTTGGTTGATGTATTCGGCGAAGGTGTGCTGATCATGGGAGAAAGCGGCATTGGGAAAAGCGAGGCAGCTCTGGAACTGATCAAACGAGGCCATCGTCTGGTAACCGATGATGTGGTGGAGATCCGCAAGGTAAGCGATGAGACACTCATTGGTACCGCCCCGGAGATAACCAGGCATTTTATTGAATTAAGGGGCATTGGTATCATCGATGTCAAGACGCTGTTCGGCGTGGAAAGTGTAAAGGATACCCAGGCCATTGATATGGTGATCAAACTGGAAGACTGGGATAGAGATAAGGAATACGACAGAATGGGAATCGAGGACCAGTATACGGAATTCCTTGGAAACCGGGTGGTATGCCATTCCATTCCGGTGCGTCCGGGACGTAATCTGGCCATTATAGTTGAATCTGCTGCCGTCAATTACAGACAAAAGAAGATGGGGTACAACGCGGCTCAGGAATTATATAACCGCGTTCAGGCAAACCTTTCAAGAAAACAGGATGATTGAGGTGTCTGATGACTGGATTTTATGAAAAACTTCTTGGTGCAGCTGATAAAGACCATATAAAAGTTGGGGAAGAGATGCGAAAGCATACCTCATTCCGGGTGGGGGGGCCTGCCGCCTGCTTTGTTATTCCGGCGGATGAGAAAGAGCTTGCTGCTGTTATGGCTCTTTGCCGTCGGGAAGAGGTGCCTTTTTTCATACTTGGCAATGGAAGCAATCTTCTGGTTGGAGATGAAGGCTTTGATGGAGTGGTCATTTCCATGGACTGCTTTAACCACTGCCAGGTGGATAAGGAGACGGGGATTTTAAAAGCTGGAGCCGGGGCACCACTTGCCCGGATTGCACTGGAAGCATACAGGGCGACTCTAACCGGTTTTGAATTTGCAGCCGGGATACCGGGCACCCTGGGGGGCGCTGTGGTGATGAACGCCGGAGCCTATGGTTCGGAGATGAAGGAGGTTCTCCGGTCTGTTAAAGTATTGACGCCGGAGGGAGAAGTAAGGGAGCTGCATGCTGACCAGCTTTCTTTAGGATACCGAGCCAGCTGTATTATACCAAAGCAGTATATTGTGTTGGAAGCCAAGATCCGGTTAAGGGATGGAGATGAGGTTTCAATTAAAAACCGGATGGATGAACTGGCCCGCAGGAGAAAGGAAAAACAACCTTTGGAATATCCAAGTGCGGGAAGCACCTTTAAGAGACCGGAAGGGCATTTTGCAGGCAAACTCATAGAGGAGGCCGGATTAAGAGGTTTTTCCCTGGGCGGCGCCCAAGTTTCAGAGAAGCATTGCGGATTTGTCATTAACAAAGACGGCGCAACTGCGGCTGATATCAGAAACCTGTGTGAAGAGGTGAAAAAAAGGGTATTAAAAAATTCCGGGGTAGCTCTTGAGATGGAGGTAAAGACACTGGGGAAGTTTTAACGGTGCAAAGGAGAACAACGTGAGGCTAGTCATTGTAACAGGCATGTCAGGCGCAGGAAAGACCCAGGCGCTTAAGATGCTGGAGGATATGGGATTTTATTGCGTGGATAATCTTCCCATACCCCTGATCGAAACGTTCGCAGAGCTGACCCTGAGCAATCAGGGAGGGATCCGGAACGCAGCTATGGGGATTGATATCCGCAGTGGAGAGGATTTATCGGTTTTAAACAGGATTTTTGATGATTGGTCAAGAAAACGGGTACCCTTTGAAATTCTCTTCCTTGATGCAGGTGACGAAACACTGATTAAGCGCTATAAGGAAACCAGGAGAGCCCATCCCCTGGCGGCTGGCGGAAGGATCGACAGCGGGATTGAAAAAGAACGGGTAAAGCTGGGATTTTTAAAGGAAGAAGCGGATTTTATCATTGATACCAGCCGGCTTCTAACAAAGGAACTCAGGCAGGAGCTGGAAAAAATATTTGTGAACCGGGAATCCTACCGGAATTTATATATCACGATCCTTTCTTTTGGATTCAAGTATGGGATTCCGTCGGATGCGGATCTGGTATTTGATGTAAGGTTTTTGCCAAATCCATACTATGCAGAAGAGCTGCGGCCCAAAACCGGAGAAGAAAAAGAAGTGCGGGACTATGTGATGCAGCATGGGACCGCTGCCCTGTTTTTAGACAAGCTTAACGATATGCTGGAATTTCTGATTCCCAACTATGTACTGGAAGGAAAGAACCAGCTGGTAATTGCCATCGGATGCACAGGCGGCAAGCACCGGTCGGTTACCATTGCCAGGTCTGTTTATGACAGGTTTAAATCCAGGGAAGAATTTGGGATTAAGATCGAACACCGGGACATCGATAAGGATAATATACGGAAAAGGATGGTCTAGCCATGTCATTTTCTTCCAAGTTAAAAGAAGAGCTTTCCAGACAGATCAGTCCGGCAAGGCATTGCCAGATTGCTGAGATGGCTGCGATCATAAGCCTTTGCGGAAAAATAATCATATCGGAAGACGACCGCTATACGATTAAAATTAATACAGAAAATGTGGCAGTTGCAAGAAAGTACTTTACATTATTGAAAAAAACATTTAATATAAGTACTGATGTGTCCATTAGAAGAAATGCTTATTTAAATAAAAACCGTACCTATACGGTGACAGTCCGGGAGCATGAGGAAGCGATCCGTGTTTTACACGCCACAAAACTTCTTGATGAAAACGGAGAAATAGGGGAAAACTTAAATCTTGTAAGGAATGTTGTCATCCAGCAGTCCTGCTGCAGGAGGGCATTTATCCGTGGTGCATTTCTCTCTTCCGGATCCATAAGTGACCCTGAGAAATTCTACCATTTTGAAATCGTATGTGCAACAGAAGAAAAAGCACAGCAGCTAAAGTCCATTATTGCGACCTTTGACCTTGAGGCAAAGATCGTAAAGAGGAAACGCTATTTTGTGGTTTATATAAAAGAAGGAAACCAGATCGTAGATATTCTGAATGTAATGGAAGCTCCGGTGGCCTTAATGGAACTGGAGAACATCAGGATCTTAAAGGACATGCGCAACAGTGTGAACCGACAGGTCAACTGCGAGACTGCCAATATTAATAAAACGGTATCAGCTGCGGTAAAGCAGATAGAAGATATAACATATATCAGAGATACAATCGGACTTGATAATCTTCCGGACAATTTAAGCGAAATTGCCAGGGAACGGTTGGAGAGGCCGGAAGCAACATTAAAAGAGCTTGGAGAAGCTCTGGACCCTCCTGTAGGCAAATCAGGAGTGAACCACCGACTTAGAAAGCTTGGCGACCTGGCAGGGCGGCTGCGCGGGACAGGCATTAGCAGCGGAATGGAATAATCCGTTCATAGGATTGAGGAGGATAATTATGGTAAGAAAAACAGTCACCGTTGAACTTGCATCAGGCTTAGAGGCAAGACCAGTTGCTATGCTGGTTCAGGTTGCAAGCCAGTATGAAAGCAACATTTATGTTGAAATCGAATCCAAGAGAGTAAATGCAAAGAGTATTATGGGCATGATGACTCTGGGACTTGCAGCGGGAGAACAGATTACGATCACTGCGGATGGTACGGATGAGGAGCAGGCGATTGCCGAAATCGAAAAATACTTAAGCAATCACGAGTAATATTTAAAGAATACGGTATGTTCCAGGCGGAGGCTCTGATAATGGAGGCTCCGCCTCTTAACGTATGAAACGAAGAAATCTGGTACAAAAGGTTTTCCGGCATGTTTCTTTATGGTATACTGTTTCATAGAGCAATGAGCAGGATTCGCAGGCGGCACTGCGGCCTTATGCATACATAGGAAAGAAGAAGGGAGGCACAAATGGCATTTACACATTTACACGTCCATACGGAATACAGTCTGTTGGACGGCTCCTGTAAGATAAAAGAGCTTGTGGCCAGGGCAAAGGAGCTTGGAATGGACAGCATGGCCATCACTGATCATGGGGTGATGTATGGCGTCATTGATTTTTACAGGGCGGCCAGAGAGGCGGGGATTAAGCCCATCATCGGGTGTGAGGTATATGTAACCTCCGGATCAAGGTTTGACAGGGAAACCGTAGGCGGTGAGGACCGTTACTATCATCTGGTCTTATTGGCGGAGAATAACCAGGGCTACCAGAATTTAATGAAGATTGTCTCAAAAGGCTTTGTAGATGGATTTTACTATAAACCAAGAGTGGATTATGAGATTTTAAAGCAATACAGTGAAGGGATCATTGCATTAAGTGCCTGTCTGGCAGGAGAGGTACAGAGGCTGGTCAGCCGCGGACAGTATGAGAAGGGAATGGAAGCTGCCCTTCGCTATCAGGAGATATTCGGGAAGGGAAATTTCTTTCTGGAGCTTCAGGATCATGGGATACCGGCTCAGAATACGGTAAACCAGAACCTTCTTCGGATGAGCCAGGAAACGGGGATCGATTTGGTGGCCACCAATGATATCCACTATACCTATGCAGAGGATGCCACACCTCATGATATCCTGCTGTGCATTCAGACCGGAAAAAAGGTGGCGGATGAGAACCGCATGCGCTACGAGGGGGGCCAGTATTACTGCAAATCCGAAGAGGAGATGCGTACGCTCTTCTCCTATGCAGGAGAAGCCATTGACAACACTTACAAGATTGCAGAGCGCTGTAACGTTGAGATTGAGTTCGGCGTAACCAAACTGCCAAAGTATGACGTGCCGGAAGGGTATGATTCCTGGTCCTATTTAAACAAGCTATGCCTGGAAGGCTTTGAGCGCCATTATCCTCAGGATGAAGGGGAATTAAAGGAAAGGCTTGATTATGAGCTTGATGTCATTCATACCATGGGGTACGTGGATTATTTCCTGATCGTATGGGATTTCATTCATTACGCCAGGTCCCAGGATATTATCGTGGGGCCGGGACGGGGATCCGCAGCAGGAAGCATCGTGTCCTACTGTCTGGGGATCACTAACATCGATCCTATCCGCTATAACCTTCTGTTTGAGCGTTTCTTGAATCCGGAGCGAATTTCCATGCCTGATATTGACGTGGATTTCTGCTTTGAACGGCGTCAGGAAGTTATTGATTATGTGGTTCGGAAGTATGGAAAGGACCAGGTGGTTCAGATCGTGACCTTTGGTACCCTGGCGGCCAAGGGGGTGGTGAGGGATGTGGGCAGGGTTCTGGACATGCCCTATGCCCGTTGCGACACCATAGCAAAAATGATCCCGGGAGACCTTGGCATGACCCTTGAAAAGGCTTTAAAGCAAAGCCCTGACTTAAGAAATGCATATGAGGAAGATCCTGAGGTCAAATACCTCATTGACATGTCCATGCGTTTGGAAGGCCTGCCGAGGCATACGTCCATGCATGCTGCCGGAGTCGTGATCAGCCGGACTTCTGTGGATGAATATGTTCCTCTTTCCAGAGCAGCTGACGGAACCATAACCACGCAGTTTACCATGACCACTCTGGAAGAACTGGGGCTTTTAAAAATGGACTTCCTTGGGCTGCGTACTCTGACCGTTATTCAGAATGCGGTAAAGGGCATAGAGAAAAACAGGCAATTATCCATTGATATGGACCGGATCAATTATAATGACAAGGCAGTGCTGGATTCCATTGGTACCGGAAAGGACGATGGAGTGTTCCAGCTGGAAAGTTCCGGTATGAAGAGCTTTATGAAGGAACTGAAACCAGGAAGCCTGGAAGATATTATTGCCGGAATATCCCTTTACCGCCCCGGTCCCATGGACTTTATTCCAAAGTATTTAAAGGGGAAGAACGACCTAAGCTCCATAACCTATGAATGCACCCAGTTAGAGCCCATCCTAGGTCCTACTTATGGCTGTATCGTATACCAGGAGCAGGTAATGCAGATCGTAAGGGACCTTGCCGGATATACCATGGGCCGCAGCGACTTAGTGCGAAGAGCCATGTCAAAGAAGAAGACTTCTGTCATGGAAAAGGAACGGCAGAATTTTGTTTATGGGAATCCAGAAGAGGAAGTATCTGGGTGTATCTCCAATGGAATCGATGAAAAGACAGCAAATCAAATCTATGACGAGATGATCGATTTTGCCAAATACGCCTTTAATAAGTCCCATGCGGCAGCTTATGCGGTGGTATCTTATCAGACCGCCTTTTTAAAATATTATTATCCCCAGGAATTCATGGCAGCTCTTCTTACTTCGGTCATGGATAACGTAACAAAAGTATCCGAATATATTTTAAGCTGCAGACAGATGGGAATCTTTATTCTTCCACCGGATATTAACGAGGGAGAAAGCGGGTTTTCCGTTTCCGGAGGATCCATCCGCTACGGCTTGTCGGCCATTAAGAGCGTAGGAAAGTCCGTGGTAGAGCAGATCGTGACGGAACGGGAACAAAATGGAATATTTCACGATATGGAAGATTTTATTGACCGGATGAGCAATAAGGAGGTCAACAAAAGGACCCTGGAAAATTTCATAAAATCCGGAGCTTTGGATACCCTTCCTGGTACAAGAAAGCAGAAGCTTTTGATTGCACCGGAGCTTTTGGAGCATAAAGCCAAGGAACGGAAAAATACCATGGAAGGCCAGATGACCCTGTTTGATATTGCAGGGGAGGAAGAAAAGAGCCATTTTCAGGTTACGTTCCCTGATGTGGGAGAATTTATAAAAGAAGATCTTCTGGCATTTGAGAAGGAAACCCTTGGAATTTATTTAAGCGGTCATCCCATGGAAGCTTACGAAACCACCTGGAGAAATAATATTACCGCAACCACCATCGATTTTGTTGTGGACGAAGAAACCGGAGATGCCGGTGTTTCTGACGGTTCCTATGTGACCATTGGAGGTATGATTACAGGAAAGACCGTAAAAACTACTAGAAACAACAAAATGATGGCATTCCTCATCCTGGAGGATCTGGCAGGATCCGTGGAAGTAATCGTGTTCCCCAAGGATTATGAGAGCAAGAGGGAGCTATTTGTGGAAGATTCCAAGGTCTTCATACAAGGCAGGGTATCCGTTGGCGAGGATCCGGTGGGAAAACTGATTTGTGAGCGGGTAACTCCATTTTCAGCTCTGCCAAAGGAACTGTGGCTGAAATTCCCTGATAAGGAATCCTATATGGTGCTAGAACGGGATATCTTAAATGACCTAAAGGAATCAGAGGGCGATGATTCAGTCATCATCTATCTGGAAAAAGAGCGGGCCAGAAAGGTTCTGCCGGCTAACCGGAACGTGAACGCGGGAGATGGACTCCTGGATGCTCTGGTTAAAAAACTTGGTGAAAAAAATGTCAAGCTCGTAGAAAAAAAACTTGAAAAGATTGGGAAAATGAATTAGAATACAACATGTATGCAATGAAAAACTTACAATAACAGATATCCGTGAATCAGGAGGAAGCTACTATGGCAAAACAAGTGAAAACCATCGGCGTATTAACCAGCGGCGGTGATGCACCAGGTATGAACGCTGCAATCCGCGCAATTGTCAGGACTGCAATCCATAAAGGATTGGAAGTAAAGGGAATCATGAGGGGATACGCAGGCCTTCTGCAGGAAGAAATTGTTGATATGAACAGCACCAGTGTATCCGATATTATTCACCGCGGAGGAACCGTTTTATATACAGCCAGATGTCAGGAGTTCACAACTGCCGAAGGGCAGAAAAAGGGCGCTGAGATCTGCAGAAAACATAATATCGACGGCATTGTGGTCATCGGAGGAGACGGTTCATTCCGGGGAGCCGGGAAGCTTTCCGCGCTTGGGATCAATACCATTGGACTTCCTGGAACCATTGACTTGGATATTGCCTGTACGGATTACACCATTGGCTTTGATACGGCTGTCAACACAGCTATGGAGGCCATTGATAAGGTACGTGATACATCCACTTCCCATGAGCGCTGCAGCATCATCGAGGTAATGGGACGTAATGCAGGCTATATTGCCCTTTGGTGCGGGTTTGCAAACGGCGCAGAGGACATTCTCTTGCCGGAGCGTTATGACGGCGATGAACAGGCCCTCATTAACCGTATCATTGAGAACAGAAAGCGGGGCAAAAAGCATCATATCATCATCAATGCAGAGGGCATCGGACATTCTTCCTCTATGGCAAAGAGAATCGAAGCGGCCACAGGCATTGAGACCAGAGCTACCATCCTGGGCCATATGCAGCGAGGCGGCGCGCCTACCTGCAAGGACCGTGTCTATGCTTCCATTATGGGCGCAAGGGCAGTAGAGCTTCTATGTGAGGGAAAGAGCAACCGTGTCGTAGGCTATAAGCATGGAGAATTCCAGGATTTCGATATTCAGGAAGCCCTTAGCATGACAAAGGACATCCCGGAAGACCAGTATCAGATCAGTAAGATGCTTGTGAGATAATTGAATCAGATTCATCTGGAGGCAGATATGGAATATACGGTGATCAGGCAAAATTTTGAAAAACACGGGTTTTCCACACAGCTTTTTTCTACAAAAGAAGAAGCACGTGAGTATCTGGTGGATGCCTTAAAGAACCAGACCATTGGATTTGGTGGAAGCGTGACCCTTTTGGAAATGGGATTATATGAAGCGCTGCTTAAGAACAATGCGGTGGTATGGCACAATAAGGTACCTTCCAGAGAGGTGCGGCACCTGGCTAACTGTGCCAATATCTATATAACCAGCGCCAATGCCGTATCGGAGACCGGGCAGATCGTTAACATTGACGGAACCGGAAACCGGGTCGCTATGACCGCTTTTGGACCTCAGACATGCTATTATGTTGTGGGCAAGAATAAAATTACCCCCAACTTAGAGGATGCCATTTACCGAAGCAGGAATGTGGCTGCTCCGCAAAATGCCCAAAGAATCCATGCAAAGACACCTTGCGCCCAAAAAGGAGACAAGTGCTATGACTGCAACAGCCCTGAACGGATCTGCCGCATAACGGCGGTGATCGACCGGGCTCCTATGGGCATGAAGTGCGAAATCATCTTTGTGGATGAGGCACTGGGTTTTTAATGAAATAAAAGATAATGAGATTGGCGAGAACAAACGGGATTTTTAATATATTCCCGGCTGTTTCCCGCCATTTTTTTATAGTCTGTTTTTTATTGGAATTTGACAAGCCGGTTTTTTCCGGTTATGCTTATACTAAAATGACCATGGTCGCTTAAGGGGACAAAAGGGACAGAAAGCAAGGTGAAGAACATGGATTCAATTGAAAGGTATATCAATGATCTGATGGAAAAGAGCACACCGGACCGTCCGGTATGGAACATTGAGAAGCTGCTTCATGGGGAGAAGGCAGGATGGAATTACATAGATGGCTGTATGATCAAATCCATTTTAGAAATGTACGCCATTACCGGAGATTTAAAATATCTGGATTTTGCGGACACATTTATCGATTACAGGGTGAGAGTAGACGGGACCATTGACGGATATGATGTAGAAGAACGGAACATTGACAATGTCAATGCGGGAAAAACTCTGTTCGAGCTTTACGACCTGACGGGAAAGGAAAAATACAGAAAGGCCATTGATCTGGTTTACAGCCAGATCGGAAAGATGCCGAGGACAAAAGAGGGGAACTTCTGGCATAAGAATATTTATCCCAACCAGGTTTGGCTTGACGGTCTGTACATGTGTCAGCCATTTTATATGGAATATGAGACCCGGTTTAATCAAAAGGAAAACTGCGGCGATATTTACCTCCAGTTTGCCAATGTGATGAAGATCATGAGGGACACGGAAACCGGCCTTTACTACCATGCGTATGATTCTTCCAGAGAGATGTTCTGGTGTGATAAGGTGACCGGGCTGTCCCAGAATTTCTGGCTGAGAGCGTTAGGCTGGTACACCATGGCCCTTTTAGATACCATGGACAAGTCTGATCCTTCGGATAAGGAAAGCTTAAAGGAGATGGAGGCAGCCTTCCGTGACCTGATAGACTCCATGTTAAAGTACCAGGATGAAAGCGGCATGTGGTATCAGGTGGTAAACTTAGGCGGCATGGACCGGAATTATCTGGAAACCAGCGGAAGTGCCATTTTTTCCTATGCTATTTTAAAGGGAGTCCGTTTAGGTTATCTTCCGGAGTCCTATGCCGGATATGGCAAAAGGGCATTCCAGGGAATCTGCGAAACCTATCTTCATCTGGAAGAGGGGGATATAAGCCTGGGAGGAATCTGCCTGGTGGCCGGACTTGGGGGCAATGAGAGGAGAAACGGAACTTATGATTATTACATGTCCGAGCCCATTGTTAAAGATGATGCCAAAGGGGTAGGACCCTTCCTTCTTGCCTATACGGAGATGAGAAGAACCGGCTGGGTATATAATCAATAAAAACAGGAATGCAAATGGGGATTGGGGCCCGGATTACCGGGCTCCAATCCCCAAACTATATTATCTTAAACTATTCTGTGAATATTTCTTCGGTGAAATCCCCACTTTTTTTGTAAATGCTTTAAAAAAATTACTGTAGTCGTTAAACCCGCACATGCTGTAAACCTCATTGACGCTGTAGCCGCCTGACAGAAGGTTCTGTGCCAGTTGGATGCGGCGGGAGATTATGTAGGAATTGATGGTGGTACCGGTGCTTTTCTTGAACAGCCTGCAAAGGTATGAGGTACTTAAATAAAAATGAGCCGCAATATCACCGATGCTCAACGGGGAATCGATGTTGTGATGGATATAGGTTATGATGTCGGTCACTTTACTGCTGAAATACTGTTTTTGATTTGCCGATCCCTCTCCAAGAAAAGCCTCTGCAGCCAATTTTGTCATGAAAACCATAAGCTCGGCAAAGGTAGAACGTTCCTTCACATCCTGGCCGAATCCCTCTTCCACGGCCAGTTTATTAAAAAGATATGTGAAATGCCGCTGCTGTCCATGGTTTAAGACAATACGGTGGGAAAACCTCTCAGGTCTGTGGGTAAAGCAGTAGGTCAGATCCGTCTGCGGCGTGGAGATGTTCTCCAGGTAGGAGGGATCTATGAATATAACAAACCGTTCCTGAGGGCTGGTGGTATCCATCTGAAGCAGCTGGTGCTTTTCGTATTGGCTGATCATGAACAGGCTTCCTGGTTCGATTAAGTAATTTTTATTATCGATCAGAAATGTGCTGCCTCCGCTTAGGGAAAAGTGAAATTCGTGGCAGTGGTGGCTGTGCATGCTTAAAACTCCCGGTTCGTTATAATGATGTACAATAGAGAAGTACCGGGAGGCAATGCATTGATCAATTCCATCAGAAAAAGAGGTAAGTACTTTCATAAACCATAAATTCCTTAGCTAATGATACTAAAATTATACCATAGGATGTCAATATTTGCAATGTTTTGTGCGGGATTTGAAATGAAATATAAGTAGATGGATGTTATAATAAGGAAAAAGCAAAGTGTAAGCGCTTACGCAAATATGTCAGAAAATGTAGAAAAAGTGAAACCACTTACACAGGGCTTTGAAGAACTCAATTATGAGGGTAAGAAAAAGGAGAAGAAAACTATGAAAAAAATCAAACAGTGGGCTGCGATGGGGTTAGCAACTGTTATGGCAGTGTCCTTAAGCGCCTGCGGCGGGGGAAAGAGCACAAGTGAGACAGCAGCTTCTACAGCGGCAGATACAACTGCTGCTGCGGCAGATGAAGCGACAACAGCGGCATCAACTACTTCAGGAGAGCCGGTAGAGCTTAGGTTTTCCTGGTGGGGCGGCGATAGCAGACATGCTGCAACAGAAGAAGCGATAAAGGCATTTGAAGCGAAATATCCAAACATCAAGGTGACTCCTGAGTATGGTGCATGGACCGGCTGGGAAGAGAAGCAGTCTTTAAATATATTAGGCGGAAATGCTGCTGATGTTATGCAGATCAACTGGAACTGGATCGAATCCTATAGCCAGGGCGGAACAGCTTTTGCTAATCTGGAAGATTACTCTGATGTTCTTGACTTAAAACAGTTTACACCGGAAAGCCTTGATCTCTGTAAGGTTGATAATAAGTTAATGGCGGTACCGATTTCATTAACAGGACGTGTCTTTTATTGGAATCAGACTGCATTTGAAGAAGTAGGCTGTGACATTCCTACTGATCTGGATTCCCTGTATGCAGCAGGTGCAGCATTTAAAGCAAAAGATCCGGATATGTATCCTTTAGCTCTTGGTGAATATGACCGTATGATTTTAATGGTTTATTATCTGGAATCCAAGTATGGTAAAAACTGGGTTGAAGGCGGAGCGGTCAACTATACGGAAGATGAAGTTAAGGACGGAATGGATTTCATTACTGAACTGGAAACAAAGCATGTCATTCCGACATTGGCAACCATTCAGGGTGATATGGCTGACTCTCTTGACAAGAACGCAAAATGGATTGATGGCAAGTATGCAGGTATCTTTGAGTGGGATTCCTCCGCTTCTAAATTCATGTCAGCACTTGAAGGCAGCGTAAACAAGCCTGGCCAAAAGTTCGTAGTCGGTGAGTTCGTTAAGATGGGTGATAACAACGGAGGCTTTACAAAGATTTCCATGGCATATGCAATTGCAGGTAATTCCAAACATCCAAAGGAAGCAGCAATGCTGATCAACTATTTGTTAAATGATGAGGAAGGCGTTAAGATCGTATCCACAGAGAGAGGGATTCCTTGCTCTACAGAGGGCTTAAAGATTCTTGAGGCGAACAAACTTGGCGATCCTCTGACCATTGAAGCTAATACAAAGGTTATGAATTACAGCAAGTTCAACTTAGACAGCAAATTTGAGCACAACGATTTAAAAGCAAACCCAGATGGCGTTTACTATAAAGTATTTGGTAAGTTAAGCACAGGGGAAATTGATTCTAAGCAGGCAGCAATTGAATTGATTAAGGGCATTACAGAGACTCTTGAGAGTTAATAACGATTTCGTACAGTTTGAATAGGTGATACATATTTCATACGAGCCGCCATAATTTTATGGCGGCTCCCATAAAGAAAAGGGCAGACAAAAGATATGGAATGCAGAAATAAGAGAATAAAACCATACCAGCTGACAGGGGCAATACAAATGTATGAAGCTACCGGCGAAGAGGTCTATAAGGATGTTGTAATGACTTATCTAAGCGGGCTGGAAGCTCCGGAAGGATTGGCAGATGGTCTGCCGATACAGGATGGCCTGGCCTGCTTTTTTGCTTTGGATCATACAGGGAATGAGAAATACAGACAGATGATTGAGTCAATCATCGGACAGAATGAATGGACCTTAGATTTTATGCCCTTTGTAACAGCATACGAGACAAGGTATAAAAGAAAAGAACATTATAATGAGATTGCAGCTTTGTTCCATAGGGAAGAAAGACTTGCAGGAAGTGACCTGGTAGCTCTTATAGAAACAATTGGGCAGATGTCAGAAGAAATCTATGAATTTTATAGGGAATTAAGGGATTTGTTTAAAACCGCAGTCAGGAAAAAAATAAAGGAACTCCCGGATTCTTCTGAAGCCCTGGAAATCGGTTATTCCATCTTGAGAGCATGCAATATGGGCGTGCTTCAAAGAGAGAAATACGGTGATTTCGGAGAATTAATTTGGAAAACGATCGAAAGTAACGATAAAGATACATGCGCAGGCCTACAGGAAATGCTTAAAGCGCAACATACTATATTAAAAAAACAGGAGGAATAAAGTATGAAGTCAAAAGGTATCCGTAAGGTTCTGGCAGACAATGCAGGATTTTTTTTCATCTTACCATGGCTGGTCGGATTTATTCTTTTCAAAGTTTATCCGTTCGCCTCTTCCCTATACTATAGCTTTACAAACTATGATTTGTTTAACGGCATCTCGAAGACAGGCATGATGAACTATAATAAGATTTTCACAGATTCCGACATTAAAAAAGCGTTTTATGTTACATTTAAATATGCAATTTTCGACGTTCCCTTAAAGCTGATGTTCGCATTGTTCATTGCATATATCCTGAACTTTAAATTAAAGGGAGTTAATTTCTTCCGGACTGCATATTATGTTCCGTCTATCCTGGGCGGATCCATTGCCATTGCAATTCTGTGGAGAGCCGTATTCAATACAGACGGACTGATTAATACCGTTCTTGGCGTATTTGGTGTTGAAAAAATCAACTGGATGGCAAGCGGGGGCGGTGCCCTGACCGTGATTGTACTTTTAAGGGTCTGGCAGTTTGGTTCTGCCATGGTAATCTTCCTTGCTGCCTTAAAGGGTGTTTCTGAAGATTTATACGAAGCTGCTTCCATTGACGGGGCAGGAAAGTGGACACAGTTCTTTAAAATTACAGTTCCCTTAATTACACCGGTTATTTTCTACAACCTGATCACGCAGTTATGCCAGGCGTTCCAGGAATTTAACGGGCCATTCCTTGTAACAAAGGGCGGACCTAACGGAGCGACTACTTTGATCTCAATCCTGATTTATAACAATGCATTCTTACGGCATAAGATGGGTATGGCAAGTGCACAGGCCTGGATCCTGTTCCTCATTGTTATGACCTTTACAATAGTAGCGTTTGTAAGCCAGAAGAAGTGGGTTTATTATTCAGATGAGGACGGGAGGTAATTGACATGACGAAAGAGACTAAGAGAAAGATCAGTGCAGCGATCCGTTATGCATTACTGATACTTGTCGGATTTATTATGGTATACCCCCTGATCTGGATGGTGGGTGCTACTTTTAAGACAAACTCGGAGATTTTTACCAGTGCATGGTTCTGGCCCAAAAAGCCTGTGACCGATGGTTATGCAAATGCATTTGTAGATTACGGCGGAAAGATCAATCTGATCAAATCCATGCTCAATACATACAAGATTGTTGTGCCAAAGGTTCTTTTCACCGTTGTATCAGCCACGATCACGGCTTATGGTTTCGGCCGGTTTGAATTTAAGGGAAAGGGAATCCTGTTCTCACTTATGATTTCCACCCTGTTTCTGCCTCAGGTAGTGCTGAATGCGCCCCAGTATATCATGTTCAATAAATGGGGCTGGACCAACTCCTATTTACCGTTAGTGATTCCCTCCCTGTTTGCAGGAGATACCTATTTCTTATTCATGCTGATACAGTTTTTAAGAGGTGTGCCAAAGGAACTGGAGGAAGCTGCCAAAATTGATGGCTGCAGTTCCATTAAGACCTTATGGTATGTGATTGTTCCCATGTTAAAGCCATCACTGGTATCCGTTGCACTGTTTCAGTTTATGTGGACGTCCAACGACTTTATGGGACCATTAATTTACGTTTCCGATATGCCCAAATATACGAATTCCATTTATTTGCGCATGTCCATGGACGGTGATGTAGGATTCCAGTGGAACCGGATTCTGGCGATGTCTTTAATCTCCATCATCCCTTCCCTGATTGTATTCTTCTGTGCCCAGGATGCCTTTATTGACGGTATCGCAGCAGGAGGCGTGAAAGGATAATGAAAAGCACGGGCGTGGTAGGTAATTGCCGCGCCCTTTTTAACATCATCAAGTAGGGCCGCGGATTGCGAATATTCGATCGACATAGGAAAAGTTGAGGTGAAGTCAGAATGGAATTAAAAGTTGTTTTTAAAACGGCACGGTCCGTTACCCTTGAGACTGTGACGGAACAGATTTATGAATTTGAAACACCGGGTAAGATTCTGGTAAACGGTAATGTTTTTGGTGAAACGAAACGAGTTGTCTTTACGCTGTTTGACTTAAAACCTGATATGGATTATAATATTTCTCTGGAAAGAAATGGGGAAATGGCAGAAGCCAGCTTCCATACCGACTATGAATTTGTAACATTAAATGTAAAGGATATGGGAGCCAGGGGCGATGGAATCCAGGATGATACATCCTTTATCCAGGCGGCTATCATGGCTTGTCCGAAAGACAGCCGGGTATTGATCCCCAAAGGAAGATATCGTATTACCAGCCTGTTTCTAAAGAGCCATTTAAGGCTTGAGCTGGCTGAGGGAGCGGAACTACTGGCAGATACGGACCGGTATAAATATCCGAGATTTCCTGGAATGATCGAGAGCTATGATGAAAAAGGGGATTACAATCTTGGTACCTGGGAAGGAAATCCTCTCCCGATGTTTGCAGGAATCATAACCGGAATCGATGTAGAAGATGTAGTGGTCTATGGCAGTGGCCTCATCAATGGTCAGGCTTCCTTTGATAACTGGTGGGAGAATGTCCGCCAGATGAAGGTGGCATTCCGTCCGCGTACGGTATTTTTAGAAAGGTGTAAAAATGTGACCCTTCAGGGCTTTTTCTTAAAGAACAGCCCTGCCTGGGTGCTTCATCCATATTTCAGCCAGGACTTAAAATTCCTCAATCTGGATATTCATAATCCGGCAGATTCTCCCAATACCGATGGACTGGACCCGGAATCCTGCAAGGACGTGGAAATACTGGGTCTTCACTTTTCTTTAGGTGATGACTGCATTGCAATCAAGTCTGGAAAAATCTACATGGGCCGCAGGTATCAAACACCTTCTGAAAACATCGTGATCCGCCAGTGCCTGATGGAAGATGGCCATGGAGCGGTGACTGTGGGAAGCGAAGTGGGTGCAGGCGTTAAGAATATCCGGGTAGAGCGCTGCCTGTTTTCCAATACGGACAGAGGCCTTCGGATCAAGACCAGAAGAGGCCGGGGAAAGGACTCTGTGCTTTCTGAAATTTATTTTGACCACATACACATGGATCATGTCAGGACACCATTTGTTGTAAATAGCTTTTATTTCTGCGATCCCGATGGGAAATCTGATTATATACAATGCAGAGAGGCCCTTCCTGTTGATGAACGGACCCCTGAGATCAAAAAGCTGTATTTTACCAACATCAAGGCGGAAAACTGCCATGTGGCGGCTTCCTTTCTCTATGGACTGCCGGAGAGAAAAATTGAGCGCATTGAATTTAAAAATGTTGATATTTCCTTTGCAGGCGAGGCAAAGACAGGAGTCCCCGCCATGCTGTCCGGAGTAGGAGAATGCAGGAAAAAAGGATTTCTCATCAGTAACGTAGACACCCTTATCTTTGATCATGTTAAAATTTCCGGCCAGGAAGGGGAAGCTTTTGTGTTAAGCAGCATCAATCATTACGAAGTGAGATAAAGGAGGAGTTTATTATGCAGATCGGAATCCGGTTACATGATGTCACACCTGGGACCCTGGAGGAACGGGTGGAGATTGCCCATGAGCAGGGATTTACCTGTGCCCATTTGGCCCTGGCAAAAACGGTGCAAGAGCATTCCGTGGAGAATTCCGCGCTGACGCCAGGCTATGCTTCATATTTGCGTAAAAAGTTTGCAGAACATGATGTGGATATTGCAGTTCTGGGCTGCTATTTAAATCTGGCCCATCCAGATCAGGAAGAAATCAAAAAAATCCAGGAGCGTTACTTCGCCCATCTGCGTTTTGCTTCTATATTAGGCTGCAGCGTTGTCGGAACCGAAACCGGCGCACCGAATAAGGAATATTGCTATGAACCGGCCTGCCACACAGAGGAAGCCCTTCAGACATTTATCACCAATCTGCGTCCGGTTGTGGAGTGTGCGGAAAAATTCGGTGTGATTCTGGCAATCGAACCTGTGTGGAGCCATATTGTATACAATTCCAAACAGGCACTAAAGGTGCTTAAAGCCATTGGTTCGCCTAATTTAAGAATTATCCTGGATCCGGTAAATCTTTTGTCAGTGGAAAACAGCAGCAATTACGACCAGGTAATAAGGGAAGCCATTGAGGATTTAGGCGGCTATACAGATGTTCTTCATATGAAAGACTTTGTAGTGGAAGACGGACGGATCATATCCGGTGCTCCGGGAACAGGAGTTATGAAATACGATGTGATTCTGGACTTTGTGAAAAAGGAAAAGCCGTATATCCAGATGACCATTGAGGACAGCAGACCGGATAATGCGGAATGGTCAAGGGAATTTCTTGAGAATTATGGTTGTTAAGAAGATAACTTAAAATTCAGCAGATGTGAACGGTGAGGCTTTTGTCCTCACCGTTTTGCATGCTCAGCTGATTAAATGAACGTATTATTTTGCATAACTACGTCCAGTTTATAACATTTTGACCTTCTTGTGTTCTATCGGTTGTTGGCTCAATTTTGTCGTTACAAGTTTCAACTTTATCTTTTATTATAGATCCAGAATGAATTAGAGCGATTTTAGCACAGACTGGTCCAATTAACTCATACAAAACCGAAGAGGATAATATGATCGTAAGCAACATATTTCCCATACGATCGGGCAAAACTCTTTTCCCCATGAAAGCAAGGCCAATGGCAACACCGGCTTGTGGGATCAAGGCTAACCCTAAATAGTTTCGTACTGCTGCTGTTGTCTTAGCTATCATACAACCTCCAAAAGCACCAAGGTATTTTCCTGCAATCCGTATTACAAAATAAGTTGCCCCAATTATCCCCAGAGTTCCAAACGAGCGAATATTCAAACTCATTCCTGATACAACAAAGAACATAGACAAAATAGGCGGAGTAAACCGTTCAACCTGCTTATATAAGTCTTTGTCTTTCGTCATATTGATATAAGTTGTGCCAAAAAGCATACAGGAAAGTAGAGGTGAAATATCTACGGAGGCGCATAGACCCGCAATTCCAAGAAGAAGTGAAATTGTTAATATCAGCCTGTTATCCTCACTCCGTCCCGGAGTCATCAGCCTGCTTAATAAAGCTCCGCTTATAAAACCGATTACCAATGCACCAATATTATAAATGATGGGCAATATGATTTCAAAAGCAGAAACACGTGCTCCGGCTTCCGTATTAACAAAAGCAGAGGCTAAGCTGAAAGCGATAAGACACACAGCATCATCGAGTGCAGCTACCTGTAATAAAATATTTACAAAATTTCCACGTGCATGATATTGCCGGATTGTAATCATAGTGCTCGCCGGGGCTGTAGCCGTTGCAATCGCTCCCAAGAGCAGACAAAAGCTCCAGCTTAAATGGAATATGTAGTGCATGGATAACGTTACTAATATTCCAGCCAATAAAGATTCCATTAAAGTAATCACGATAACTCCAAATCCAGTTTCTTTAAAAGCCTCTTTTTTAAAAAAACGCCCAACACCAAATGCGATGAAGGCTAATGCAATGTCACTGATAAACCCCATATGTTCAACCATTTCATGTGGAATCAAGTTCAAAACATAAGGCCCTATCACAACTCCGGCAATAATATAACCAGTAACATTAGGCAGTTTCGCCAGCTTTGTAATACGCGTAAGCAGAAATCCAGCCAGCAATATAACTGATAAAGATAAAAGAATAATTGTTGTGTCATTTAAATGACTAAAAAGATACTCCATTGATAAATCCTCCTCTATAATCCTATATTTTCAAATGCGGTTAAAAACACGCACGTTAAAGTCCAATATGATGATGTAACCAGACAACTAAAAAGATTATTTTGTGTTGGTGACCGAAAGTGATTGTTAAAATAGCATGAAGAATATGGAAATGGTTTAATTACATTAAAAATAAGGACGTGCCATACAAATAATAGCCTTTGCCTCATTATTCTTGCCTCCTTTCTTGATTTATGCTACTATTATAATCATAAATTGCATAATGTATATTTATAATTATTTAGTATGCCATAAGTAATCATTATGATTGGAGGTGGATAAGATGATTGATACGAAACTTTATACGTTATTAGCAGTGGTCGAATTTAACAGTTACACACGTGCGGCAGAACATCTTTCTTTGACGCAGCCAGCGGTTACTCAACACATAAAGCAATTGGAAAAAGAATTGAATATTAAAATTTTCAATCGCGTTGGAAATGATATAAAGCCTACAAATGAAGGAAATATAGTCATTCAGTATGCCCGGCGAAGCATAGCCCTATATCAGAGGATGGAGCAAAATATTTTGGATGAGCAGCGACATGTCAGACGGCTTACGGTTGGAATTACCCATACTGCGGAAAGTAATGCAGTGGCAGAAGTGTTAGGAAAGTACAGCTCCAAAAATCCTGGTGCAAGCATAACAATTATTTCTGACTCTATAAATAATCTTTATGATATGCTGAAAAATTATGAGGTGGATTTAGCTGTTGTAGAGGGAAAAGTTCAAGATGACAGCATTAACTCGCTTCTGCTGGACACAGATTCCCTGATGCTGGTTGTATCAAACAATAATCTACTGGCAAAAAAGAGCATGGTAACCATAAATGAATTAATGAAGGAGCCATTGATACTTCGAAGACCCTCATCGGGGACTAGAAACCTGTTTACTGCCCACTTAGAAAGTAATAACATGTCACTTGATGATTTTAATGTCATTTTAGAAGTCGACAATATTGCAACGATTAAAGATCTTATTAGGCGGGATATAGGAGTTTCCATACTTTCTCGAAGCGTATGTCTGGACGAACTAAAGAAAGGGAAAATAACTGCATTGCCTATAGAAAATCTTAGCATGATCCGGGAGATCAACATTCTGTATCACAGCGATTTTAAACATGCAGATGTTTTGCATAGTATCATGAAGGAATATAATAAGGTGGTAAAGTTCTATGCTTCCTAATGCGGCCTGCGCAAAACGGCAAGCAATGTAATAGAGGCATAATGACAACTTCCTTAGCTTGTAACTTGCATCCGGAGAATAAGGGGGTGTTCCATTTACATGCATATTAAAACACCGGTATCACCAATCAAGGTGACACCGGTGTCTGTATCCTCAAGTCTTTATGTTTTATGAATGGGTACTCGTTATTCCGGTCAGTTTAAACATTCCTTCATAACTTCATATGCGCCTTTTTCTTTAATACCTGTAAAATAACCAGCCACGGCTTCTTCAAATCCAGGAATTTCACTTAAATCCTCATCCCAGAAGTCATCATTGGTGCAAACCGCATGAACAAGGGAAGCCGCATCGTCATCCTTATGATCAAAGAAGAACTGAAGAACCGGCTTATCATCCTTGATGGTGTATTCATCACCTGCAGGACGTGCTGCAACAAGGCCGTCGACCGTAAGGTTCATTCCGTTGTAGAATGCAATGTAGAAAGCGAAGGAGGCTGTTATGCATTTAGGAAGTGTACCTGTTTTGGCCACGTAGCTCTTAAGAGAGGGCATAACCCTGGCTTTCCATTTGGAGGTGGTATTTAAGGAAATGGATAACAGGGCATGATCAATAAATGGGTTTTTGAAACGCTCCGTAACAGAGGAGGCAAAACTCATTAATTCCTCCTTCGGAAGGGTCAGGGTAGGAATGATCTCATCATAGATGGTCTTATTCATAAAGCCGCAGATCACTTCGTCATTCATGCAGTCACGGACGATATCCTGTCCGGCAAGGTAAGCGCCTAATACAAAGGATGTGTGCGCACCGTTTAAAATGCGGACCTTTCTCTGCTTATATGGCTTGTGGTCGTTACAGATGATAACAGGGAGGCCTGCTTCTTCAAAAGGCAGTTCTTTCTTTAAGCTGTCCGGTCCTTCGATGACCCAGAAGCCGAAGACTTCACCGGTATCGATGATGTTATCCTGATAGCCTAGTTCTTCACAAATGGCAGCAGCTTCATTTCTCGGATATCCGGTTACGATACGGTCTACCAGAGTGGAGCAGAAGATGTTCTCCTCTTTGATCCAATGAATGAATTCATTGCCCAGGTTCCATTGCTCGGCGTATTTTAGAACACATTTCTCCAGCTCTTTTCCGTTGTTATCGATCAGCTCGCAGGAGAGGATAACAAAGCCCTTTCCGGCTTCCTTTCCGAACGTTTCAAATCTTCTGTAAAGGAACTGGGTCAGTTTTCCAGGGTAGCTTTCAGCCGGAACATCTGTAAACTGGCAGGAAGGATCGTAGGTAATACCTGCTTCAGTGGTATTGCAGGCAATGTAACGCAGGTCAGGATTATCCGCACAGGCCAATACGGACTCATAATCTGCATAAGGATTTAAGCATCTGCTTACACAGGAGATCACCCGTTTTGCATTTACCTTCTGCCCGTTTTCAAAACCGCGGAGGAAAAGGGTATAAAGTCCCTCCTGTTCGTTGATCATATCCGCAAGACCTGGTGCAATGGGCTGGCATAAAACAACCTTGGAGTTAAATCCGGTTTTTTCATTCAGGACATCGATAAAATAATCCACAAATGCCCTTAAGAAATTACCTTCGCCGAACTGCAGAACCCGTTCCGGGGCTTCCTTTAAAAGATATCCGTCATACCCAAGCTTTTCCAGTGTTTCATAACATAACTTTTCCATTGAATTTATCTCCTTTTTTCTTCTTTGCATATCTCAATCCGCATTCTGCATTCATATAGGGGAACAGAATGGCATAGTAGTTGAATTATAAGGTCACGCCCTGCTTAAAGATAGCCATGTCATGGAAACCTGCTTCTTCGGATTTCACCTTTTTGCCGGAAGCTACCTCCATGACAAAATCAAAGAATTCATTTTTAAGGGTATCCATATCCGAACCCTCGACCAGTACGCCACAGTTAAAATCAATCCAGTTACTTTTCTTTGTGCTTAAGGCAGTGTTGGTTGAAATCTTCATGGTCGGTACCGGGCAGGCAAATGGAGTACCGCGGCCTGTGGTGAACAGGACGATGTGGGCACCGGAAGCGGCAAGTGCCGTGGAGGCGACTAAGTCGTTACCAGGAGCACTTAAGAGATTTAAGCCCTTATCGCGTACCGGTTCCCCGTATTTTAATACATCTACGACCGGAGCGCTGCCGGATTTCTGGACGCAGCCTAAGGATTTGTCCTCCAGGGTAGAGATACCGCCCTTTTTGTTGCCTGGGGAAGGATTTTCGTAAATGGTCTGGTTATGACTGGTGAAATAGTTTTTGAAATCATTGATCAGATCCACGGTTTTATCAAAGGTCTCTTCATTCTGACAGCGGTTCATAAGAAGTGTTTCCGCTCCGAACATCTCAGGAACCTCCGTCAGAATGGTAGTCCCGCCTTTGGAAACCAGCATATCGGAGAATGCTCCTACCGTGGGATTGGCTGTGATTCCGGATAAACCGTCGGAACCGCCGCATTTCATACCAATGATGAGTTCGCTGCAGCTTACAGGCTCTCTGTGGAACGTACCTGCGTATTCAGCCAGCTGTCCGATGAGGTCCATGGCATCTGCCATTTCATCCTCAGACTCCTGAGTTACCAGGAATTTTACCCTGTTCTCGTCGTAATCGCCGATATAGGATTTCAGTTCGGCAACGCTGCTGTTTTCGCAGCCAAGTCCCAGGACCAGAACGCCCCCGGCGTTGGGATGGTTGATTAAATCAGCCAGAATGGTTCGTGTATATTCCTGGTCGTCACCCATCTGGGAACAACCGTAAGGATGAGGGAATGCGGCAATTTCGTCAATGGAGCCGCCTACGTATTTCTTAGCCATACGCTCCAGTGCAGTGGCTATGTTATTGACACAGCCAACAGTGGGTATGATCCAGATTTCATTGCGCACACCCACTTTTCCGTCTGGCCTGCGGTAGCCTTGAAAGAAACGTTCTTCTGTGGGGACAACAGCAGTTTCCTGTTTCTCATACGTATAAGTAAGTAAATCCCCCAAACCTGTTTTTAAATTATGCGTGTGAATCCAGGCCCCTGTCTTAATATGTTCCTTTGCCATGCCAATGGCACAGCCGTATTTGATGACGGATGAGCCGGCAGGTATATCGGCAAGGGCAAATTTATGACCCTGTGGTATATCTTCCAGGAGTGTAACGGTATTTCCGCCTATCTCTGCGGCAGTGCCGGAAGAAAGCGGCTTTAATGCAACTGCAACATTATCTCCGGAATGAATTTTGATGAAATCCTGCATAAGCTTCCTTTCCTTTCTTGGTACCAGAATCAATCGGTACATGTAATGTAAGTACTTACATAAAACATACACTATTTTGGTGCAGACGTCAATAGGGAAAGAAAAAAAGAGATTTTTCTTTTTATTTATGGGAACAATTTAAGAAAAAAACTGATTTTTTTAAGAAATAAAATCAGCAATAACTGTTGCTTTACAGAAATTTATCCTGTATAATGAAGCGAGAAAAGTGTAAGCGCTTACGCTTGCTTTGTGTATGGAAATTTTGATGAGTAAAAGGGACTACCAGGATGAACATTTATGACATTGCAGAACTTGCAGGAGTTTCCATCGCTACCGTATCCCGGGTGGTGAACGACAGCCCCCGTGTGAGTGAGAAAACAAAACAAAAAGTCAGGACGATTATGGAAGAACATGGCTATACTCCCAATGTATTTGCCAGGGGCCTTGGGCTTGATTCCATGAAGACCATTGGAATTTTATGTCCGGATGTATCAGATGCTTATATGGCTACAGCGGTAGCCCATTTAGAGAGCCGCATGCACGAGCATGGTTACGACTGTATTTTGTGCTGCAGCGGATTTGAACAGTCCGTGAAAGAAAAATATGTCAGCCTTCTTCTTGCGAAGCGGATTGATGCGCTTCTCATGGTCGGTTCTACTTATGCAGGAACAGGGGAATCGGATAAACATACGCAGTATGTCCGCGATGCAGCAAAGCAGGTTCCGGTATTTTTGATCAACGGATATCTGGATGGCGAGAATATTTATTGCGCTTATGGAGATGATTATCAGGCAACCTACGATGTGACCAGCCAGATGATTGAGACAGGACGGCGCAGAATCCTGTTTCTCTGTGACTCCCATTCTTACAGTGCAAATCAGAAGCTGGCGGGCTATGAATCTGCTTTAAAAGCCCACGGGCTTCCTGTGCTGGGAGATTTAAAGCTTTATGTAAAGAACCGGATCCATACGGTAAGGGATATCCTTCTGGAGCGCCGTGATTTACGATTTGACAGCGTGGTAGCCACAGATGACGGTCTTGCCGTAGGAGCGATTAAGTATGCCAATGCAAAGCTATTAAAGGTACCTGAAAATTTGTGCATTACCGGATTTAATAATTCAGCCCTGTCGATCTGCAGCGATCCAGAGCTTTCTTCCATTGATAACAGGGTCGAAGAATTATGCAACATCTCCGTCGATAATATGATGAAAATCCTTCTGGGAGAAGAAACGGAAGTTAACAGGAATAACCGGATTCCATGCCGGCTGATCAAGCGGTGTACCACAGATTTTTAGCCTATTGTCATTTCTTTCCGTGTATGCTAAAATATAATCTCAGTAAATATTGGAAATGCGCATTAATAAGGAAAGAGCGGTGGCAGATACGATGGAGCATGATGGAGATAATGTGGTGCTTTGCGGCGCCAATTCCTATGAGCAGAAATATTATTTTAACCAGCAGTTTGTGAGCCTCCCCGAAAGCATCAAGCAGGATCTTCAAATTATGTGCGTGCTTTATACCGAAGATGTAGGTGGAATCCTTATCATGGAATACGATGAGGATGGCACCCTGGAATTTAAGGTGACAGCAGAGGAGGGGGATTATCTGTTTGATGAGATCGGAAGCGTGCTGAAGATCAAGCAGTACCGGAAAGAAAAAAGGGAACTTCTGGAATCTTTGGAAATGTATTACCGGGTGTTTTATCTGGGAGAAGAATTGGAAGGCGGAGAAATAGATACGTGAAGCTTAGAATTGGAAATTTGACGTTGGACAACAACCTGATACTGGCACCGATGGCAGGAGTTACGGACCTGCCATTTCGTTTTCTCTGCAGGGAGCAGGGCTGCGGTATGGCGGTTACGGAGATGGTCAGCGCCAAGGCAATTTTATATAAGAACAGAAATACAAATGAGCTGCTTAAGGTGGCCGATGGGGAAGGCCCTGTCAGCCTCCAGCTTTTTGGTTCTGATCCGGATATCATGGCGGATATTGCGGCTAAAGTGGAAGAAGGACCCTATGCATTCATTGATGTGAACATGGGATGTCCCATGCCCAAAATTGTTAATAACGGCGAGGGGTCGGCGCTAATGAAGGATATCAGGCTTGCAGAGCGTATTTTAACCGCTATGGTAAAGACCGTTAAAAAGCCTGTGACCGTAAAATTCAGAAAAGGCTTTACAGAAGAGGAATGCAATGCCGTAGAATTTGCTAAAATGGCGGAAAGCTGCGGAGTGGCGGCAGTTGCTGTTCATGGCAGGACCAGGGAGCAGTATTATTCAGGAACAGCGGATTGGGATATTATAAGGAAGGTAAAGGAAGCTGTATCAATTCCGGTCATTGGAAACGGCGACGTATTTAAACCGGAGGATGCAAAGGCTCTTCTGGAGGAAACCGGCTGTGACGGGGTGATGATTGCCAGAGGAGCCAAGGGAAATCCCTGGATATTTAAAAGAACCCTTCATTATCTGGAGACAGGGGAGCTGCTACCGGGGCCTACCAGGGAAGAGATTGCTAAGATGATCATCTGTCATGGTACCCTGGAGATGGAGCACAAAGGAGAGGTGGTGGCCATGCGTGAAATGCGTGGGCATATGGCATGGTATACAGCCGGACTCCCTCATTCTGCAAAGCTAAGAAATGATATCAACCAGGTGGGAACCATGGACGAATTAAGGCGATTTGCGGAAGAAAGGATCGGAAAAATCTGATCAGAGAAATAGAATCAGGAATAGTTACATTCTTGACATTTTTAGATGTTTACGCTATAATATTTGGAATGCGAATGAGCGAGTATGAAACCAGGAGGAATCAAAAACCATGGTAGACAAGAAAAATATTTTAACCTACGAAGGCCTTAAAAGATACGAGGATGAGCTTCAGAATTTAAAGGTAGTAAAAAGAAAAGAGGTCGCCCAGAAGATCAAGGAAGCCAGAGAACAAGGCGACTTATCCGAAAACGCTGAATATGATGCCGCTAAGGATGAACAAAGAGACATAGAGCTGCGTATTGAAGAGCTGGAGAAGCTCCTTAAAAATGCAGAGGTAGTGGTTGAGGATGAGATTGATTTAGATAAGATTAACATTGGCTGCAAGGTAAAAGTCTACGATGTGGATGAGGACGAAGAGATGGAATTCAAAATCGTGGGTTCCACAGAGGCAAACAGCCTTCAGAATAAAATTTCCAACGAATCTCCGGTAGGTCATGCGCTGATCGGCAAGAAAGTAGGAGATGTAGTAGACGTAGAGACACAGTCCGGAGTAATTCAGTATAAGGTTCTGGAAATTCAGAGAGTGTCTTAATAAATTAGCCGTTCGATGAGCCGTCTGGCGAATCGAACTTCCTTAACATAGTTCACAAAGGAGTGCAAATAGGTGGCAGAACAGCAGAATCAAAACCAGAATCAGAATATGGAAGAGGACTTAAACCATTTACTGAAGGTTCGCCGGGAAAAGCTGGCAGAGCTTCAGGAATCGGGAAAGGATCCGTTTAAAGTTACAAAGTACGATGTTAACGTACACAGCAGTGAAATCAAGGAACATTATGAGGTATGGGAAGGAAAGGAAGTATCCATCGCAGGACGTCTCATGTCAAAGCGCGTGATGGGGAAAGCTTCCTTCTGTAATGTACAGGATTTAAAGGGCAATATTCAGTCCTATGTGGCCAGAGACAGTATCGGAGAAGAGGAATACAAGGAATTCAAGAAGCTGGATATCGGTGATATCGTAGGCATTAAGGGAAGTGCGTTTACAACAAAGACGGGAGAAGTTTCCATCCATGCTGAGAGCGTTCTTCTGCTTACCAAGAGTCTTCAGATTCTTCCGGAGAAGTTCCACGGTCTGACCAATACGGACATTCGTTATAGACAGAGATATGTGGATCTGATCATGAACCCTGAAGTAAGGGATACGTTTGTAAAACGTTCCCAAATCATCAAGTCCATCCGTGACCATTTAGATGCCCAGGGCTTCATGGAAGTGGAGACACCTATGCTGGTTGCGAATGCAGGCGGCGCTGCGGCAAGACCGTTTGAAACTCACTACAATGCTCTTGATGAGGATGTAAAGCTGCGTATTTCTCTGGAGCTTTACTTAAAGAGACTGATCGTAGGCGGTTTGGAAAGAGTTTATGAAATCGGACGCGTTTTCCGTAATGAAGGCGTGGATACCCGCCATAACCCAGAGTTTACTTTAATGGAATTATATCAGGCTTATACCGATTACCACGGCATGATGGATCTGGTAGAGGATTTATTCCGGTCAGTTGCCCTTAAGGTTCTTGGAACTGCTGTGGTGAACTATGATGGTGTGGAAATTGACTTATCAAAGCCATTTGAACGCATTACCATGGTAGATGCTTTAAAGAAATACAAGGATATTGATTTTACCACCATTCATACGGATGAGGAAGCAAAGGCTCTCGCAGACCAGTATCATGTGGAGTATGGGGCACACCATAAGAAGGGCGATATCTTAAGCATGCTTTTTGAGGAATTTGTTGAAGAGCATCTGGTACAGCCGACCTTTATTATGGACCATCCGGTAGAGATTTCTCCTCTTACCAAGAAAAAACCTGATGATCCCGATTATACGGAGCGTTTTGAGCTGTTCATTACAAAGCGTGAGATGGCAAATGCTTACTCTGAGTTAAATGATCCTCTGGATCAGATCGAGCGTTTTAAGGCTCAGGAGGCACTTCTTGCAGCGGGAGATGATGAAGCTAACTCCATGGATGATGATTTTGTAAATGCACTCATGATTGGTATGCCTCCTACTGGCGGAATTGGGATTGGTATTGACAGGTTTGTTATGCTGCTTACGGATTCTTATGCGATCAGGGATGTGTTGCTGTTCCCGACGATGAAGTCACTTGAGAAGTAATAGATTGCGGAAAGCTAGTAAAATCAAGGCTTTTAAGCAAGAGGGTTATTTGGTTATTTGTACTTTTGTACCAATTTTGTACCAACTAGAACAGAATTAATGTAACTTAGTAAATGCAAGAGTTATTATACGACATTGTTTAGTATAATAGCTCTTGCATTATTTTTTTTGTCATATAGGGGTTATCTTTTTGATGTAGAATAAAGAGGTGCAAAGATAGAAATGCAGTGAATAAGCTGAACTTAAAAATTCACAAAGAAATGAAACCCTGGTAGAGGATACAATTCTACCAGGGTTTTATTATGGTGAAAATATAGATTGATTACACTACTTCATATTTGCTGCCACCAAAATATAAGATTCCACAGCTTTTTTGGGAATCTTGTAAATTCGGCCAACTTTAAAAGCAGATATGGATTTTTCTCTAATTAGCCGATATGCAACATTCTCACTGATTTTTAAAACTTCACAAAGCTCGTTTAGTGTTAGGATATCTCCATAGTCATTAAGCATTATTTTTTTCCTTTCAAGTTTATTTGATAATTATTATATAAGATGTTCGTATTCTAATATGTAAAAATGCTAATAAAGGTTACATGATTTTAGATACTGCTATTTTATTTTAAATACGGCATAACATATTTGTAAGCAAAGATAATAGACTGTCCGACAGTTTTCCTTTGCTTGCCAGAGTATGTATCCCAGAGATACAAAAGTAATAGAATTATGAATAATTGATATGTAACCAATGAATGTAATAATTTAAAGTAACAGGAGGAAAAAATGGAAATAACAAAGAAGATAACTATACGCTGTCCCCAAGATAGATATATAAATCTGAAGGAGAAACTGGAGAAATTAAATATGACGCAATCAGAATATTTAAATACTCTGATTGAAAATGACTTAAAGGATAATAATGTTGTATTAAATCAAAAAGAGCTAATATGTGCAATAAGTAAGATATCTACATGTATAAATCACCTAGGAGAAAATTATCCAGAAGATGAAGATGTCATGAAATTAAAAGAGGAGGTACGTTCATCATGGCGAATATTATCATAGTAAACCAAGATTATCAGAATGAAGATGCAATTTATGATACAATTAATTATGTATTTGGTTCTGAATATTATCAGTATTCCGGAGCAGTAGGCTTATTATGGTATCCATCCTTAAGACAATGCCAAACTGATAAAGTATTGGGTGTAAATGAAATAGACAGTAATATAAAGTATTTAGCAGATTCGTTTCGAGCTGTAAAAACGGCATATAACAAATTGGATGGTCAGCAGGTGGTTCATATTGTAGTAGGATTTGAATGCAAAGATATTATGAATCCGACGTTGGCTTATATCTTTGCAGAACGGTTTGCTAATTACATAGGGCAGAGATTTCAAGTAATATATGGTGTTCATCAGGGGAGTGATTATAGCAAATATTATCTTCATGTGCATTTTATAATTAACACAATTAGCTATGTGGACGGAAATAGATTTTATGATCGTCGAGGAAATTATTATGATCTCGGTAATGCTGCAAAAGAAATCATGCCAAACGCTAAGTGGAATGTCTATAAGAAGTAGAATGAGTCGTTTGTTAAATCATAAAGGAAATCTAAGCAGCCGAAGCGTAGGCGCCATGAAGGCGCTACGGAGCGGAGAAAGTCTGCTTAGGTTTCTTTTATGAGGTATTAAGTCAGATAGTTTCAATGGGTAATTATGACAAAGATCAATTATATATTATTTAGATGGCACTGGTGAGTGCCTCAACAGTTGTACCGGTTCATAGCTGAGCAGTAATACCACTTGTATATAGATTTGGAAAAGGATAGCTTATTTATGGCGTGTATCAGTAAAGCTTTTTCCTGTTTTTAAGATTTATCGTAGGACCTTAAAATTCTACGATTTTTCTTTTCTCCTAACCTTGTATACTGAGTTGGTATAGACTGTATACTAGTCACTTAATGTTACTAAATATATTAACAAAACCAAGATTCACAGTCTATTTGAGAATTAAGCTGTTCTTCTGTCACTTGAGCTAAAGCTGTTTCTTCTGCGTCCAGAACGGAAATAATAAAGTTCCAGTCGTCCTTTTCTGGCCATGGGGAGGTTTCTTGTATCTGGTGGTACAGAACCGAATTATTCCGAATTGTTTCAATTGGAAGTTCCAACTGTCGCCGAGCACCGAGGAAATGGGGAAGGTTTCCTGAGGTAGCAGCAAGGGAATGAGCCATCGTAAAATAACGAAGTAAACGAATCCTTTCTGAACTGCCTCGCTGAATCCATTCCTTCTGTTTGCGTTCCCAGTCGGAAAAATTTTCAACCTGAGCCAGTTCTGGGATGATATAACGCTCCATATCGTCCTGTATCCGTGATTTAATGTCTTCAAGCTGCATGTCCTGAGGCTGGTAGTTTTTGAATCCATCAATCTTGTAACCAATGCGGTCACGGTATGGATGAAGATATCCCCAATCCGGTAGCAGAGTGTACTCCATAATTTGTGTGATCCAATATCCCTTTTTTATGTCCTCTGTCACCGCTCCTTCAAAGGCCATAATTTCAAAATAGAAGCTGTAACCTGTAACCACTGAATTCCAATGTGATCCTTTTATGCAAAGGGCAAGGCAACAGTCTCCTCGTTGAGAGTAATAGACTTTTCCAGAACTACGATACCCAGCTTTTTTCAATAAAGGTTTTACAACCTCTTTCAATACCAAATTCTTTTTTTCTTTAGAATTCATTTTGTCATAAAGCAAATCCTCCAATAAAGAATTATTTACAATTTATCAATAATCGTTTTTTAGAGAGCGAAACAATTAAGATATTGGTAAATCGCCTAATTGGAGTATTGCTTATATGTCCCCCCCTTTTTTTCTGCAGTTTCATAATTTACTAATTGCCAATCTTAATAACAATAGTTATATATCATAATCATGTACCTGCTATTTACTGTCTGCCCTTTAAATCGTTTTCTACTTCTTCCAGAGATTTTACGAAGGCCAACACAGCCTTAATTTGCTCTGGTGTCAACTTTTCTATTTGCAGGATTGCCTTTTTATGAATGTCAGATAAGGTCCTATTTTTTCCTATGACCTTTAATTTGGGTTCTGTTCCTTCTAAGATCCAGGAAGTGCTATAGCCATATTTCTCTTCAATCAACGTAGCGAGGGCTTGAGATATGTTGTAGTTTCTACTGTTTATGATTGCAGAAATATAACTCTCAGTAACCCCCAGTTCCTTAGCCAGTTCTTTTTGCTTTAACTGGTTTTCTTCTAGTATCAGTTTGATTCGTTCGCTTAAATTCAAATTGATCACCGCCTTTATACAGAATGTTAACACAGCAACTAAATTCAGTCAAGAAAATAATTATAACAAATAAACCGAATCATGGTAAAATGATGTTAGTTATGAAAGGAATATTCTTGTTAATATATTAAAAGAATGCTAAGATATGGGCATAACTTATTCTGTTTTTTCTACCACCATGACAAAAAATGTCATGAAAAAGTAGTATAATTTTTTAAAAAGAATATAGGAGCAAGAATGGTCAACAGTAAAAAAAAACTAAAAATCATAGAATACTGGGAATTTATGTAAGATTATGCCAGGGCAAGATCATTAATAAACGAGATGAAGCCGATAAGTATGAGGTAGACGAACGCTCAATCCAGAGGGACATTGACGATATTCGAGCGTTTTTAGCTGAACAGGCAACTTTGGGGATAGCAGATGTCAGAGGAGTGGAATATATCCGATCCCAAAAGGGTTTTTTAATGACAGGTAATGAAGATAAATTTCTAAATAATGGTGAAATTCTTGCAATCACTATGATTCTTTTAGAGAGCAGGGCATTTACTAAGAAAGAGATTGTATCAATACTGGATAAGGTAGTTGCAAAGTGTGTATCATACAAAAATAGGAAGATGGTCGAGGCTTTAATAGCAAACGAACAATTTCATTATGTAGAATTATCCAGTATATCTTTTATTCAAGACAAAATCTGGAATATTGGTACAGCAATCAAAAGCAGTAGTTTAATGAAAATTTCATATCGTAAACAGGCGGAAGATAATGGTTTAGTGGAACGAATGATAGAACCATTGGCTATTATGTTTTCCGAATATTATTTTTATCTGATTGCCAATATTGTCAGATTAGATGAAGAAAGTGGCATTATTCAGCAGATACATCAATATCCGGCAGTGTTTCGTATTGACCGGATTCAATTTTATCAAATTATGGATGTGAAATTTAAGATACCGTATAGTGACAGGTTTCAAGAAGGAGAATTCCGCAAACGGGTACAGTTCATGTATCCGGGAGAATTGATTAAGATTCAGTTTAAATATATGGGAAAATCGCCGGAAGCAGTTCTTGACCGACTGCCTACCGCACAAATTATAAAACAAGTTGATGGAGAGTACACCATTGAAGCAGAGGTATACGGGAAAGGTGTAGTGATGTGGCTTTTAAGTCAAGGGGAGGCGGTTGAGCTTCTTAAGCCTGTGAGCATGAGAGAGCAAATAATAACAACATTAACGGGAATGATCTCACGATATAAATAGAATTCAGGCTATAATGAGATAAAGTATAGGGAGATTATATGGATGAACGAGTTTGTCTGTGATAAATGTGGAAAATGTTGTAGAAATCTGAAAAAATCGTTGCTTTATGCGGACTTGGATGATGGTACGGGAACTTGTATTTATTATGATTGCAGGACGCATTTATGTAAGATATATGAAAAGAGACCTATTTTGTGTAATATCAAAGACACATATATATTCTTTCAGAATGAAATGACGTATGAGGAATATTTGTCGTTAAACTACGATGCCTGTAAAATACTTAAGGAGGAAAATTAAATGCCAGTACCATTTATATTAGCCGGACTAGCAGTTGCTGCTGGAGCCGCTGGAATTATTAAAGGAGGAGAAGCAATTTCGAATAATTCGAAAGCGAAAGATTTAGTAAATGAAGCACAGAGGATTTATGATGAAGCAAAAGAGCGATTAGATTATCAGCGTATAGAAACGACAGGAAACCTGGATTCTCTTGGACGTGTAAAACTGGAAGCTTGGTCAGGTGAAATAGGTTCTTTTATTCAGCTTTTTAAAACATTTAAAAACGTTTCTTTGCAAGGAAATGTGGAATTAAATGAGAAACTTAAGATGCAGATAGCGAATCCTCAAAGTCTTAAGAACATGAAAACAGCTTCTTTAAAGGCATCAGAGGTTATGAGAGCAGGTATTGGTTCTCTGGGAGCAGGCGCACTTGCAGGTATTGCATCTTACGGCGGTGCTATGATGTTCGCCTCTGCGTCTACTGGAACAGCAATTGCTTCACTGTCCGGTATTGCGGCGACAAATGCTACGATGGCTTGGTTTGGCGGAGGCTCTCTGGCAGCTGGAGGCTTAGGGATGGCCGGAGGTTCTATGGTGCTAGGAGGAATTGTTGCGGGACCGGTTTTGGCAGTAGCCGGGTTTATTATGGCGGCTAAGTCAGAAGAAAATTTGGCTAATGCACAAAAAACACATTCAGAAGCGAAGAATGCAGCAGAAAAGATAAATATCATGACAGATTTTATGACCAGTGTTTCAGCGATAGCAAGTAATCACGAAGGATTTATATGCGAATTCAGGAGTATGTATGCACCGGTGCTGAGCCAATTAAAGGAAGTCCAACATCAAGCTTATGTTGTACAGGAGACCTATTTAGGAAATCGTATTAAAAGATTTTTTTGCCTGAAAGTCAAAATTGATTTTAGAAAATTGAGTATGCGTCAGCAACAAGTATTACATATATCATGGCTTATGGCTCAGGTACTATATTCAGTCTTGTCGGCACCAATTTTGACACAGCAGGGTGACCTGGATTTAAATGCTGAGACGGTACTGACTGGGGCGAATGAATCTGTTAACAAGATCTCGATTGAGCAACAAAGGCTGGAGCAAATCCCAGAAGATGTTTCTTTGCAGAAAATGATTCCGTACAAACAGGAAAATGATTCTGTTAATGCCACCACTATAACAAGATCTGTAAGCACAGGAAAGAATGAGACAGGAGCGGTACTCAGCTTAACAAAGAGGCTTTTGCATTTTATTAAACTGATGGTTTTATGGAGTATGAGCATTTTGTTTGTGTTGGCCGCAATTGGCACTTTTACAGTATCCATACCAGTGGGCGTTGCATTTCTCGTGGTATCAGCCTTATTTTGTCCTTTATTATTCAGAAAACAGAAAACATGGGTTAAGGTTCTGATGGCAGTGGGTCTTTGGATTGGTAGCGGTTTTTTCCTGGTACTTTGATTTGAGCCGGAAGGAGTTATATATGTATAGAAAAAAGAAAGAGAAGTTTGAAAATGACATAATAAATCAGGCGAGTGCTGTAGTTGCCAATGAAATGGCCGGAAATGTGCAGACTGGAACTGAAAAGGCGATTAGTGGCATGGAATTATTTAAATGGAAAGCGGGAAGAGTAGCAAATGTTGGGTTTGAGCAGTCAAAGGGAAATCTGTTTGAATATATCGAAGTAGCGAAACTGGAGAGGAATATGGCAAATACTGGCGCACAGGCATTTGACAGAACCCCCCTAACTGATGCTTCTGGTGTTATGGGAGGATTCGGAGAAAATACTGCGCCGGATGACTTCAGATTACAAAAAAATCAAAAGATAATTGGAAGGGGACAGGCAAAATATAATAACGAATCGCATAAAGCTGCCCTTAATTTTACTAATGAAAAGTATATCCAAATGCAACGAATAGCCCCCAGTGATCAAGTAAATAATATAAAGAAGCAGTTGGATACTATGCTGGCAAAAGGTGAAATTTCCCAAAATGCATATACAGACGCATGTAATAATTTACAGTATAAAGGGTTGAGCGACCCTGACTCTGGTATATCATCGGGAGGAACCACCTCAGAAGAAATCAAGAGCTTAATGGGCAAAGATGGTAAAGTATCTCAGGACGCAGTAAAAAAGTATGCAAATCGTTTTGAAACCCGACAATATATACAGGAAATAGGTACAACGGTCGCATATGGGGCAGAAGCGGCAGCAATTACTACCGGTCTAGTATCTGGTGTACAGAATATGTATGCTGTACTTAACGGACGGAAGAAATTAGATGAAGCTTTAAAAGATATTGGAATCAATACAGTAAAAGGTGCGTCAAGAGGTGGTACAACGGGGTTAATTAGTTCTCTTTTACATATTACAGGTGTGAAAGCAAAGGTTGCGCTTATATCTGATTCCAGTGTAGCAACGGTGATTGCGGGTAGTATCGTTGATGGAGGCGCCGCAATATTTGCTTATGGAAAAGGCGAGATATCATCAGAGCAGCTTAAAGAAGAGCTGCAGAATACGACTGTCAAAGCAACGACGACAATATATTTTACAAAGGCTATAACCACAGTGGTTGGGTCTGTAAATCCATTTATAACAATGTCTATATATTCTGTTGCCAGTTATGTGGTTATATGTACTAGAGAGATTATAAATAATGCAAAATTAAATGCCGCTGAATATATTCGCATTGCCAATTTACTTGATGAGTCTACAAAATTAATGGAAGATTTCCATGTACTGATGAATGGGTATCTGCAATATTATGAGCAAAAACAAAGGCAAGTGATGCAGCAATTTTTGTGCGATTTTGAATATAATCTTGAGTCCGGTAGGAGTTATGACCAGGCTATTTATACTATCATTAAGTTTGCAAATCAGACAGGATTTGCATTGCAACATGCGAATTTTTCGGATTTCAGCAGTGCAATGATATCAGATCAAGATTTTGTTTTAAAATAAATGGTAAAAAACTTTATATGACAGACACTGTCACCCAACGTCTCTATACTAAAACAGTAAGGCTTTTTAGTATAGAGACGTTGGGTATTTTTATGATTAGAATTAAATAGAAATTTGTTTGTGACTATTAAATATAGTCAAATGTGTGTTGTTGACATCTAAATTCAATCATGATAAACTTAATTCAATTTAGATCGAATTAATTAAGAGGAGGAAAATATGGAACCTACAGAAAAAGATATAGTAATAGAAAAGATTAAGGAAATGCCAGCGGAACAGGTGGTAAAAGTGAGGATTTTTATAGCGGGTTTGGAGGCTGGTGAAAACATAAATTCAAAATCAGAAATAGAAAAAGGTAGAAAACAAAAATAACAATAATTAAGACGAGGTGACTATATGGGAAAGGGTAAGCTAACTGAAGTGGTATTTGGAGTTTGCGAGAGGGGGATTCCACCATAAATAAGAGTAGGCGTAAATTTTTGCGTTGTTAAAATAGGCATGTTATAAAGGAGACAAAAGATGAGAAAAAATTATAAAATGTTGGTTGGAACAGTTTGCGGTACTGTAGTGTTATGTTCCTTCATAGGGTTTACTTCATTTGCTGATAAATCTGAGAGCTTTAAGGAGAATGGAATCCCGGTAGCAACAGAAAGCACAGCTTCACCTGATATAACCACATCCGAAAGTGGCACGGAAGAAGCTCCAGGAGACCAAGAAAATGCAATAAGTGATACTGGATCGGAAGAAGCAAAAACAAAAGAAACAGAGACGGAAACGACAGCGCCAGAAGAAAATGTGTTAGATAATAAGACCTTGCAGGATATACAATCTGCTGCATATGCTAAAAGCGATATTTATGCAGGTCTATTGGAAGAAACTCCTAAATTTATACCTGTCACTAATCCGCATTGGGTATCTGATCAGCCAGGAGTGGCAACGTGGGATGAATTAGAACCTGAACAACAGCAAAATGTAAAGGGACTTTTTCTGGTTATTTATAAGAATGGTGAAAAGATTGGACAAAGAAATGCTAATGTCGGATATGCAACAAATTTGAAACTTCTTGAAAGTTTTGATGGGGATGGATCCTATCAGTTTAAAGCTGTATACCGCATGTCAGATCAATATGACGGAGAAGAGGATTATTTATCTGATTTGAGTGATAGTTTTGAATATTCACTTACCGGAAAGACCATGCCTATTCCGACCGGATTCCACAGGTGATAAAGCGCAGGAAATTACAGATTCGATTTATCAGAGGACATATGAAATATTAGAAAGTCAGGAGGATTAAGTATGTACAGATATCATTTGATAGCTTCGTTTAACAAAGAGCTAAAACTGCCAAAATATAAAATAATTTCGGAAAAAAGTACAGTTCAAGCACAACTGCCAATGTTGACAACTGCTGGGAATTTTCGATATGGTCTTCAAACAACCATTAATGAACTTAAGAGGCAGAATATATATCCTTCAGAAACTGGATATGATGCAATTATCTTTGGATTAATGGTATATATTGCAGATATGAAAATATCTAGGATTAAACAATCACAGGATTCGTGGACAAGGGAAATTATCTTGTCTATACCAGTTTATGATAATCGTTGGGAAAAACATAAAGAAATTTTAGAACGAATGCTTAGATTTTTAACAGGAGATATATGGACAATAGAATTCAGTAAAAGAGGATCAGAGTTTGTTCAAAAAGAGAAACGGAGTATACGTACAGAAAAATATGAAACAGCATCATTATTTTCCGGAGGTATGGATAGCCTCATAGCTTCTATAAATTATATGGAGCAAAAGCAACCAACACTTCTGGTAAGTCATGCTGGAGAATCAAGGGTAAGAAGTTGGCAAACGAATTTGTTAAAAATTTTGGATCACGAGTATCCAGATGTGTGCCATGAAAATGCATATTTATGGACTAGTCTTGGAGATATTGAATTACCAGAAGCGGATCAAGATAAAAATCAGCGAAGTAGATCTTTTCTATTTATTGCAATAGCAATGTTTGCAATGAGTGGAACAAAAAATTGTACAAGATTGTTTATGCCAGAGAACGGATTAATAGCATTAAATGTACCACTAGACTCCACTCGTGTTGGTTCACATAGTACAAAGACGACACATCCTTTTTATCTTAAGTTATGGAATGAAATTAGTCAGGATATGTTTGGTATTTCTATCACAAATCCATACTGGAATAAAACAAAGGGTGAGATGGCAGCGGAATGTTTAAATAAAGACATACTCAAGGTTGCAATGGGTGAATCGTTTTCCTGTTCGTCAGTTAATAATGCTAGTATTAGGGGTGGACATTCTCAGCATTGTGGGCACTGCTTACCGTGCATTATTAGAAGGGCTGCAATGTATCATGCGTTTGGAGCTTATGATCCATCGGAGTACTTATATTCTGAAATTAAAAATATTGAGAACAATCGAGAATTAGTGGGTGAACAGTTGCGTTCTTTTCAATACGCAATTCGTAAAGTAACACAAACACCAAATGCTAAAAAAATATTAATTCATAAGTCAGGTCCACTAAAAAATGATGAGAAATATCTTACAGAGCTATCGGATATGTATTACCGAGGCCTTATGGAAGTAGAACAATGGATTCAGGATAATGGAGGAAAGAATAATTGCTAGTTGACACACATTTTCATTTGGATTTGATGGAAAATATGCAGTCTTTAATAAAACAATTTCGTGGAGTGGATGTTGGAATAATTGCTGTTGGTACAACACCATTGGCTTATAGTAGAGAATTAGAATTTGTTTCTGGAATTAATAATATTAGGGTTGGACTAGGGTTTCACCCTCAGCTTGTGGAACAAAGAGAGTATGAAATTGATTTGTTTTTACAAGAATTAAAAAAGACAAGATATGTTGGTGAAGTTGGACTTGATTTCAATAAAGACAATATTAGATCGAAAAAACAACAACTTTATTTTTTTCGAAAAATAGCTCAAACATGTGCAAAACAGGGAGAAAAAGTTATATCTATTCACAGTGTTAATGCTACAAATGAAGTGATCAACATTCTTGAAGAAGAAGGTACATTTAAAAACTGTATATGTATATTGCATTGGTTTACTGGAACAGCAATACAGAGAAAAAGAGCAGTTGAGAATGATGCTTATTTTTCCATTAATCAAAAAATGGCGAAAACAAAGTCAGGTCAACAAACAATTCGCAATATTCCTGCTGATAAAATATTATTAGAGACAGATGCTCCATTTACGGGAATGATTAGTTCGGTAAATAATTTACAAAACGAACTTGAAAGTATTATTCAAGATATTTCACTGATTCGTCGTGAAAATATGATGCAACAGATAAAATGTAATTCTGAAAATATTTTTGATTAAATAGGTGTGTTTAATTGCATTTCTTGTTATGTGCTGGGGATCTTCAAGCCAATTAACAGTGTTTATGGTCCTATGTCAAGATTTAGCACAAGTTAAAATGAGAATCGAATCCTCATATTAATCAGCAAGCAAGATTCCATCTTTCAGACTCTTTTGATAAAGTTTCTCATAATCGTCTAGTGGCATATAATTGCAGTGACTGTGAATCTGCTTGGTATTATAAAAAGCTTCCAGATATTCAAAAACAAGCTGATATGTGTGTTTGAAATTCTGGATTTTAAGAGTGTGTGATGAAAAGTTTGTAAATGCAGATCTTCTATGATAATTACTGAGCTGGAGGGCTATGAATGTAGCTTCCAGCTTGAGACTGTTTCAAGTTTTGAGTAAACAAAACAAACTGATATAAGATAAGTTAATAGTTATGAAAGGGCAGAGCCGATTTGTATTGGATCTGCCCATATCTGCGTGTGCCCGGCGGGCACACGTTCCAACGAGTGTAAGTCTTGTCCGATACGGTATTGCAGCTTATTGTCATGACTTTTTGCCTCCAATTAAGAAAAGCCGACAAAAGCACTTGAACCACAGAATGCAACTCTATTTCAAAAGAAAAACTATGATGATTAATTTGCGTTCTAAATTTGAGATTCTCAAATCTAGATTTTTTTTTGAATTTCATTGAGAAAATAGAGGTATTCTGATATAATTTCTATGTCGTTAGATTAAGGATAAGGAGAAGAAGAATGAGTGTAAATTATGACAAATTATGGAAACTCCTCATAGATAAAAAAATGAAAAAAACTGATTTCATGAGAGAAGCAGGAATAAGTTCTAATGCTTTAGCACATATGGGAAAAAATGAGTCGGTTTCACTTGATTGCATTGAAAGAGCATGTAGACTGTTTGGTTGTAAAGTCGATGATTTATTAGATTTTGTTGAAGAAGAAAAGTGAATGTGAGGTAAGAGAATGAAAGACAAGCATACAATTCGTACATTGAGTTTGTTCTCAGGTGCGGGTGGCTTAGATATAGGTTTTCATAAGGCGGGATATGATATTGTTGGTTGCGTAGAGATAGAAAAACAGTATTGTGATACTATGATTGCAAATCGAAATATGAAGAGATATTTTAATCCAAATGCAAAAATATATTGTCAGGATATAAGACAATTTGATGCAAACGAATTTGTTAATATGGGAATTGAATGTGTTATTGGAGGACCACCATGTCAACCTTTTTCAGCAGCTGGGAGAAGAGCAGGTGGCGTTCCGGGAATGCAAGATGAAAGAGGAATGTTATTTGAAAGTTATTGTAATGTATTAAGGATTCTTAAGCCAAAAGTATTTGTGTTTGAAAATGTTTATGGATTAAAGGGTGCAAATAATGGAGAAGCATGGAATGAGATAGTAGCTTCTTTTTCTGAAATAGGGTATTTAATAGAAGCAGAAATTTTAGATGCAGCCGATTACGGAGTTCCGCAACACAGAGAGAGATTGATTCTTGTAGGAAGACTTGACGGAGATTATTCGTTTCCAGAGCCAACTAATGGACCAGATTCTTCATCAGGTAAACAATTAGTTTCAATTTTCGATGCAATAAAGGATCTAAAAGACGAAGCAAGTGGGAGTGAGGATTTAGGTGGCATGTACGGTCATCTTTTACCACTTGTACCAGAAGGATTAAATTATTCCTTTTTTACAAAGGAAATGGGGTATCCAGAACCATATTTTGCTTGGAGATCCAAATTTCATGATTTTTTGTATAAGGCAGATAGGAATAAACCTAGTAGAACATTAAAAGCACAGCCAGGCAAATTTACAGGACCATTTCATTGGGATAATAGGCATTTTTCAATACATGAATTAAAAAGGATTCAAAGTTTTCCTGATGATTATGAATTAACAGGAACAAATACACAAGTCATAGCACAGATTGGTAATTCAGTCCCACCAAAGCTTGCTGAGGTAATTGCAGTATCAGTTCGGGAACAATTACTGCGTCCTACTGATAATCTAACATATAAGACTCGAGATGTTGGATTTAAATCAACATTCAGAAAACGTCAAAGAGAAACAAGTAATTATTATAAACAAGTTGCAGAAAACGAAATAATTAAAAGATTTGGTTCAATAAATGCTGATAAAATAATTGGTGCGTACTTTGGTTTCGATAATAGTTATTATATTGGATATATATCAAAATTTGCGAAGGAGACACTAAAAAAGAAACCAAGTATAAAGCAGACGGAAAAATATCAATCTGTATATAAAATCCAATCAAAATGCCAAAACGAGAATATTGATATTGATATGACAATGTGTAATGGTAAAAATTTACTAAAGGGAACAATATGTATTAGAGGTCTTCGTAAATACTTGTTAAAAGTTGATACTCTTCAATTGACATTTAAAATAGGAGATATATGTAATATATTTGATGTGTGGGATGTAATTCAAAAAGAGTTAGTAGACATGAGTCAGTTCTATTCATTAATTGATATTTATGGTCATTATGCAAATCGTGGAGATACAGTTAAAGTTTCTACATTATTCCAAGAGATACCAGATAATGAAACATTAATAAAAGAAATTAATTTTTTCGGCGACTCGGATAACTGTGGTTTATATATATCAAGAGCAGATGTATCGGAAAAAATGGGATTATCAATCGAAGATATAGACAAATTTGTTGAGAAAATGAGAAATCTACGTTTTGATGTACGAACCGCAAAAACACATCCTACAATACGAACAGATGAAATTATTTGTACTTATCCATTTCCAATGTTATCAGAAAGAGTTTTATTTAATAAAAAAAGTGTGAGGGAGGCATAAACTATGTGTGACAATTCAGAAAAGAAAGAAATTGCTTCAGACGTTTCGGAACAACAAGAGAAAGAGTTGCTAAATAATATTCTTTCAAAATGTTATGATGAAGCTGAGAATGAATTTAAAAAAGATAATCAGACAGACTTAATAACCTATATTGGTGATGAGGATGCAAAAACAATTATTGAGTTAGCAAACATAAAACATGCATCAAGAGGAGCGGCACTTACGCTTGCAATCTATAAAATTCTTCATCCAGAGCAGGATATTAGAAATCATAAGTCCGAATATGAAAACGGCTTTTCAGCAAGGGGGGTAGATACAAAAGTAACAGTTCCTTTTTTACTTGAACACGGATTACCATATAATGTAGAGTCGCATTGGCTTAGTCAGACATTGTCATTTGCTGGTCCATTTTTGCCGGATTCAGTTCTTAAAACAGTTCCCAAAAAAGCAGGACCTGATTTAATCATAACTGCTAATCTAATACAGAATGCAGACAGTAATGAACGTTTAGAAAAAATTGTTATCTTAATTTTAGAGAAAATGATTGAGGAGAGGAACAAAGGGAAAATACCACTAACGAAGCCAAAAAACTTAAGCATAGACCAAGTGATGCAATTATTGCATGAACATTTTAAGAGTCCTTATCAGAAAAATGCTCCTAGACTCCCTCAAGTTGCATTGTATGCAATGTACCAATGTCTAATGAAGGACGTTGGAAGATATTCTGATTTTGAGTTAAAACCGTTGGAGAGAATGAAGACTGCAAATAGAAAAAGTGGTACTGTAGGTGACATTGATATCTGGAAAGATGGGAGACCGATTGAAGCTGTAGAAATAAAATTTGAAATTCCAATTAATAAGTCACATGTAAGTGAAACAATGCAAAAAGTTAGAGCAGAATCAGTTGAAAGGTATTTTATTTTATCTACGGCAGAGACATTACCTAGCGATATAGATGAAATACAGAGAATGAAAGATGATTTTATGAAAACAAATGGATGCGAAATAATAGTAAATGGTGTTTATGGTACATTAAAATATTATTTACGTTTACTAGAATCAACAAATGAGTTTATAAATTCATATACGGATTTATTGTCTATTGATGAAGATGTTAATTATGAGCATAAGAGTGCGTGGAATAAAATATGTGCTGAAAGATAGTGAGTGTAAAATAACCAGAGTAATATTCTGGTTATTTTTTTGTGTGCAGAGGTGCAACCTTTGACGGAGTTGAGAGGCAGAGCCTTCAACAAGTTAAGGGCGGTAACCATTGCCCAGGTTAATAATGCTTGCGTCATTAAATACTGGGTATTACGATGACGTATAATTAATTTCGCAAATTTTTTTTAATAAAAATAGACATGGTCTATAGTCGTTTGGTAAAATTAAGTCACCACAACCAAATACTCTCAACGCCTTGCTGGATCATGAAGCAGATGAACTCGTTAATGCTGAAAAATACGAACCTTCCGGTGATCACAAAGGGTATCGTTCCGGACATAACAGCAGAAATTTCAACCACTGCCGGTGAGGTCAAATTGAAGATGCCAAAGTTAAAAGGCGTTCCGTTTGAAACTGCCATTATTGAGCGATATTGCCGCAGAGAATGCTCTGTGGAAGAAGCCCTCATTGAAATGTACCCCGCGGGTGTTTCTGTCCGCCGCGTTGAAGACATTACCGAGGCGTTATGGGGAACCAAGATTTCACCTGGAACTATAAGCAATCTAAATAAAAAGGCCTATGAACATATTGAAACGTGGAGAAGCCGCAAACTTACCGGTTCTTATCCGTATGTCTTTATAGATGGTGTTTACTTAAAGCGTAGCTGGGACGGCGAAATACAAAACGTCTCTATCCTTGTTGCCATTGGAGTCAACGAGGATGGATGTCGTGAAATTATTGGCGCGGCCGAAGGCATGAAGGAAGACCGTGAAAGCTGGAGAACATTCTTTGTATAATTATCCTGAAAGGATTGCCTAATGGGTATTAGTCGAAAAACCGGAAGCTTGCAGCAAATATGTCAATGGTGCAATTGATAATGAACTTTATCGTGCGATTGAACAAATTAATTTGTTGTTTGAAGAATATACAAAAACTATTATATAGTCTTTGATTAATGTTATCTCTACCCTCCTGGGAGTCGGGCAGATGGGTTGGGTGGTCGGAATGGTATACAAAGAAAAGGGAATCTTTGATAGATATACAAGTTTTTGGAACTAAAAAAATGTAATGAAACAAAGAAGTTAGAGAGATATTTTAGAACGCAGCATTCAATATCAGCTAATTGATATGATTGAAAAAAGCTAAAGAAAAGGTAAATTTGTCGACGTTTTAAACACAAATGGAGACCTAGATCCCTGGCCCTTTTATAATATATTGCTGGTGGTAAAAAGAGAAAAAATTCTTGAAAATCAACATTAAATTAAAACTGCAATTGTCAGAAATGGAAAACTTATAAACATTGATTATCATATGAAACATTGGACAACATGGACATAAAAAAGGAAATAAAATATGATTCTTTCAGATAAACATCAAGCAAGAAAATTAATTGAAATTATTGAATCAAACATTAAAAAAACAAAGGATCAAATTGTAGCTATTCTTGCTGAAAATGAAGCAAAAGATGCCCTTGCAAATCTTAAATTTGATAAAACATCTTTTGATCCATTAAGTGGTGAGCCAATTAACTTTATTGAAATGCTTAACCAGGCGTATTCAGATCTTGTGGTACTAAAGGCTGTTGAAGATCTTATGAGTAGATACGAGGACAAAGCCTTTGAGCTTAATATGGGTGCATTAACTGGCTTTGATATTGTATCTACAGACAAGAAAGTTGTTGCAGAGTGTTTTGCAACAGTAACAGCCTTCAATAACCAAAAAATAAAAAAGGATTCTAAGAAGCTGATGCAGTTAAATGATGACGTTAAAAGATACATATATTTCTATTCAAGAGAAGATTCACAAGATAGAATAGTAGCTTTTACTGAAAAATATGGAAGCATAAAATACATAAGAATTGAGGCGTTTTAAGTGAGTGAATCAATTACACTTAGTGAAGTTAAAAAAATATGTTCTACAATTAATGTAGGTAAGCTATTGAAAGACAGTAAACAGAGTTACGCTGAGATTTGTCGATTTGGGAGTATTACTGATAGGAATCAAATAAAAAGCATTCAGAAAACAATAAGAAAACATAAATTATTTGATTATGTTGATGAAGATCAAAAACATTTATGGGCTTTTTATGGTTATATCGGAGCTGATGATTGGGTTTGTATTGAAGTTGGGAGTAGCGATGATATTTTAGAAGAGATCTGTGGAATTGTGAAGTTGATGTATGAACCTTCTTGTGATGTGGATAAAAGATCTGTTCTTCATAAGGATGTAGTAATATATAAATCAAAGAGTTATACGGATAAGATTTGCTATAAATATCGATACATGAACAAATTGTTTAATGAATTCTGGTGGATTGAAATTAATGTAGATAATCACCAAGATGGTAATGATAATGGATATGATAAAATTAATTTTGCAGAAGTGTCATATGCAGTTAAGAATAAGGCTCTGATTTGGAATCCGGCACCAACTGCTACAGATAGAAAAAATAGAACAAATACAGAAAAACAGATTTTAGCTGAGGTTTACAAAATAAATTCGTAAATAAGTAGAATATATATTTGACGCAAATAAGAGATCTTAGAATTTTGCAAAAAGGAAAAGCGCAAGGTAACAGCGAAGGATATTATTAATGCTTTGTTTCCCGGTAAACCACAGCCGTTTTTAAAGCAAATATGAAGGTGGCCTTTATCAATTTAATACCAGTTATTATCTATGCTGCTGTTATTACAGGTCAGTTTATGGATAAGTTCTCTGGAGGTATTAAAATCGGTGTGGGAATTGTTTTTGTTATTGCGTATATGGCATTAACATTGATTCCTTATGTTCCTTTTGCAGTAAACATTGCAAGCACGATAATGTATGCAGGTCTGCTTTGGGCTTTGTGTGATAAGGTTGGAGCTACTGTGGTAAGAATCTTTTTGAAGGTGATTACCGCTGGATTTGTTGGTTTATTAGAGCTTAGCATTGCAATGGCGAGGAAAGATTAAACCTTGTTATGCTTAACGATGCAGTTCCTGCAGGAGTTAAATTAGAGTAGGTTATAAAACTAGTGTCTTAGATTAAATATCGATATTAAATATATTAAATATCTAGGACGCATTTTATTTTTATTGAAAGTATTCGCTAAGACGAATATAATCAAAAATAGGTATATTGTTGTCTAATCGGAGGATAGATAATGGATAATGGGACATAAAAACAAATAGAATAGAAGCTGGTAATAAATGTAAAGGAGGAAAAACAATGGCTATTCCAAAATTTGATGAGAAAAATATAATTGAGGCACTTAAGTTCATTGATGAGAATGGTGTACCTGACAAAAATAAAAGTACACAGTATGTGTTCGTAACAGAAGACGGAAAAAAGTATCCTCCAAAATATGTAATTGCAGTGGCAGATCATATTGAAAACGGAGTAGAAATAGCAACTGACGGATATAATGCAGTTGAAGCAAAGGGATACTTTGAGGCACGTGGATATAAAATTGAAATTAAACAGGAGAAGTTTGAGCTTACGATCACAGCTGAGTCTATTGTTTCAACAGATAATAGATTTATTATTGATGATCTTGGCTTGGGAGATAACTATGAGCCAATAGATGCTTATTTTATATCCGCAAATAAAGAGACTATTCGAAGAAAAAGAAATAAAAGTGAAAATAGAATATCAAATCAGTCTTTACCAAGATTGGCTTTCCAGATTTATGAAAAGCAGATTGTGTCTTTGTCTGATTTAGATAAAAAGGAGTTCCCTGTATGTAAGTATAATCCTAACCAGGATTATGTTCGTGGAATATTCCCAAGTGAAGAAGCGTATAAACAGTACAAAAATTCTATGGAGTTTTTAACATACTGGAGAGAAAATGGTCCTAAGTTTATTATCTACTCTTGGAATGTATTTTCAACACTTATCTTTGTTCAGGAGTGCTTAAAACGATTCGGAAATACAGGAGATAAGTTCATTTTGGTTTATAGAGATAAGACCAAGACTGAAAATACTGTAGCAAAGGCTGTAGAAGCAGAAGAGAAAAAATCTTCACAAGAGTGTAAGAATCCTTATTCTAAACTGTTATTAGAATCGAAGAATATCATCTTCAGAGGAGCTCCTGGTACAGGAAAGTCTTATCTTGCCAAGCAAATTGCTGCAGATATTATTAGTAATGGGTACACCAATCAGTATGCTGATTTAACTGACGAACAGAGAAGACAGGTTGAATTTGTTCAATTTCATCCAAGCTATGACTATTCGGATTTTGTGGAAGGTCTTCGTCCAAAGATGAATGAAGATGGAAGCATGGGATTTGAATTACAAGATGGTATCTTTAAGAGCTTTGTTGATAAAGCAAGAAGCAACTTTGAGGATTCTCAGAAGTCAAAAGAAATCAGAGAACAAGAGGTTTCTGCAAAAACCATTATGGCTAATTTCTTTGCCAATATTGAATATGGAGACAATGAGTATCAGACAATTAAGGGAAGTAAGTTCTCTATTACAAATGTAGATGATAAACATATTTACATTTCAATTCCAGGTAATGAAACAGCTGACAAGCTTAGTTTGAATATTGCTGAAGTTCGTAAGATGCTAGAATCAGGCATGGAGTTTAATAAGGTCAGTGATATCACAAACTTTTTTGGAAAGCAGTTTGCAACTCAGTCTTATTCATATGACTTTGCACTTTTTAAGGCAATTAAAGAGGCTGGATCAGATGGGATAAAAGCTTCTGTTGCACCGGAAGAGTTGAAAAAATATATCTTCATTATCGATGAGATTAACCGTGGTGAGATTTCAAAGATTTTTGGAGAATTATTCTTCTCAATCGATCCTGGTTATCGTGGTAAATCAGGTGAGGTTGCTACACAGTATTCAAATATGCATGCAAATCCTGATGAGAAGTTCTATATCCCAGAGAATGTATATATTATTGGAACAATGAACGATATTGATAGATCTGTGGATAGCTTTGACTTCGCAATGCGTAGAAGATTTAGATTTATTGAAATCAAAGCAGATGATACGCAGGACATGCTGGAATCATTAGAGAATGAAGAACTTAAGAATGATGCTGTTAATAGAATGGATAAGCTGAATGCAGAGATTCTTAAGGTAGATGACTTGAATGAGAACTATCAGATTGGTGCTTCATATTTCCTTAAATTAAAGACATTAAGCTTTGATGATCTTTGGACTGACTACCTGCATCCGTTATTACAAGATTATGTTCGTGGATTATACGACGAAGAGGGCATCATGAAGAGATTTGCCAGAGCATATGGATATCAAGCTTTAGGTGAAGGTGATGCAGATGAAGCAACTGAAAATTAAGGATAATCAATATAAATTAAAAGAAGAGTTCTTTGAAGTTAAATCCGTAGTAGATCGAGTTGCAGATAAAACATTAGAACAGCTTGAGCGAGAGGGCATTTTTGTATTTCCTGATATAATTAAAGAAGCAGAGGATATAACAAAGGATCAGATGATTCTTCAAAGCTATAATGATATGTATTGCTCTGGAAATGTCATGGGATTCCTTGGCTCAGGTGATGAACGTCTCGTAATCGAGTCCAGATTTAGCTTGGGTGAGAATGATTATTTCTTTCAGTATCTATTAGAAAAAGTGCTGGATTTTCCCAACTTTATTAACTTAAATACTAATGCTAATCAGGACGACAGAATGTTTAACTTGCTGTTATTCCTCTTCCCACATTACCTCAAGAGTGCTGCGCGCAAAGGAGCATATAAGACTTATATCCGTAATGAATATAATGATGGGAATGTAAGAGGAACAATCGATGTGGCAAGGCATATTAAAAAGAATATTCCGTTTGTGGGGAATATAGCTTATAGTCAGAGAGAATATTCATTTGATAATTATTTGATGGAGCTCATTCGTCATACAATCGAGTTTATAAAGTGCAAACCTTATGGTTATAAGCTGCTTAATACAGCAAAAGATGAGGTTAAACTGATAGTAGACTCGACACCGGAATATCATGTTGCCGATATAAGATCAATTATTGAAGCAAATAAAAAGAAAACGCTTAGGCATGCATATTATCATGAGTATAGAGATCTTCAAAGATTATGTATTTTAATCTTACAGAATCAGAAGCATCAGTTTGGATTCGTTAATCGAAAAGTATATGGCATTCTCTTTGATGGAGCTTGGCTTTGGGAAGAGTATGTTAATACGCTTATTGGAGATATCTTCTATCATCCAATGAATAAAGCTGGAGCAGGTGCTCAACGCTTATTTGCTGGTGGAATTGGTTTGATCTATCCGGATTTTATCGGAAGAGATTCAGAAAACAGAATCATTGCAGATGCTAAGTATAAGCCAATAGATAATATAGGAAATAAGGATTATCTTCAGGTGCTAGCATATATGTTCAGATTCGATGCAAAGAAGGCATATTACCTATATCCAGATGCAAAGGAGTCTGGTGATTTTCTTTTGATGCTCAATTCGGGTTCTACATACGAAAAGAATGTATTAGCCAGAGAAGACATTAGTATTACTAAGCATGGCTTAAAAATACCGAGTGACTGCGCAAATTATAATGACTTTGTAGAACAAATAAAGATTAGTGAAAGGACTTTTAGTTCATCATTGTAGTACTAGTTAAAGGGGGAAATAAGCTTGAGTGAACAGAAAGTACAATGTAGACTGTGCGAGCAGTTTTTCGATGATCTGGATATGAGTGAAGAGCATTATCCTGCTCATAGTGTTGGAAATGATGATATTATTCAGTTAGATTTTATTAAGCTCGCAGATGATTTCATGGGTGAAAACAAAGAATTAAATAGAAAGATTGGAAATGCGATTAGGAATGGAGAGAATTTGCAAAGTACAGCGGAAGAATACTTTGATAATAGTCTAGCGGAAGATTTGTATCCAAAAGGAAGAACTGCACGTACATTATGTCGGAAATGTAATACGTTTTTTGGCAAATATGACGAGGCATATAAAAAATTCTTTGATGAAGATGGTAATCCAAAGAAGATAAAGGGTTTTCAAGAGCAGACGAAGCTTCAAATTGTAAAGGCATTATACGCTAAGTTTTTATCGATACCTGAGACACAAGGAATAAAGTTTGATTTTTTAGATTTTCTGAGAGATCCAGATGCTAAGAAATACAACGGAGAATGGCGGCTTTACTTTGTAAAGCGTGATTATTCTACAGATCCAATGGGATTTAAAGATATTCAAACAGGTAAGATTGACTGGAATATGGATGGTAAGATGCTAGTATTCGAGTTATCTGATTAAAAGTTCATATTCAATTTACTTAACTTCGAAAAACATGATGCATTTGAAATGAATAATATTTTTGACATCATGGAAAAAAACTACTCTTTGGTTGTAGGATGTCATGATATGTCAGGGGGATATCATGGTCAAATGATGCTTAAAAGAGCATTTAGCGGTATGGAGATGACTTAATGTAATAGCTTGTGGTCACGATGACCACAAGTGACCTAAGATGGTGTGAGGTGAAAAGAATGTATGAAGCATTAACTGAGTATATTACTAAATTAGATCGTTCAGAATACGGTAAATGGCATGTTGATACAGAGCATAAGGGTACAGAAGATGATCCAATACAGATGCCTTTTGTGGGTTACGAAAGGACGGTTATTGATTTAGAACGGGCTATTTATGACTTTGTAGATTCACATTCTGAGATGGAATTAACTAAGTATGGTGAAATACTAGAACAGAATGGGCTTGAGTGGGGAACAGAGTCAATGGAGAAAGCAGATGTAAGAGGGCTTGATGGAAGAGCTGTTATGGCATTATTAGTTGGTGCATTACGAGCTGACCGATTCTGTGAAGGTGCTTTTCTTGGCTTTTTGAAGAGTGGAGCAATGCTGAGATGGCTTCAAAGACTAAAGGGAATTGATGAAAAGTAGTGGTTAGGTCACTTGTGGTCATCGTGACCACAAGTGGCTTTTTTAGTAAATCCGGGTTCTGATTAGAAATAAATAGTAAGAATTACAATAAAAAGTACATCGGGATATTGTCCGTTAGTACACAAACTTATTAACTGCATCATCAAGATCCTTATCCGTCCGAAAGTTGTACTGATAAATCAGCTCAGCTTTCAAAGTATTGTAATAACGTTCCATCGGAGCATTATCATATGGGGTTCCGGCACGACTCATACTTTGCGTAATACCCCGCAACTCACAGAAACTCGTGAAATCAGTAGATGTGAATTGAACCCCCTTATCTGAGTGAAGGATCAGTTGTGAAGCATCGCAGTGCTGAGCATGGATAGCCTTATCAAGCGTACTTAGCGCAAAATCGCTGGTTATGAATTTACCATTTTCACTCGCAACAACGCTTCTGTCATAAAGGTCTATGATTGTGCAGTTGTAGCGGACATTTCCGTTTGTAAGATAAAGATATGAAAAGTCTGTGCACCAGACGCGATTTGGCTCATTGACGACGAAATTCTGATTCAGAATATTAGGAAGAAGCTTATTAGGAGTTCCTTTTTTATAGTTCGGCTTTTTACGACGAGGAATGTAATAAAGGTGCTTTTTCCTTAGCGAAGAATGCCGCTGCTTTTTTTAAGAAGTTGTTTTCCTTTTCAAGTTCAGTCTTTTCCTGGCGAAGCTTTCGAACTTCTTCCATTAATTCTAACTGGGATTTGGCATCATCATCTGTTTGTCATTCTTCACGGTATGCACGTACCCAATTCGAAATTGAGGCTTTGGATACGCCATATTCTGCAGCAAGACTTGCAAGAGTCCTTCATTGGATATGCTGCTTTACGATTTTTTTGCGTGTAGCATCTGAAAACTGTGTCATTGTGTTACTCCTTTTCTAATGAATATTCTAACTCATTAGGCAGGAGTGTTACAACATTAATATACCATTACAATTATTGTAAGTGTTCACGTGGAGAATTGTATATTATAATAAGGTATTAAATGAAAAATATCCTGCTAATTATAATTTGACGTGAGCACTACGAACTGATGAAATAGTATAATCGGTATAACAATGGAACCTGGACTGGTAAGACTGATAGGAATATGATATTATTAGGATAAGATGTACTGCAAATATTTTAGAAAGGATAGAAGGCATGGGGGTAAAAAGAATCTTACCGATAGGAAATGATGATTTCCGAAAATTACGTGAAAATGGCTCTTATTACGTGGATAAAACCTTAATGATAAAGGATTTTATTGAGATGAAGGATGAAGTGGCATTGATCGCCCGTCCCAGGAGATTCGGAAAGACATTAAATATGACAATGCTCAAGGAGTTTTTTGATATTGAAACAGAGAGCAGGGATATTTTTGATGGCTTGGCAATTATGGATACGGAATATGCGGACCAGATTAACTCAAGACCTGTTATTTATTTTACATTTAAGAATTCTAAAGGTACCTCAGTAGAAGAATTGACTGCTCAATTAAAACTGGCCATGCAGGAGCAATATGGTTACTATGAAGAAAAATTCAGAGATAAACTAAACAAAAATTCTTTTAGTGCAAAGAAATTTTATGAATCCTACGATTTGTTAATGGATCAGAAATCTACTCATATCTATCTATCAAGTGTGTTGCTGGATTTAACCAGGGTTGTTTATGATTTTTATCATATTCGTCCAATCCTTCTGATAGATGAATATGATCAGCCAATTATGAGTAGCTACGAATACGGATATCATGACCAGCTGGGACCTTTTTTCGCTAATCTTTATGGAAGTGCGATGAAGGGAAATTCTGCACTGGGTCAGGCTCTTATCACGGGGGTACAGCGAGTTGCTAAGGAAAGTATATTTTCACAGTTTAACAATGCCAGAGTGTATACGGTGATGCACAAACAATATGCCTCTTATTTTGGACTTACTGCTCCGGAGACAGAAAAACTTTTAACTGATTATGATCTGGTATTGGACGAAAATGTACAAATTAAGTATTATGGTTACCGCTTTGGAGGCATAGAAATATATAATCCATGGTCTGTTTTAAATTACGCTGATATAGGTTCTTTGGATAACTATTGGATTAATACGTCCTCTAACTTTTTGGTGAAACAAGCACTACGGACAGCAGATAAGCGATTTTGGGATGACTTTGATAAATTGGCATCTGGGAAAGAAATTTCTGTATGGCTTACATTGGAAACTTCATATATAGAAAGAGATAGTAATTATAGTTTGTGGGGCCTTCTGGTAAACTCTGGCTATCTGACAGCCTTGAAACGGATTGATTCCAATACGGCGGTGGTGAAAATACCTAATGATGAAGTGATGTCAGAATTTCAAGTATTGATCGCAGAAATATCAGGTGTTGACGGACTGGACTTGCAACAAATGCTTTCTTGTCTGATTAATAAAGATATGAAACGGTTTTTTGAATTGTATCAGGATATTGTAATATCCTGTACCAGTTATATGGATGCAAAGGAAAATGCATATCATATGCTGTTTTTAGGGATGTGCATTGCACTTAGAGGAGCTTATAAAGTAACAAGTAATATAGAGGCTGGATATGGAAGAAGCGATATCACCCTGGAAGCATTAATGAATGCTCGCAGCCATGTAATTATTGAATTTAAGCAAGGGGAAGATCTGGAACGTCTGAAAGAGGAGGCGTTAGAGCAGATTATTGAGAACCAATATTATACAGGATTAAAGGGGGAAGTTATTTGCATTGGACTAGCGCATGATAAAAAACGATGTAGTATGGTGCATAAGACTTTGCAGATTTAATAAATATATATTGTAAGAAAGATATTTAAAGTTAGGAGCTTATTTCATGTAATTTTAAAAATAGTTGTAAGATTTTCTCAAGATTGGTTGATTTGATAAAATGTTTGTTACTGTTAAGTCAAAAACAGCTTATAGGTTGTCATTTCAACAAAGCCTGGAGAGAACCAACTATGTGCTTACGATTTTTTTGTAAATGTCTTCACATAAAAGCGTTGCAACTTTAATGCGATCTGATCTTCGAGAGAGAATAAAGCTTGAGGATTATAAAATTTGATCGACAATAAACTTTGGCTGATAGTAGTTGGCTAAGAATAAATCCTGTTTTGCTGCCAAGATTCAGCTGTCATTCACTTCGCCATACATTTACGACACGCCTTATAGAGAACAATGTTAATCTGAAGTTTATTCAGGATGCTTTGGGACATAAAGATGTCCAGACTACTTTAAATATATACGCTGATGTAACAACTGCATTGAAAAAGAAAGAATTTAGTAGTTTGGAAGATAAACTGATGCGGAATGAAGTGGCTGGGTTAAAGAATGATGACGAATAGGAACCATGTACCAATTCTTTACCAATTTTGTACCAATGTGAACATGCTTGTACGAAGATGTATGAAGAGTTATAAATTGACGTATAAGTGCGTTGGTTTTGAAAATTAAGATATGAAGATATATGCAGACATATGTTTTTCATGTTTTAATCTTCCCGACGATGAAGTCATTGGAGAAATAGGAATAGCAATGACAGTCTTGGTATGATATCAGAATAATTAAATATTTGGACATTAGCATAAGTCCTTTATCAGTTATAGAAATGTGATTGATAGAGGGCTTATTTTAGTGTCTAAAAATAACCCTGCCCACTATTAAAACGTCCCCATAGCCGTTCTCGTGCATAACAGAGGCATTATAACAGCACTAGCACATGACACTGGCAAGCAGCAGCTTTATGAAAAATTGCAGGAGGTAAATTAAAATGAGCAAAGAAACTTATGATCATGGGTTTATGATTAAGGAGGCTTAGGAACAAATTCGTAAAAAGGAGCTGAAAAGTTGATGAAGGCAATTCAATACTATTTCTTTGAGCGGCAAACGGAAATATGATATAATTGAGACTATACAACTATGGAAGGATTCTATATGAATATGAATAAACAACATGGATTGGGTAGTACTGATAAAATGCCTCGAGATACTAAGAAGCGCCGGCTCACCAAGAACCAGTGCTTGCCCACACCTATGAGGTAGTAAACGGCGTGAAGAAAGACATCATATTGAAACTGGCCAATTAGACGAGCATGGGTGGGCAAAGGTCGAAGTAAGCCGGTTATTCTGAAAGTAGATAGTGGATATTTAAATTCTATTTATCAGCTTATGGAGTTTGGCTTACAAAATATGTGGTAAGTAAATATTTATAATTGACAGATTGATTTCATTAAATTATAATCAGAATTCAATATTTAGCAGGTTCAAATGAAGTAAGTAAAAGAGGTATTAGATATGAAAGCCTATGAACGTGAGACTGATATGTGGAACAAGATTTTTGAAGAATATCAGCCATTGGATCTAAGAGAGATAGAACTAAAGGTTGAACCAATGTTTGACGAGGCGTTGAAACTGTTTGCCGGCAGAACAAAACGAGTATTGGACTTTGGATGCGGAACTGGTGATGTTTCATTTCAATACCTGCAGTATCAACCGGATCATCAGATTGTTGGAGTAGATAAGGCGGAAACAGGTATTAGATTTGCAAAAGAAACAGCCAAGCTGAGTCATTATAGAAGAACCCATTTTTTTATTGGAGGAGAGAAATTCTTAGATCAGTTTGAGAAAGAGGAGTTTGACGGAATTATTTTATCAAATGTTTTGGATATAATGCCTAAAGATGTCTCCACTGAAACAATGCTTAAGTTAAACAGTCTCTTGAAACATGACGGCTGCTGGTTTATCAAGATGAACCCTTATTATTCTAAAGAAGAACTTGATTCGTTTGGCTATCAGAAAAAAGGGGGAAATCTATATGAAGAAGATGGGATTCTTCATCTTCGACAGGTCACTACAGAATATTGGAAGAAACAGTTATCAAAATTTGGTGAGATTATTGCTTATTTAGAATTCCAATATACTTGGCAGAAAGGTATGAACAGGCTCTTTATTATTCAAAAATAACCATTCAATTTTCGAGGACCACGAAAGTGCAACGGAAAATGTCATGCTGGCAATCACAGCGAGGATCTATGCCGGCGTATGGATAGACGGACAGATCCACACTATGTGGTTTCGGAATCCAGAAGGTTGCCGGAACAGAAGCAGGACTGTTCAGAACCGGTATTGATTTTGATTATCAAAAAATCATGTAATTGTTTGTAACATATTGTTATGAACAGGTAGGGTTGGCATATAATAGAATTAATAAGATCATTTGAGGATAGCTATGATCATACACGTTGTCCAACCTGGTGAAACCATCTTTACAATATCAGAGTATTACAAAATCCCTATAGACAGACTAATATTGGAAAACGGAATTATTAACCCAGACAATTTAGCAGTAGGTCAAACGATTGTGATTGTTCAACCTGAAACAATTTATACCGTCCAGGCTGGTGATACTTTAGAAAGTATTGCAGAGCAGCATGGTGTTTCAACAATGGAATTATTAAGAAACAATCCCTATCTCTCTGATAGAGAATATTTGTACTCCGGTGAAACGATTGTTATAAAATATCAAACGAATAAATCAAAAACAATTGCCACCAGTGGTTATATCTTTTCCTATATAGATAAATCTGTTTTAATAAAAACTCTTCCTTTTTTAACGTATTTGACTATTTTCAATTATAGAGCTACAAGTTTAGGAGAGATCATCGCAACTGCTGACGACACGGAACTTATCCAGCTGGCGAAATCATATGGTGTTGCACCCATGCTGTTTGTTTCCACGATTTCGGGAGAGGGAATAGCCAGCCGTGAAGTGAACTATGAAATTTTAAATAATCCTTCTATACAGGATAGCCTTATTAATAATGCTCTCCAAATAGTAAAATCAAAAGGTTATTATGGTATCAACATATATGTCGAAGACATCACCTTAGACAATATAAATAATATTGCAGAATATTTGAAAAAAGCTTCAGAGATATTTCATTCAGAAGGTGTCAGGATCGTGATCACCACAACACCGGTTACGGATAGTGAAGTCCCATATGCCAGTTTTGAAAAATTAGACTATTCAAAATTTGCTGAATATGTGGATGGTATTATATTTTCATCTTATGACTGGGCAAGGTCTTACAGCTATCCAAGCTCAATCTTTCCGGTTGATTTTTTGAGAGGCTTGTTAGATTATGCGGTTAGTATTATTCCTTCTGAATTAATTTTTCTAGGTATCACCACACTTGGTTATGATTGGACACTTCCCTATGTTCCCGGCGCCACGGAAGCCACTGTAATAACCACTGAAAATGCAGTACTGATTGCAGCGGAAAATAATATACCAATACAATTTAATGAAGCAGCACAATCACCTTATTTCTATTATAAGGACAGTAGTGAAATTATGCATGTAATATGGTTTAAAGATGCGAGAAGCTTTGATGCACGGGCAGCGCTGGCAGGAGAATATAATCTACAAGGTTTATCTCTTTGGACTGTTATGAGATTCGATGCCCAAATGTGGCTTATTATTAATAATCAATATTACATAGAGAGACGTTTGGGAATTAGTTAGGAAGGAAAAAGCAAACAATGGACAATCAGGAAATAATTGACAAATTAACAAAGGTATGTATCTGCAAGGGAGTTTCTAAGCAAACAATAAAAAAGGCAATTTCAGAAGGTGCAGACACCGTTGAAAAGGTATGGAGTATGACGAATACTGGCAATGGCAGCTGTAAAGGAAAACGATGCGGAGAAAAAATCCGGCAGATTCTGGATAATTGGGAAGATGAAAATCCGCATTGATTTTATGACCCAACGAATAAAGGGCTGTTGCAAAGTGATTTGCAATGGTCTTTTTTTTGGGCAGTAAATATGATCGATGCTCCATAGATAAAAATTAACTCTTATAATATATTTATGATGGACTTCTAATTACAGCAGCTTGAACGTTTATTCTATGAAAAGATTCTGATTCGTGGTAATACAGATAAAAAAGATATATAGATGTAATCTATAAATAACCGGTTACTTATCGATTAAATCAATTGGACTCAAAAGCAGTACCTACTTATAATTAATATAGCAAAAAATTATACATATTGGGAGAAGAAGTATTATGAAAAAAAGGGTACTGGGTGCATTGCTGTGTCTTTCCATGGCAGTATCACTGACAGCAGGATGTGCAGCAAAGTCTGAAAGTAAACCTGCTGACGGCGAAAAGAAGGCAGAGAAGGAAGAAAAAATTGATGTAAACGCTAATCCGGTGGATAAAAAAAAGGTGTACGTATCACCGGACTGGGTGCAGAGCGTAATTGACGGGAATCAGGAAGAGTCATCGGATTATGTGATTCTGGAATGTGCGTGGGGTGAGGAAGCAGATAATCCTGCATACACAGAAGGACATATCAAGGGCGCTTATCATATGAATACGGATTATATAGAATCAGAAGAATATTGGAACATCCGCACACCGGAGGAAATTGAAAAGCTGATGGCTGATTACGGTATTACAAAAGATACAACAGTCATCTGCTATGGAGCTGATGGAATAAATTCTGCAGATGACAGAGTCGCATTTACTCTGCTCTGGGCAGGAGTAGAAAATGTAAAATGCTTAGATGGCGGGTTCGAGGCCTGGACAAAAGCCGGATATAGCACGGAAAAAGGCAGCAATAAGCCGAAAGCAACAGACCAGGGATTTGGAACAACAGTACCTGCCCATCCGGAATATGTTATTTCCATTGATAATGTTAAAGAAAAACTTGAAAGTGACAACAATTTCAAATTAGTGAGTATCAGGAGCAAGGCAGAATTCTCTGGGGAAACCAGTGGATATGGATATATCGATAAGGCAGGAGAACCCAAAGGCGCGATTTGGGGACATGATACGGACGATGGTTCTTATAATAAGGCAGATGGTACGACCGTCGGTATAGATGTGCTGGAAGGATATTTAAAAGAAACAGGAGCCTCTCTTGACAATGAACTGGCATTTTACTGTGGAACGGGCTGGAGAGCCACAATCCCATTTTTGATCTGCTACGAAAACGGCTATACCAACGCAAAGCTTTATGACGGAGGCTGGTATCAGTGGCAGATGGATGACAGCCTGCCAGTTCAGGTGGGAGATCCTGGAAGCGGTAAATGTGAATATACCACGGTAGGAAATCTTTCCAAGGACAAAGCAGCAAAATAACAATAAGTATATGAGCGCTGGACGCGGAAGCGGCAGCGCTTATTTTAACATGGGAAGATGCAAAATGAAAAAGTTTGGATATTTTATTATGACCTTTGCAGAAATTCTATTTTTAGCGGGTGCATACATCATCCAATATTTTACCCGTAAAAAAATGGGGATGGCAAGATATGTGATTTATAAAAGTCAAGGCTGGGAGAGCTCGTTTCCGATAGAGACATTGAAATACACTGCTATTTCAGCTTTAACAGCATTGACACTTCTGCTTTTGGCAGCTTTGGTTATCCGGCGCGGACAAAAGGGAAGACTGGAGACTGCAATGCATGTTGCCATGGTTATGCTCACAGCGGTGTATGGAATTTTTACTTATATCGGCTCCACAAAGACGATGAGAGCGTACTATTTTATCAGCCTGATGCTTGGAGCAGCGGCGCTGTTGCAAATCATAAAAACAGGAGCGGTACATGTGATGCGGAGAAAGAAAAAGGATGAATAATAAAAAAGTGTGGGTATTTGCAGGAATCATCGTTATGATTCTTAGCTTTAATCATGTATTTGGGTGGTCTTCCTATATCAGTAATATGGATAATCTGGGTTTTCTAAAACAGGCGGTAGAGGTTAATCTCCCCTATGCCATTGCAATCTATATGCTGCTCACCATTGCAGGCTGTGCCTTTCTGGCACTTCCAGGTGTCACATTTGCAATATTTGCCGGTCTGTTATTTGGCCCCGTTCTGGGTACGGTATGTTGTTCCGCGGCTACCACAATCGGGGCGGTTCTTGCATTTTCGGCAGGCAGGTTCTTTTTGAAAGACACTGTCAGACCTATGGTTGTAAAGAACAAATATCTGAATAAATGGTTGTTTGACAATTCGGGAAAAAACCAGTTGTTTGTCCTCATCATTACAAGGCTTGTGCCAGTATTTCCTTATAACCTTCAAAACTTTGCCTACGGTATTACAGATATTAAATTCAGCACATATATGATCGGTTCTCTGGTTTTCATGCTTCCGGGTACCGCAATGTACACAGTTGGAACGGCCGGGCTTGCGGACAAAGAAAACCGGCTGCTGTATATGGGGATCGCGGCGGTATTGGCAATTGGGGTGCTGGGAATGGGGGTATTCTTAAAGAGGAGATACATACAGGAGGAGCAAGATGGAAGATAAGCCGAGAATCATGGATCCGGATGCATGCGTTCATTGCCATATCTGCCGGCAGCACTGTCTCTTTCTGGAGAAATATAACATAGATATCGGTGATAAAGAAAAGCTGGAGGAGCTTTCTTATCACTGCTTTTTATGCGGCAGGTGTTCTGAAGTCTGTCCCAAGGGAATCGACGGAAGAGAAGTCGTTTTAGGGATGCGAAAGAAGCAGGTTCGCAGGAATGATGGGCAGCTTCGTGAAAAAGGCTACGGAATGCTTGTAAGGGAAAAACAGAACTATTTATTTCAGAACTACGGTCTTGGGGCGAAAAAGAGCGTCCTTTTTCCGGGCTGTAATTTCCCGGCCTATTATCCCAAGACGACCAGGTACCTGATGGAACTGTTTCGGGAAATAGCGGATGCAGGGACAGTATTTGACTGCTGCGGAAAGCCCATTGCAGAACTGGGAATGGAGAAACGGGAAAAAGAGATTATTGGAAGAGTGGAGAGAAAGCTAAGAGAAAACGGTGTAGAGGAAGTAATTACCCTTTGTCCAAACTGTTACGCTTATTTAAGACCCCGTCTGAACGTAAACGTAGTGAGTATATATGAAAAACTTCGGGAGTTTGGAATCGGGAAGATGATTGAGGGAAGGCTCACTATATTTCCCCCATGCCCGGACAGGGAAAATCAGGAGTTGTTGGGCTTCATTCGTACATTCTTAAAGGAAGAACCGGATCTGATTTCTCATGTGCAGTGCTGCGGGCTTGGAGGCTGCGCCGGGAGCAAAGAAAAGGATCTGGCAAGACAGATGGTATGCAGCATCGGACAGGAGTATGAGAAGACCATTTATACTTACTGCGCTTCCTGTTCGGGGAATTTTGTGAGAAAGGGATACAGGGATACAAAGCATATTCTTTTAGAAATATTAGAGAGAAACGAGGGGCCGGACACAGGCAGGTCTGTGGTAAACCGAATCATAACGAAATACCGGAGAGAAAAATAATGGTTAAAAATAGTAAATGGATTAAGAAATTCGTGTTGATATCAGGAATTGGGGTCGCGATAGCTAGTTATTATGGGATACCATCAGTAAAAGAAACCATAAATCAGGTATTTAAAATGTTTGCTAGCGGCGATTTTGGTGTGATGAAAGATTTTATAGAGTCCTGGGGGGCGTATGCGGCCGTAATATCCTTTGGGCTTATGATATTTCAGTCAATAGCGGCTCCTCTGCCAGCCTTTCTCATTACCTTTGCAAATGCCAATCTGTTCGGTTGGTGGCAGGGAGCGATCCTTTCATGGACAAGTGCCATGGCGGGAGCTGCGCTGTGCTTTTATATTGCAAGAGTTCTGGGTAGAGATGCGGCAGAAAAGTTTACAAGCAAGGCGGGATTAAAACAGGTGGATGCGTTCTTTGAAAAGTATGGAAAAAGTACGGTTCTGGTCTGCCGTCTCTTGCCCTTTGTATCCTTTGACCTTATAAGTTATGGGGCGGGACTTACTTCCATGCCCTTTGGTTCCTTCTTTCTTGCAACTGGAATTGGTCAGCTTCCGGCGACCATTGTGTATTCCTATGTGGGAGGAATGCTGACAGGTGGCGCAAAATTATTTGTAACAGGGCTTATGATCTTGTTTGCATTGTCAGCTTTAATTGTGATGGGAAGAAGAATATACGTGGAAAAACAAAAGCAAAAAGGGGAGAAGTAAGAATGGGCATTTATGAAAGACAGAATATTACCTTTAAAGAAATCCAGGAACTATTCCTCCAGGGAATTGACTGTTCTCAGGTAGTTGCAGGGGCGTTTGCGGGAGAATTAGAAACAGATAAGGTACTGCTTAGGAAGGTTTCCGCCTGCTTTGGGGGAGGTATGCAGTGCGGGGAAACATGCGGCGCTGTTACGGGGGCTCTGATGGTGCTTGGAATGAAATACGGACACAGTGAAGAGGGAGATCCCGGGCAGAAGCAGGTAATGATGCAGAAAACCGGGGAATTTAAGAGACTGTTTGGGGAGCGATATCCTTCCTGTATCTGCCGTGATTTACTGGGGCATGATATTTCCAGGAAGGAAGAACTGACAGAGGTGATGGAGAAGGGGCTGCTTCTTCAGTTCTGCCCCAAGGTAGTGGAAGATACAATAGAAATTTTAGGAAAGATTTTATAAATGAAACAGGCAATTATCATATTTACAAGAGCACCAATACCGGGAAGGACGAAGACCAGGATGATGCCCCTGCTAAGTCCGCAGCAATGTGCAAAACTTCATATTTGTTTTTTAAAAGACATTATAAAAGAATGCGAAAAGTGTAAGGCAAATATTTTTGTCTGTTACACTCCGGATGAAGATAAACAAAAAAGGTATCTAAAAGAAGTATTGGGAATTCAGTATGGTTACTTACCACAGCGGGGGGATCATCTGGGGGAACGGATGTTCCGGGCATTTGAAGAAGTATTTGCTATGGGGTATGAAGAATGCATTCTGATTGGAACCGATGTGCCGGAGCTGCGGTCCGGTGATCTAATGCAGGCATTTGAAGTGCTTAAAACCCAGGAGGTGGTGTTCGGGAAGACCCATGACGGAGGATATTATCTCGTGGGTATGAAGAAAGCCCGGAGGGAAGCCTTTGGTCTTGACCGGTATGGACATGGAGCTGTCTTAGAGGAAACCATAAAGGCTCTTTCCCAGGCCGGAATTACGGTAGGCTATTCGAAAAAGCTTTGGGATATGGACACTCCATCGGATTTAAAAGAGTATCGGAAACGGATGCGCGTAAGGAAAGAGCTGAAGCAGACGGAAACTGGGCGGTATGCGGCTGGAATCGCTCCGATCTCTATCATTATCCCTATATATAATGAAGAAAAAAGAGTTGTAATGTTTCAGGAGCAGTTAAGGGAACTGCAGGGAACATGTGAAATATTGTTCGTGGATGGGGGAAGCTCAGACCGTACATTGGAATTAATAGATCCCGGATATACCGTGCTGCACAGTGAAAAAGGCAGGGGAAGGCAGATGAACGCAGGAGCGAAGGCAAGCTGCGGAGACATCCTGTTTTTCCTCCATTGTGACAGTGAGCTTCCGCCAAAGCCACTGGCGGAAATCAGGCGGGTGATGAGGGATCATCAGGCAGGCTGTTTTGGGATAGCATTTCACTCCCACAATTTTTTCATGTTCACATGCAGAGTGATTTCCAACCACAGAGTTAAGGACCGGAAGATCATGTTTGGAGATCAGGGGATTTTTGTGGACCGGGAGTTATTTTTTGAAGTCGGAATGTTTCCTCAGATTCCTATCATGGAAGACTACCAGTTCTCACTTACATTAAAAGAAAAACGGGTGAAGCTTGGGATGACAGGGAGAAGAATTTATACATCAGACAGGCGCTTTCCAAAAGGGACTGTACCTAAGCTGAAGCTCATGTGGAAAATGAACCGGCTTCGAAAGATGTACCGGGACGGAGTTTCCATAGAAAGAATCTCGGATATGTACCGGGATATCAGATAGGGGGTGGAGATATGGATCAGGTACAGGGATTAGGTGAATACATTAAATGGAAGGGATACCGGGAATCGCTGGGGCTTTTGGAGGAGGTTACAGAAGAATACCGGATGCTGGCTCAGGGTGAGTATAACAGAAACTACCTGTTTCTTCACCCGGTGACTGGGAAGAAGCTAATTCTGAGGGTAAACATTGGAAGCCAGATGCATCTTGAAGATCAGATTGGGTATGAATTTCATGCATTGGAGCTGTTAAAGGATTCGGGACGCACACCAAGCCCCTTATATGTGGATGGAACGAAGGAGAAGCTTCCCTTTGGAGTAATGGTAATGGAGTATCTTCCCGGACATGCCTTGGATTATGAAAAAGAACTGCTTTATGCGGCAGATTGTCTGGCTGATATACACAGCATTTCTGTTGGAAGGGAGACGCCGCTGGTGGCACCGGATAATCCTTTAAAAGCAATTCTGGAAGAATGCGAGGAGATGTTCCGGACGTATGAAGAGTCTGCTCTTGGAGACGAAGGAAAGAAAAGAAAAATACGCAGGATGCTGGACCGTGGCTGGGGAAGGGCAGACAGCCTTCCAAGACCAGCGTACCGGTGCTGCATTAACACGGAGCTGAATTCTACAAATTTTCTTATTAACGGAGAAGGAAAAGGGAATTACCTGATTGACTGGGAAAAGCCGATTTACGGTGATCCGGCACAGGACCTTGGGCACTTTCTTGCACCAACCACAACCTTCTGGAAGACAGATGTGATTCTGGAAAGTGAACAGATGGAGAAGTTTGCAGATTCGTATATTAAAAAGGCAGCAGGGAGATTTAATATTGACGGTCTGAAAGAACGGACCTGGGCGTATATTCCCATTACATGCCTGAGGGGGATCACCTGGTGTGCAATGGCCTGGGTGGAATATAATCAGCCGGACAAAGAAATAATCAATGAGTCAACAGCCCGTAAACTGGAGGCGTATTTAAGCCATGGATTCCTGGATAAAATAGCAGGATTTGTTGGCTGTTAGAAAACACCTATAATATATGAAATGAAATAATCGGTAACTATGGCGATTCTGCTTAAATGAAGTGGAAAAGCCTTTATAATCACCATATCACGGTGCTGAAAAAATATACTAGCACCGGAAAACCAAGGAGGAAATACAATGAAAAAGAAGTTTTTATCAGCTGTTTTAGTGTCAGCAATGACGGTATCCATGATTGCGGGATGCAGCTCTGGTAATGGAGCAGAGAAGAAAGAAACAACAGCAGTGGAAAGTACAGCAGCAGAAAGCACTTTGGGAGCAGAGAGTACAGCGGCAGCAGAAAGTACATCAGTAGCGGAAAAAACAGGGAAAGAAGAATACCAGTTTGTATCTGCCGGGGATGCAGTAAAAGCAGCGGCTGATGGAAAAACACATGTCCTTGATGTAAGAGAGTGGTCAAATTACGGGGCGGGAAGAGTTGCCAATTCAGAATGGTGTCCCATTTTCCCGCTGGAAGACGAATCCCTGGCTGATCAGATGAAAGCATATGCGGAAGAAAATTTAAAGGATGGAGAGAAAATCTATATTATCTGCAACAGCGGGCAAAGAGGAGCCCAGAAGTCTACGCAGGTGTTAGAAGAAGCCGGAATCGATGCAGGTCTTATCTATACAGTTGAAGGGGGAGCAAAAGCCCTGGCAAAAGAAAAAGGTGCGCTGACATCAAACCGTGCGGAAGAAAGTATAGACTGGCAGTATGCAAAAGCAGCAGATGTGATTGCAAAGAAAGATGCCCAGATCGTTGATGTTCGTGATAATGATACATATGCAGGAGGCCATTTGGAAAATTCTCTTCAGGTTAATTTAAAAGATTTTGAAAGTGCCGATGCACAGACGGCAATGTATGAACTGGCAGCAGAAAAGCTTGATAAGGAAGAACCGGTATATTTCTTATGCTATAGCGGAAATAAATGCGCAAAGACAGCGATTTCCGTGTTAAAGGATGCCGGCTTTGATGAAAAGAATCTGTTTATCATTGAAAACGGGGCAAAAGACGGTGACGTTCAGGCGGCATTTGTAAAATAAAAAGCCTGCAGTAAAGCAGTGAAAGACGGAGAAAAGATATGAAAAAAAGAATTACGGCAGCGCTTCTGACGGTTGTTATAGCTTTTTCCATGACAGCCTGCGGGAACAATGAAGGACAAAAAGTAGAGAAAAAAACGGCTATAGAAACAGAGGAGCTGTCCTTCGTCAGAATGAAGGAGGAAGCAAAGGGCACTACCGTTACATTTTATGGATGGGGCGGAGATGAGAAGCTGAATGAATGGCTGGACAATACCTTCGCACCGGTAATGAAGGAAAAGTATGACATTACCATGGAACGTGTTCCAATGGATATTGATCAGGTGTTAAGCCAATTGTCAGGAGAAATCCAGGCAGGCGAAAAGGACGGAAGCATTGACATGATCTGGATCAATGGAGAAAATTTCCGTTCTGCAAAAGAAAACAATATGCTCTATGGGCCTTTCGTGGATAAACTTCCCAATTTTCAGGATTATGTAGATGCAACGTCCGAAGATGTAACGCTTGATTTTGCGTACCCCATTGAGGGATTTGAAGCTCCTTATGGAAAAGCGCAGATCGTTATGATTGCGGATACGGCTGTAACTCCGGACATGCCCAAAAGCGCTGAAGACTTTAAGGAGTTTGTCCGGAAGTATCCTGGAAAGGTGACTTATCCGGCGCTTCCGGATTTTACAGGAAGTGCGTTTGTCAGAAATATGATCTATGAGATCTGCGGATACGAACAGTTTCTGGATATGAAAGGGGATAAGGAAACGGTAAAAACTGCTGTGGAACCTGCAATGACATACTTAAGGGAGCTGAATCCGTACTTATGGAATGAAGGAAAAACTTTCCCGGATTCCTCAACGACCCTGGACAATATGTTTTCAGACGGAGAGGTTGTGCTGAGCATGACATATGATGCCTACGGAACTGCTGTCAAGATCGCGGACGGAGCATTTACACAGACAACACAGTCGTTCCAGTTTGAGAAAGGGACCATCGGAAATACCAACTTTATGGCCATTGCAGCAAATTCCGGGAATAAGACAGGAGCAATGGTGGCAATCAATGAAATGCTGTCTCCGGAAATCCAGGCAGACCGTTATGATACATTGAAGGTCATCCCGGTTCTTGACAATTCAAAGCTTTCAAAGGAACAGAAAGCATCATTTGATGAGGTGGAGCTTGGAAAGGGAACGATTCCCCAGGATGAGCTGTTATCAAAACGTCTTCCGGAAATGCCGGCTGAGCTGGTTCCCATTATTGAAGAAATATGGACAGAAGAAGTGGCAGGAAAATAATGAAAGATAAGCTGATGCCATACTTGCTTTTGGCTCCCCAAATATTGCTTACCATTTTGTTTATGATTGGATTAGTAACTGGAATTACCCAAAGCTTAGGGGTAATTCCAGCTTTTGGGTTAAAGAAGCCAACGCTTTTTTATTATAAGGAGGTTCTGTCACGGCCGGATATGATGAGATCGGTGCTGTACAGCCTTAGGATTGCACTGCTTTCATCGGCTCTTGCAACGGCAGGCGGAGTATTTTTTTGCGGCGTATGCATCATGGGAAAGAAAACTCAGGGAGCAGTTATGCGTATCATCCAGCTTCCGATCATCGTGCCTCATGTGGTTGCGGCGCTTTTTATTATCAATATTTTTTCCAGGAATGGAATCCTGGCCAGGGCTGCCTATGCGCTTGGCATGATACAGGAACAGCAACAGTTTCCAATGCTTATCTATGATTCTCACGGGTTAGGAATCATCATGGCATATCTGTGGAAGGAAATTCCCTTTATTATTTATTTCATCATCGCACTGATGGCTAATATAAACGGAAGTCTTGGAGAAGCGGCGACGAACCTTGGAGCGAAAACGTGGACGGTGTTCTGGAGGGTGACGCTGCCCTTGTGCAGAAATACAATTATAAGCGGATTTTTGATTATTTTTGTATTCTCCCTGGGTGCATATGAGCTTCCCCTTTTGCTTGGGGCCACGGTTCCCAAAGCATTGCCGGTTCTTGCGTATCATGAGTATATTCATCCGGATTTAAGACACCGGCCTTATGCCATGGCTTTAAATGGAATTATTATTATAATCTCCCTTATCAGTGCTCTGTTATATTTTTTGATGATTCGGAAAAATGTGAAATGTTTAACGGAAGAACAATAGACCATGAAGAAAAAAAGAAAGTCAATATTTATAAGTATGACACGGTTCATTATGCTGGCTGCCATTCTTATTCCGGCTGCCACTCTGTTTCTATGGATTTTCACGGAGCGGTGGACATGGCCGGATCTGGTGCCTCAGGTGTTTTCAGGGAGAGCGGTTTTAGAGATAGCAGGAAGAAAAAAGGAGCTTTTAAAAATCCTCTGGTCAAGCATTTTTATTTCCTCGGTTGTAGCAGCCTTATCTGCGGTGATCGGCATTATGACGGCGAGAGCTATACTGTTTTACCGATTCCCTGGAAAACAGATGGTGTATTTTTTTACGATCCTTCCATTTATGGTTCCTGCCACCGTATTTGCAATGGGGATACAGATTACGTTTATTAAAATGGGCTTAAACAACAGGATTACAGGAGTCATCATTGCTCATCTGATCTGTTCACTCCCTTATGCGGTGCGCCTCATCATGGATGGGACGGCGGCTGTTGGCAGCAGGCTGGAAGAACAGGCCAGAGTCCTGGGAGCCTCTCCTTTTCAAGCCTTTTACAAAACGTCTCTGCCGATGTTAATGCCTGTGATTCTTTCGGCGGTGAGCATGTCCTATATCGTTTCCTTCAGTCAGTATTTTCTCACGCTGATGATAGGAGGGGGAAATGTAAAAACCTTTACGATCCTTATGGTTCCTTATCTGCAAAGCGGAAATAGAAACATTGCCTGTATTTACAGTACCCTGTTTCTAGGCGTGACATTGCTCGTGTTTGGAGTGTTTGAATGGGCGGCATGCCGTTTTATGAAACATGGAGGCGGAGAATTTTATACATCGGAATAAGATGACTAGAGAAAAGGGTGAGATAAACAATGAGCCTTATGGTTGAAAATTTAAAAGTAGTACTGCAGAAAAAAGAGATTCTTCATGGGATCAGCCTTAATATACGGGAAGGGGAATTCCTCTCGCTTCTTGGTGCATCCGGGTGTGGGAAGACAACACTTTTGAAATGCATAGCGGGACTTCTGGAAATCCAACAGGGTGATATACGGATCCAGAATGCATCGGTTGTTGGGATTCCGCCTGAGAAAAGAGGGACGGTCATCGTATTTCAGGATTTAAGACTATTTCCCCACTTGACTGTGGAACAAAACATTGCATTTCCCATGGAGCTTCAAAAAGTGCCGAAAGATGTTCGGAAGAAAACGGTGAAAAAGCTGCTGGAGGAAGTACAGCTTACGGGATTTGAGAAACGGAAAATAAAAGAAATGTCCGGGGGACAGATGCAGAGAGTTGCGCTGGCAAGAGCCCTTGCTGCAAATCCAAGAGTGCTGCTTTTGGATGAACCGTTTTCAGGACTGGATGAGTGCTTAAGGCTGGAGATGGGAAATCTTGTGAAGAAGCTTCACCGTGAGCGGAAGATTACCACGATTCTTGTGACCCATGAGAAAAGAGAAGCGATGCAGATGTCTGACAGGATTGCGCTCATGAGTGAGGGACGGATTTTACAGTACGACACGCCAAGGAATATGTTCCGTCATCCGGTTTCAAAGGCAGTGGCGGAATATTTCGGCAGGGTGAACTATGTGAAGGGAAGAATGGAAAACCACAGGTTCAGCAGCAGACTGTTTGAGATGAGTGCAGAGCTGGAAGACGGGAATTATGAGGCGATGATCCGGCCATTTTCCGTAAAGCTTGTAAGAGAAGGAGCCTATACAATTACCGGAATCTCATTTATGGGAGAGATGGCGGAAGTGAAGATAGAAGTTCCGGAAGGTATCATATTAAGTCAGGTCATTAGTCAGGAGCTGGAGAAGCTGGGACTGGTAGAAGGAGACCGGGCCGGTATTTATATCGAGGAAAACGGAGTGACTTGGTTTCGGAAGGGAGCGTAAAATCAGATGAAGCATGTAGTATTTGACTGTGACAATACGTTTGGGGTGAAGGACTGTGATGTGGATGACGGACTTGCGCTCATGTATCTTCTTGGCTGCCCGGAAGCGATGGTACATGGAATCACTGCAACTTATGGGAATAACCGGCTGGATATTGTATACAACACCTGCCGAACCATGTTAAAGGACCTGGGACGTGAGGATATTCCGGTGAAAATGGGTGGGGAAAGATGTGGAGCATACAAAAGTGAGGCGGCAGATTACCTTGCAGAGATGGCGGATAAGTATGCAGGATCTTTATCAATTCTTGCAACCGGTTCCCTTACAAATCTCCGGGGGGCTTATGAAAGGGACAATCATTTTTTTGAGAAAGTAAAGGATATTGTGGTAATGGGAGGAATTACAAGCCCGCTTGTGTTTGAGAAAAAGGTGATGAATGAGCTGAATTTCTCCTGCGATCCATTTGCCACGTGGACGGTGCTTACGAAAGGTAGAAATGTCTCAGTGATCACAGGGAATCATTGCCTGAAGGTGCTGTTTACAAGGGAGGAATATAAGGAACGTTTATTCAGCTTGGACAACAGGGCCGCTGCATACATTCGGGAGAAGACGGATTATTGGTTTGGGTATAATGAGGAGGACTATGGAATCGGTGGATTTTATAACTGGGATGTGACAGCGGCAGTATATCTGATGCATCCGGAGTTGTTTGTGGATGAGAGAAAAACGCTGCTGATTTCAGAGGAGTATTTGAAACGGGGGCATTTGCAGGAGTCCAAAGAAGGCAACTGTGTGTGCAATCTTCCGGTGATTGGTGAAGATAAGGTGTATAAAAATCATATTTATGATGCGTGGATGCGGGTTCCCATGGAATAGCAGTGGGTTTGAGATGATACTTTGTATTCTTGGAATATTGGTTTGTGAAGACGATGAATGACGCAGTGAAAGGGTTGGGAGACTTTTTCGCTGCGTCATTCAATTTTTGTAAATTCGATGATAAGTCCGTTGAAAATATCAAGCTGCCTTGTAGTCAGTCCTCTGGTTACATATTTGGGTTTACTGCTATGAAACTCCTTCATTAATGCATTTATGATATCGATCTGACTGGCAGTTAAGTTATTGACCATAATTGTTTTCCCTTTTTCTTTTCCTGCCAGAAAATCCAGGCTTACATCAAAAATAGATAAATCAATTAATGTCTCTAAGGTAGGCAATTTTTGATTGTTTTCGTATTTGCTTATCAGCGATTTACTTTTATTGATCTTTTGTGCCAATTGCTCCTGAGAGTATTTTGAAAATAAAAGCAGAGATTGACCGGTCTTCTCCTGATTATATCGCGTACCGTACAATGCTTTTACTGGATCAAAATGAAGCAAAAGACGAAGATGAATTTGAACTCTGCCGTTTTCATTTAAGGAAAGGGGCGCAGTTAAGGAGTCAGTACAAAGGCTTTTCAGACATGATAACCGAGTATGATACCATCAATCTGATTTATGGGAGCTGGGGAGGTCTGGGAGGAGGAAGTATGGCTCTTGCAGTTACCAGATATTTTGCCAGAACTGTTCTGGAAAGTGGGAACAGTCAACCTGAGGACCGGTCATTTGCGTATCTGTGCTTAAGCCAGCCAGGAGCAGTACCGGCCCAAGCCTTAACTGCCTATGCCAGACACCGGAGTGGAGGCGGATGGGATAAAGCAATGGATAACCTGTCTGTTTACCAATCCATGTGTTCCTTAATTGATGACATACAGAAGGGTGAGGAAAAGGGCATAAGCATCAGGAAGGAAAAACGCAGGATACTTGTAGATTAAGCAATCCAGCCAGTAGGATCGAAATATAAGATACTGCCAATGTAAATTAGCAATTGAAAATGGTATTGATACCAAAATATAGTTGGATTAATAAGCAATAAATTTCTGGCAACCCAAGGGCATGTTGAAAACACTGGAGTTTGAATCCAATAATTCAGAAACTAGATGAAAATGCATGCCCTGGTGTTGGCTGAATAATATCATTATTCCGGGCAAAAGCACACTGTCTCATGTTCCTCCAAAGTAGTCTGATAAAATTTGTTAATAGGAGTTGTGATACTGCCCTGAAGCATCCCATCTATGGACAGGATGCTGTCATACCCAATCTGATACAAAGGCTGTTGAATGCTGGTGATCCGCGGTCCCCGGTAGGAAAAGCCGTATGTAATCAGATTGTCAAAACCTACGACAGAAACATCTTCAGGCACCTTAAAGCCAGACTGCTGCAGCTCGTTGATTACCTGCATGGCAATCTTGTCATTGCTGCAGAAAATAGCGGTGGGCCGTTCGCCTTCTGGATGGGCCATCATTTCCCTGAAATTGGGCAGGGAGAGTGAGGAGTCATTAAGGGTATTCTGGATATAATAATCCTGGATCAGCAGACCGTTGTCCTGCATGGTCTCCATGTAGCCGCTGAAACGCTCCAGGATGACTTTTTTATTTGGGTTGCCCATCACATGGGCGATTCGCTTATGATTATGTCTGATTAAATAATTCACCGCATCCTTTGCTCCGGTTACATTATCAATAAGGAACTGGTTAACCGGCATCATCTGAAAGTTATTTTCAATCAACAGAAAGGGAAATCCCACTTCTTGCAGATGCTCAATCATTGCTTTGTCTGAAAAAAGTGAACCGTATAAGATGATGGCGTCTGAAATACCGTTTGTCAGGTATTCGATATAGCGGTCCCTGACTTTCTCATCTCTTCCCGGACTGCAAAATATGACGTTACGCCCAAGGAGAGCGGAGGCGTCCTCAATGCCACGAATAAGATCGGTGAAAAAAGGATCATGTATATTACGCAGCAGGATAGCAATGGAATCTGTATGCTTCTTTACCAGTGAGCGGGCTGCATTATTAGGAAAATATCCCAGTTCCTTTATGGCCTGGTCAACCTTGGCTTTGGTTTTGGGAGAGACTTTATCAGAGCCATTAACTACTCGGGATACAGTGGTTAAAGATACGCCAGAGTAAGCTGCTACATCTTTTATGGTTTTCATTTTTAATCCCTTCTTATGAAAATATTTGTACTTTTTTCATTATATCATATCTGAAAATCACTTTCAAGGCAGGAAAATGGCTAAAAATGAAAACGTTTATAAAATTAAAATGATCAAAATCGATTAAAAATAATATATAAATTAAAAAAAAGCTTGCAAAATGCACAACTATTTGCTAGTATGTAGTTGTAATAAAATGAAAACGTTAACATTTTAGAAAAAGGGTAAAAAGAGCAAGGAGGAAAAACATGAAAAAGGTAGTAAAGAGAACATTAAGTATGACTATGGCAGCAACAATGGCATTAGGTCTTATGGTCGGATGCTCTTCAGCAAAGGGAGAACAAAAATCTGAGACGGCTCCCCAGTCTGATCAAAAAACAGAGGCTTCAGGAAAACCGGTTACCATTAAATTTTGGGATGGCAACTGGCAGGAGGCTGTTTGGCCGGAGGTAGAGGCTATATGGAACAAGGAACACCCTGATATTAAGATTGAAGCAGAGTTCCAGGCAGATCTTGCAAATGATAAATACATGCTGGCACTTAAAAATGGCACGGCACCAGATGTCCTGTCCTGCGCGCTGGACTGGGTTACCACGTTCGGTAATGCAGGTTTGCTTGCACCACTTGATGAATACGTGGCAAAGGATTCCCTGGATGTGAATCAGTTCGTCAAAGGTGCTAACGATGCCTCCACTGTGAACGGAAAACTCTATGGCCTTCCATTCCGCAGTGAAACATATGTCATGTTCTATAACAAGGACATCCTGTCGGCAGCAGGATATCAAACACCTCCTGCTACCTGGGATGAGGTGAAAGGGGCAGCGGCTGCATGTACGAACGGTGATGTGTATGGTTATGGTCTTTGCGGAACAAATTACTCGAATTTCTCTTTCCAGTACATAACCATGCTCCGTTCTTCCGGTGGTGATATTTTAAATGCTGACAATACTGCATCTGCGCTTGGAAGTGATGTGGCGATTCAGACGGCACAGCTTTATAAGGATCTGGCAGCTTATGCACCTGCATCCTTACTGGAGAATGACAACATTGCAAACCGTACCCTGTTTGCCAGCGGCAAAATTGCTATGTACTTAAGCGGCATCTATGACTTGGCAGAAATTGTGAAAGCAAATCCGGATTTAAATTTTGCATGCACCATGGTTCCAACTGCAAACGGTGCAGAGAGGAACACCATTTTAGGAGGCTGGTCTGTAGCGGTTGCAGAGTCCAGCAAGGAGAAAGAAGCGGCGTGGGAATTTGTGAAATTCCTTAGCAGGCCTGATATTGCGGCTATCTATACAAATACTTTCACGGGTACGGCAGAAGTAGCGGCCCGTTACACGGACTATCCGGAAGAAATCATCAAGCCAAATGCTGACGCTTTGCAGTATGCGAATGCACTTCCGGCAGTTGAGAACATTGTAGGTATCCGCCAGGCTATCATGGATAACCTTCAGCTGATGCTTTCTGAGGATATGTCTGCCGAGGAAGCCAGCGGACTGTTAGATCAGGCAACAACGAAACTGTTAAAGTAATCCGAAGTGGGGCAGGCAGGCTCCGTTTACAGGCGGGGCCTGCCTTTTAAAAGAGAAAGGTAAAATGAAAGTATGCTTAGAAAAATCAAACGTTCAGGAGCCGGATATGTACTTCCTGCTGTGATTACCGTTGCAGTAGTCATGATATATCCGTTGCTTTATACGTTGGTCATGGGGTTCTTTAACAACACCCTGTTCCTGGAAGCTCCTGTTTTCTGCGGCATTTCCCAGTACAAAAAGTTGTTTGAGGATAAGGTGTTCCTTGGTTCTATCACAAATACGTTAGTATGGACGTTTGGAAGTGTTTTCTTCCAGTTTGGTCTGGGCTTTATCATGGCTTTGATCCTTCACCAGCCATTTGTAAAAGGGAAGACTCTTATTCGTATCCTGTTAATGATCCCATGGGTAACACCCAGCATCATCGGTTCCGCTGTATGGAAGTGGATGTACAATGCTGATTATGGTATTATCAACTTCATTTTCAGCTCTCTGGGAATCATTGAAAAGAACCAGACATGGCTGTCCAATCCCAAGATCGCCTTGTGGTCTGTCATTGCAGTCAACACATGGAAGATGTTCCCCTTCATCCTGCTGATGATCGAGGCATCCCTTCAGAGTGTATCCAAGGATTTAAAAGAGGCTGCGGTTATTGATGGAGCAAATGTATTAGGCATCTTTAAAAATGTGACCTGGCCATCGATTGCGGCAACCTGCTATTCAACGATCTTGTTAATGATCATCTGGACCCTGAATGCATTTACCTTTATTTATGCAATGACAGAGGGCGGACCGGCTCATAAGACAGAAGTAATGGCCATGTACATTTATAAACGGGCATTCATGGATTATGATTTCGGAATAGCCAGTGCAGCCAGCGCGGTCTTGTTTGCATTATCTATGTTCGTAAGTCTTGTATATCTCTATCTTACAAGAGAAAAGGAGGGGAACTAACATGGTGAAACTGAAAAAATCTGTAACAAGAACGAATATTGTCTGGCAGATTTGCACCTACGCAATCTTATTTCTTGTGATTCTGGCAGCCGTGTTCCCGGCAATCTGGATGCTGTCCACATCCATCAAGCTTCCTACGGAGCAGTACGATATCCCTCCTCAGATCATCCCAGACACACCTACATTGGGCAATTATATTAATGTACTTACTAATTCCAAGATGTTTGATGCTTTTGTCAACAGCATCATTATTACGGTCAGTGTGGTTGTAATTACATTGCTTATTTCCATCCTGGCAGGTTACGGCTTAAGCAGATATAAGTTTAGGGGACATGGAGTGCTTAAGATTGCCCTTCTGTTCGGACAGATGATACCCAGTGTGGTAATCATCATCCCCTTGTATTTCCTGGTTGCAAAAACAGGGCTTTTGGATACTCATTTTTCACTGATCCTGGCAGATCTGGCACTGACGATTCCTATGGGTGTTATCATGCTCAGTTCTTTTTTTGAGACAGTGCCAAAGGAACTGGAGGAAGCAGCCAAAATTGATGGTTGTACGGGAATCGGGGCGCTGTTTCGGGTGGTTTTGCCTATTGCGAAACCAGGATTGATTTCCGTGGCTATTTACACCTACATCCATGCATGGGAAGAATTCCTTTTTGCACTGAACTTAAGCACATCGACTAAGACAAGAACACTTCCCATTGCTATCCACATGTTTGCAGGAGAGTTTGCGGTAGACTGGGGTTCCACGATGGCTGCATCGGCCATTGTAGCTTTTCCGGTACTCCTTATTTTCCTTTCATGCAACAGGTATTTTGTCAAGGGTATGGCAGACGGTGCGGTAAAAGGTTAACAGCAGCTGGCTGAGCAGTAATGAATAGGAAATAGTTGATTAGAGTTGGAATGGACAGGAGGTTGACGATGGAACATAAGAGCGGTCGGACAGATATAAATTATGAAGAGTGTTTGAATTTTGTAAGGCAAAGCTCCAATCCGTCTATGTTACGGATCACGGATGTAAAATTCACCAAGGTGGATCTTCCTCCCTGGGGCTGTTATCTGGTGAGAATCGACACCAACCAGGGAATCAGCGGATATGGGGAAATGCGTGACGGCGCCAGCGCCACTTATTTAAAACAGTTAAAGAGCAGGATCATTGGCGAAAATCCCTGTGATGTAGATCGTATTTTTAGAAAAATCAAGCAATTCGGTGGTCAGTCCAGACAGTCTGCAGGCGTTTGTGCCATTGAACTGGCCCTCTGGGATCTGGCTGGTAAGGCGTACGGGGTTCCGGTGTATCAGCTTTTGGGAGGAAGGTTCCGGGATAAGGTCAGGCTCTATGCAGATACCCATATTGAGGAAGGCAGGGCCACCGGCATCTTAATGGAGCCAGAGAAAGTGGGACAAATCTTAAAAGGATATATGGATCAGGGATTTACGGCAGTAAAGATTCTTAGTGTGGAGCTCCTTATGGCACAGGAGGGGAATTATTCCGGCCCCTTAGACTGGGTCAATGAGCTGCGGACTGTGGAGGAAGAAGTACGCCGGGTTTCAAGAACCGGAACAAGAGCCGAGGTATCTGCAGCCAATGCGGCATTGTATGATTTTAACCGGATTTCTCACCCCTTTACCAATATGCATGTGACCGAACAAGGGCTGGCGCATCTGGATGAATACATTGGAAGGGTGAGGGACGTAATTGGTACAAAAGTACCACTGGCGATTGACCATTTCGGGCATTTTCCCCTTCCGGATATGATCAAGATTGCAAGAAGGCTTGAAAAATATAACCTGGCATGGCTGGAGGATATGCTCCCATGGTATCTGACGGATCAATACAAGGAACTAAAGCACTCGACGACTTCTCCCCTTGCAACGGGAGAGGATATGTACCTGACAGAGACCTTTGAACCTCTTTTTGAGGCAGGTGCCTTGGATGTGGTGCATCCGGACCTCCTGACTTCCGGAGGAATCCTGGAAACCAAGAAATTGGGTGATATGGCGGCCAGGTATGGGGTATCTATGGCACTCCATATGTGTGAAAGCCCCATATCAGCCTTGGCTGGTGCCCATATGGCTACTGCCAGTGAGAATTTCTTTGTGCAGGAGCATGACGCTTTTGATTCTGAGTGGTGGCAGGATTTGATCATAGGACCGGTGAAGCCTATTGTGCAGGAGGGCTTTACGGCAGTGACGGATGCACCTGGTCTTGGAATTGAGTCCCTAAACGAGGAACTGATCCGGGAGCATGGGCCTATGAAGGACAAAGATGTATGGGTATCTACCGATGAATGGAACCAGGAGACCTCTCTGGACCGGATATGGAGCTGATAGATAATGATGAGATTAGCATATGGACAGATTCGGAGCGTGGATCAGGAGATCCTGACCAACGCAAGGCAGATGGGGATTGACAGGGTACAGTTCAACCTCCCTTATGATCTGCCTGCGGATGAGTACTGGAAGTACGATGATTTGGCTCGTTTTAAAGAACGGTGCGACCGGTACGGTGTTATCGTGGAAGCAATGGAAAACATGCCAATTTCTTTTTATGACAAAGCGATGCTGGGTCTGGAGGGAAGAGATAAGCAGATTGAAAATGTCTGTGAATCCATCCGCAGCCTGGGCCGTGTCAGGATCCCCGTGTTGGGGTATCACTTTTCACCATCCTTTGTCTGGAGAACGGAAAATCACGCTCCCGTAGGAAGATATGGTGCTTCTGTGCAGGCCTTTGACTTAGAAAAACAGAAGCAGGGCATTGATGATATGGCGGATTTTGGCCAGAGAAGAGATGTGAAGATGCCTGACGTGGAAACGCTGTGGGAGAATTTTGAATATTTTATGAAACGAGTCATACCGGTGGCGGAGGAATACCATGTGACCATGGCGCTTCACCCGGACGACCCGCCGATCGAAAGCCTGTCTGGAATTGCAAGGATGTTTATTGATGTGGATAGCTATAAACGGGCGGAAGCCATGATCGACAGCCCGAATTGGGGATTGCTGTTCTGTATCGGAACCTTTTCCCAGATGAAAGACGGGGCAAAGAACATTTTTGATGCCATTGAATATTTCGGGCCAAGGAAAAAGCTGATTTATACCCACATGAGGGATGTACAAGGTACGGTGCCTAAATTCCAGGAATGTTTCCTGGGAGAAGGGAATTTCGATCCCTTCCAGGTGGTGTATGCACTGATGCATTCAGGATTTGACGGCTTTATCGTCAGTGACCACGTGCCTGGCATTGAAGGTGACAGAGACTGGGGCCACAAGGTGCGCTATGCGGATACTGCTTACATAAAAGGTTTGATGGAAGCGATAGAGAAATTAAAAACAATTGAAAATGCGTAAATTGAAAGGATGAGAATAATATGGACAAACCAATTGAGGACATGAGACTGGCACAGATTGGATTTCTGGTAAATGATATTGAGAAGACAAAAAAGGAGTTTGCACGCTTTTTCGGGGTAGAGGAACCTGAAACCGTAAATAGCGGTGAATTTGAGATTACAAAGACGGAATACAGAGGAGAGCCGGCACCAAAGGCAAAGTGCTACATGACATTCTTCTATTTCGGAGATTTACAGATGGAACTGATCCAGCCAAATGAAGAGCCAAGCATCTGGAAGGAGCATTTAGAACAGTTTGGTGAAGGAATCCATCATATATCCTTTCATGTAAAAGGTATGAAAAAGACCATCAGCGCCTGTGAGGATTGGGGAATGGAACTGCTGCAAAAAGGTGAGTACAGGAGAGGAAATGGAAGATATGCATTCATGGATGCACTGGACAGCCTGAAAGTAGTAGTAGAACTGCTAGAGCGTGACGAATAAGAAGGAGGGCGGAATCATGGGACAGAGACAGTTTCCGGAAGGCTTTGCATGGGGGGCGGCTACTGCGTCATACCAGATTGAAGGCGCTTGGGATGAAGACGGAAGAGGAGAAACGATATGGGACAGGTATTGCCAGGTTCCCGGTAATGTTTTAAATGGAGATGATGGAAAAATAGCATGTGACCATTATCACAGATACAAAGAGGATGTAGCTCTGATGAAGCGTATGGGAATCAAGGCTTACCGGTTCTCCATTGCCTGGTCCAGGATTTTTCCAAAGGGATATGGGGAAGTCAATGAAAAGGGGCTTGAATTTTACAGCCGTCTTATTGATGAACTTCTGGATGCGGGAATCGAACCGTATATCACGTTATACCACTGGGATCTTCCTCAGGCCCTGCAGGATATAGGCGGATGGGCCAATCCCCAGATGCCGGAATATTTTTTGGAATACGCAAAGGTTGTTATAGATGCATTTCATGGCAAGGTGAAGAAATGGATCACATTAAATGAACCTTATTGCGCTGCGTTTCTAGGCAATTCCGAGGGGCGTCAGGCTCCCGGTATCCGGGATTTTTCGACAGCAGTGCAGGTGTCATACTATCTTTATGTAGCACACGGTCTTGCAGTGGATTATTTCCGTAAAAAAGGCTGTGACGGGGAAATTGGAATTACCTTAAACCTGATGGGAAGGCTTCCTCTTACGGGTAAGCCAGAGGATATACAGGCAGCAGCCAGGGCAGATGGGTATTTAAACCGCTGGTTTGCTGAGCCTATTGTGTACGGCAGATATCCACAGGAAATGTTGGAGTTTTACCGTTCCAAAGGTGTAAGACTTCCGGAATTTAAAGAGGAGCACATGAAGCTCATTGGACAGAAGCTGGATTTCATCGGCCTGAATTATTACAATGACTTTCATGTGAAGGCGGATGACAGCGTATGGCCTCTTGGGTTTAAGATAGAGAATCCCAAATACGTTCCCGTCAATGACAGGAACTGGCCGGTAACAGAGCAAGGCCTGGTAACGATGCTTTTACGGATGAAGAATGAGTATGGAATTGACAAGATCTACATAACGGAAAATGGCACTTCCTTCCCGGATGTGGTTTCCATGGAAGGAAAAGTAGAAGACGGCGCAAGGAAGGATTATCTCCACAGGCATTTAACAGCACTTTGGGAGGCCATTTCCCAGGGAGTTAATGTTCAGGGATATTTTCAGTGGTCTTTGTATGACAATTTTGAGTGGTCATTCGGATATAGCAGCCGTTTCGGAATCGTATTCGTGGACTTCAATACCCAGGAAAGAATTATTAAGGAAAGCGGACACTGGTATTCAAATGTAATTGAGCAGAATGCGGTATAGGGAGGCTTTCGCATGAAAGGAATAAAGAAAGTAAAGACAGCGGTAATCGGGTGCGGAGCCATTAGCCGGATCTATATTGAAAATATGGCAAAGACCTTTGAAATCCTGGAATTGGTAGGATGCTGCGATTTAAACCGTCAGTTGGCAGAAGAAACAGCGGCTGCTTACGGTATTCGCGCTATGACAATGGAAGAAATTCTGGGGGATACGGAAATTGAAATCGTGGTGAATCTGACCAATCCTGCTGCTCACTACCAGGTGATAAAGAATCTTCTGGAGCATGGGAAGCATGTGTATACGGAAAAGGTGCTGTCTGCTGACATTACCCAGGCAAAAGAGCTGACAGCCCTGGCCGCTGTGAAGGGAAAGCTGCTTTGCAGCGCACCGGACACATTTCTGGGGGCGGCTGTGCAGACTGCCAGGTATCTGGTGGAATCGGGCATGATTGGAACCGTGACTTCCAGCGTGGCAGTCCTTCAACGGGATGCCCGCCTTTTGGCTGAGAAATTTCCCTACACCGCTAAATCAGGAGGCGGAATCGGGATTGATGTGGGAATTTATTATACCACAGCCATGATTAACGTGCTGGGAGAAGTAATGGAAGTGTGCGGAATGTCCGGTGTTTCCATGCCGGAGCAGAAGCATTACTTTGTAAAGAATGATAATTTTGGGGAGACTTATTCCCAGGAATCAGAGACATACCTTATGGGTAACCTGCGTTTTAAAAGCGGCTGTATGGGAACGCTCCACTTTAATTCCAGAAGCATCCGCACGGAAAAACCTTATGTGTCATTCTACGGCACGGAAGGTATCATATTCCTGGAGGATCCCAACTTTTTTGGCGGCGATGTGAAGGTTATCTTAAAAGGCCGGGCAGAACCTATCGTATTCCCGCATACCCATGGATACGATGGCGATGACAGAGGGCTTGGAGTTGCAGAGATGGCCTGGGCCTTAAGAAAAGGGCGCGTGCCCAGGACAAATGGCGATATGGCATTTCATGCTTTGGAAATTCTTACGGGAATCATTGAAAGCGGGGAAACAAAAGGGTTTTATGAGATGAAATCCGGATTTGAGAGACAGCCTATGCTGCCAAGAGGATATCTGGGCGGGAATTATGCGCAGAACCAGCCGGAGGGAGCATTGAGTTTTTAGATTAGCGGAGCTGGCCTGTTTGAAAATAAAATTAAGGCAGATCAGGGAAAAGTATCAGGCAGAGGATCTGGAAATGTTCCGGATTTAGGCAGAAAGCCCTCCCATTTTTAGATTGCATAAATGGGAGGGCTATTGTCCATCAGCTATAAGCACAAAACATCATTTGAAACTAGGAAATTTTTATTAAAACATATTGACAAAAAAAGAGAACAGAGTATATAATTACCAATACAATATCAATAATTTTATACTGACTACTTAAACGTTTCAGTAAAAATTGGGGAGGTGTTTTTATGCAAGATTGCTATATGCCCACGGGGAACGAATTTGTCAGCCTGCCGACATTGAACCAGACTACGGCTTCGATAGAAAGCTTTACGGTGCTGCATATGGGCTATAAAGGGATGCTGGCTTTTTGGGGTGGCGAAAGCGAACCCCTCATACGGCCTTTTGTGCAGGCGGAGGAAGGGGATCTGCTCTGTGATTTGGAATGGAAGCGGGAACGGGACTGGATTCCCAGGTTTGAGTCGGTGAAGGACGGTATTCGTACAGAAGGTGTTTTTCTGGCTCCTATAGGCCAGAAGGCCTTTGCCATACGGTTGACCGTTGTGAATCATTCCGGCAAAGAACGGGAGCTATCCTGTGGTTTCAGCGGGGCGTGGGGAAAAGTGACTCACAGCGTCAACGAGGATAAGACGGTTACGGGAGAGAGAAAGGTTTACCATTCCGGCTGGAATGACGGCCCGGTCTTTGATTTGTCCATTGGAATGCCGGTTATGGCATTTGCACCTATGACGGCATTGCCGGTTAAATGGGAATTTGAACAGGGGGAGGAAATACGCTACATAGGGACCCATGATTGCTTGTTAAAATCCGGAGAATCCGTGGTACTGGACATTTTCTGGGGCGTGGGCTTTGAAGAGGTGGCTGCGGCCACGGCGGCTAAGGAGCTTTTGCGGCAGAGTTTTGACGCGGTTTATGAGGAAACCCTGTGCTGGCTGTCAAAGCGTCAGAAAACCGTAGGCATACGGTCAGTGGATTCCCTGTTAAACCGGAACTTGTTTTTTAACTTCTTTTATGCAACGGGTATGACCATGGATACGGAGGAAGTGGTCATGGTCACCTCCAGAAGCCCCAGGTATTACGTCAGCGCAGCCTATTGGGACAGGGACAGCCTGCTTTGGAGTTTTCCTTCCATTCTAAAGGCGGATCCGCAGTATGCAAAGGAACTTCTGGATTACGTATTTACCCGTCAAATCAAACAAATTGGCATTCACAGCCGTTACATAGACGGGACAGTGCTGGAACCGGGATTTGAACTGGATGAACTGTGCGCCCCCTTAATGGCTCTTAGCCGTTACGTCAATGACACGGGAGAGACTGACCTTTTACAGGAAAGCCATATTGAGAAAGGAGTAAAGAAAATCCTTTCGATACTACAGTCCAAGCGAAGCAAGGCCCTTCATTTGTATGAAACTTTTTTACAGCCCACGGACGACATGCGGGTTTATCCTTATGGTACGTATAACAATGTTTTAACTTGGCGGTGCCTGCGGGATTTGGGGAAACTGTATCATAATTTGTGGCCTACTGAAACGCTTAAGTGGCTGGAAGAGGAAGTTTTGAGCTTGTTTGATGCCATTAGAACCCATTGTGTAAAGGTGTATCAGGGTAAAACGATTTTTGCCTGGTCCGTAGATGAGGCTGGGAACTGGGATGTATACGATGAACCGCCGGGCAGCCTGGAGCTGTTGCCCTATTTAGGTTTTTGCGGCAAGGATGATTCTGTTTGGCAAAATACTGTTGAGATGATAAGAAGTCCGGATTATCCATATTCTTTTGCAGGAAAGCCTTTTTCTGACATTGGCTGCCCCCATGCGCCTCATCCCTGGATACTGAGCGTCGCCAACGGACTGATCAGCGGCAGAAAGGAAGCGTCTTTAGACTTTCTACGCAGGGCTTCCATGGATAATGGAATCGCCTGTGAAAGCGTAGATGAAATGACAGGCGAATGTAGCACAGGAGCCGCGTTTGCGACCTGTGCAGGATTTTTGTCCTATTGTTTGATGGAAGGGATGAATGAGGGAGGTGCGGAAAATGATCCAGTATGAACCATGGATGATTCGGTGTGAGGGCAAAGAAGATCCAACATTTTTGGAAAGCATATTCAGCCAGGCAAACGGCTATCTGGGTTCCCGCTGTGCGTTTTTCTTGGACGGGGCAAAGGCTCATGAGCGCTGCAGCTATCTGGCAGGGGGGTTTGAGTATATCAGCCCCGGTGTTACGGATATGGTGAACTTACCGGATCTGTTTCATTTCCAGCTTTCCCTGGGGAAAGGGGAGTACCGGACCTTCTCCCAATCCCTGGATATGCGAAACGGCCTTTTTGAGAGGAAGTCGGTGTGGAAAGATAAGGAAGGAAGAGAAACACAAATTGATATTTCCCGCTTTATCAGCATGGACAATAAACACTTATCGGCCCTTTCACTGGAATTAACGGCCTTAAACTACAGCGGGAATGCAGCTGTTTTCATGGGCATTGACGGGAAAACCGTAAACCTCCCAGTGGATGACGACCAGACCAAGGATAACTTGGATACCGTGTCTTTGCTCACCGTTTCAGAAACGGAAACGGCAGAAGACTACTGTTTTTTGAAGGCTGACAGCAAAGCTTCCAGCCGTTTGCACGTAGCCATGACCGCCCGCATGATTCAGAACCGGGGTACGGCAAAGGACGCTTCGGTGCCTGACTGTCCGGCGAAAGAACTGAACATTCCTCTGGTAGAAGGGGAAATGGTGAGGATCGAAAAGATCATCTATACGGAAGCAGTTTTAACGGATCCGGAAACATTCCCTCACGGCGGGCATGACTTGCGTCCCCACGTTATAAAACGTTCGTTTGCAGAACTGTTAAAAGACAGTGAAGCGGCCTGGAAAACCCGCTGGAACCAAGCCGATATACAAATCACCCAAAAAGGAAACGATAGTTCCCTTCAGTCCGCCCTGCGATATAACTTATTCCAGCTCATTCAGAATTGCCCATGGGAGGACCCGACGGTCAGCATTGGCGCAAGGGGCTTGACCCATGGACGGTACAAAGGCTGCTGCTTTTGGGATACGGACATTTTCCTGCTTCCGTTTTACCTGTATACGGACCCACAGGCTGCAAGAAATCTGATCCTGTTCCGGTTAAACACTCTGCCGGATGCAAAGAAGAACGCAAAAGCGCTGAATCTGCCAGGAGCAAGGTATCCCTGGATGTGTGCCATAGGAGGCATAGAACAATGCCAAAGCTGGGACATCGGGCGCTGTGAGATTCACATTACCGCAGACGTAGCCTATGCGGTTGAAAACTACTTAAAGGTTTCAGGAGATGAAACCCTGGATAGCCGTTCAGCACAGCTGTATGTGGAAACCGCCAGGTATTGGGCCGGAAGGTTTTCCTATGACAAGAGAAAGGACACATATAACCTGCTCTTTGTTAAGGGACCCGACGAATACTGCGGCGTTTCGGGAAACAACGCCTATACGGTACTTTTGGCCCGCCATAATCTACGGCTGGCTTTGCAGGCAGTCCGGAGGAAGGAAGCGGAAGCAAGCATTCCGGAAATGAAAAAGTGGCGGGACATCATAGAAAAAAGCCGGATTGAGTACGATTCTGACAGAGACTTGTACATACAGGACGACAATTTCCTCCGGCTGGAAGCTTTTCCCGGACAAAAGGCCGGAGATGGAAGCGCAGCCTATCATCAGTACGATTTTGACTGGCTCCAAAGGTATCAGGTGTTAAAACAGGCAGATCTGGTACTGCTCATGGTCTTAAAGCCAGACTGTTTTACCGATCGGGAACAAAAAGCTATCTGGGATTTTTATGAACCGCTTACACTTCATGATTCCAGCTTAAGCTTTGGGATTCATGCATGGGCGGCGGCGAAACTGGGCCTGGAGCAGAAAGCTTATGAATATTTTGACAAAAGCCTGTTTCTGGATCTGGAGAACCGGATGAAGAATACGGGACGGGAAGGCATTCATTTGGCAGCGGCAGGCGCCACCTGGCAGGCGGTTGTTTTTGGTTTCGCAGGTCTGGCACTGGGAACCGGCGGCAGGCCGCAGCTATCTCCCAGACTTCCGAAGGACTGGGAACGTTTATCGTTTCACTTTTATATAAAAGGAAAGTGGTACCTGGCAGTTATTGACGAAAAAGGCGGAAAGATAGAAGCAGAAGAGGAATAAAAAATGATCAGAAGGAAGGTGATTTTATGAAGCGGCCTGGTTTAAAGGATGTGGCTGAAAAAGCGGGGGTTTCTATAGCCACGGTGTCTTATGTAATCAATAATACGCCCTCGCAAAGCTTAAGCCCTGAAACAATTAAGCGGGTGAATGACGCCATAAAGGAACTGGGATACATTCCCAACCTGGCAGCCCGCACCCTGGTAAACAACAAAAGCAATTTATTAGGAGTTCTGATACCACAGACGGAATCAGGAAAAGAATTAATGTTCTCTAATCCCTTTTATGGTGATTTCATGTCGGCGGCGGAGTATACTGCCAGAAAAAGCGGTTATCACATCATGATTTCCGGTGCCGATTCCGGCCAGACTTACGCGGAAGTGGCCAGAACCCGGGGACTGGACGGCGTGATCGTGGTGGGAATGAATGACGACGAGGAATGCCGTCAGTTAAAAACCTTAAACATCCCAGTGGTACTGGTGGACAGTTACTGCGAAGTTTCCGGCTTTCACAGGGTCGGCGTGGACGATATGCAGGGCGGGTATATGGCGACTAAGTACCTGTTGGAAAAGGGGCTTAGAAGAATTGCCCACGTGACCGGGCATGTCAATGACAGGGGCGTGAATTTTCTGCGTCATAAGGGGTATGAAAAGGCTCTGGGAGAGTACGGGGTGAGCCCGGTGAAATCCTTGCTATTGTCGGGGGAGGTGTCCTTTGAATACGGCTGTGAAATGGGGGAATATCTGGCTGGAATGGACGAACGGCCCGACGGAGTGTTTGTTTCTGCAGACATTCTGGCGGTGGGCTTATGTATGGGACTGCGCGGGAGGGGCGTAAAGGTTCCAAAGGACATTTCGGTCATAGGTTTTGATGATTCGCTGCTTTCCAAAACCTGTGATCCGCCTCTTACCACCATACATCAGGATGTGGCGGCAAAGGGGGCGGAAGCGGTGAAACTTCTGATAAATGAGAACCACACACTACAGAACAAGGTATTTCCATTAACTTTGGTAGAAAGGGGATCAGTGCGCTGATCCTTTTACGAAAAAAAGCAACACCCATTCTTTCTATTAAGGAGACAGTTTATTATGATGAAGTTAGCAAAAAAATGTAAATGGGCCGTAAGTGCAATGGTATGTACCGCAGTTTTACTTTCAGGCTGCAGTTCCAAAACTGCAGAAAAACCCAAGGCCGGAGAAGCAGTCACAATCCGTCTGGACCAGTTTTCGGGCAGCGGTGCGTCTGAGGGGGCACTGAAAGAAATGATTGCAAAATTCAATGAGCAGTACCCAGACATCAAGGTGGAACTGCAAAGCTTTGGCTATGATGATTATTTCACTCAGTTACAGTCTAAAATCGTCGGCGGCAGTGCGGCAGACGTATTTGAACTGAATTTTGAGAATTTCGTGGCCTATGCGTCGGAAGATGTTCTTTTGGACATCGGCTCTTTGATAGGGGATACATCAGGCTTTAACCAGACGGCTTTGGAAGCCTTCCAGTACGAGGGGAAACAATTTGGAATTCCCAATTCCTTCTCCAACGTAGTGCTTGTATATAACAAGGATTTATTTGACAAGGCAGGAGCCGCCTATCCCACCGACGACTGGACCTGGACGGAAATGTTAGAAGCCGCAAAGAAGATCCGTGCTCTCTCCGGAGACACCTATGGTTTATACCGTCCCGTAAGTTTCCATGAATTTTACAAAGGGGTGAAGCAGAACGGCGGAAGCTTGTTGAGCGAAGATGGCAGGAAGTTTACGATTAATTTGCCGCAGAATGTGGAAACCCTGGAAATTATGTCCGGTTGGGTGACGGACAGCAATGTCATGCCTTCGGACGCACAAATGGGGGGCATGGGCGACTGGGATTTGTTTAAATCCGGACGTCTGGGCATGATTATAACCGGAATCTGGGCCTTCAGTGACTTTACCGATAACTGCGATTTTGACTGGGACGTGGCGGTGGAGCCTGGGAATACCGTAAAAGCCACACACTTTTTCTCAAATGCCTATGTGGTAAACAAAGAAACCCCTAATCCTGAAGCTGCCGCCGCTTTGGCTGCTTTTCTGGCAGGAAGCAAGGAAGCCGCACAAATCAGGGTGGATTCAAGCTGGGAACTTCCGCCTGTTATCTATCAGGATGTTCTTGATTCCTATCGAAAGGTCACCCCGCCGGAGAACCGGGAAGCGGTATTTAAATCCCTGGATTATCTTGTAACGCCGCCGGTGGTGAAACAGCAGTCTGAAATGCAGGAGATCATCACCAAGCACTTAAACAACGCTATTTCCGGTAACGTTACCGCTAAAGACGCGCTGGATGCATGTCAGGCAGAACTGGAACAGAAAATCAAATGAGACTGACATTTATCGAGCCTGACAGGAGGGAACTGCTATGTATAAAAAACAGGGGATAAGAGCCTTTATCTTTCTTTTGCCAAGTATGGCCGGACTTGTGCTGTTTAATCTGATTCCTATTTTTGCCTCGCTGCTGCTTAGTCTCACCGATTGGTCGGGGTTAAGCAGGGTAAGGCTGTTCCACGGTTTTTTTCAATTTGTCGGTGACAAGTTCGTGGGTTTTTCTAATTATTCCCAACTTGTCAAAGATCCTGAATTTTGGATGGTATTGAGGCATAACGCCTATTTTATTCTGCTTTACCTTCCGCTTGTACTGCTGTTTTCTTTCATGGTCGCCCTGATTATTCAGAGGAAGAGCCGCATGGCCGGTATTTACCGGATGCTTTATTACATACCGGTGCTGACCAGCTGGGTGGCGGGTGCCTTGATCTGGAAATGGATGTTAAGTCCGGAGTACGGGCCGATCAACAATGCCTTGTCAGCCATCGGTATTAAGGGGCCTTTGTGGCTCCAGAGCGAGAGCTGGGCAATGCCCTCCATCGTCCTGGCCAGTGTATGGAAGGACATGGGATTTTACGGAATGATTCTGCTTAGCGGCCTTTTGGCCATAAATCCAGAGTACTACGAGGCCGCCGAGATTGACGGGGCGGGATATTTTCAAAAGTTTAAAAGCATCACTCTGCCCCTGCTGTCCCCGATTTTGTTCTACGTCATTATGCTGTCCCTGATCAATGCCTTTCAGCTTTTTCCGCAGATCATGGTCATGACCAAGAACGGCGACGCAGGACCCAATGGAGCCACCATGGTCATGGTGGAGCGGATTTACAAATACGCCTTTAAATTTGGCCGAATGGGTTATGCGGCGGCCTGGTCCTGGGTGTTGTTTGTCATTATTTTTGGTTTTACCGTACTGCAAAACGTGCTGCAAAGAAAGTGGGTGTACTATGAGTCGTAAAGCGGCATCCGGAGTTTTATACCATTTGACGGCTGTTTTGCTGTCGGCCGTAACCTTGCTTCCGTTTTTCTGGATGCTGTCCACTTCTTTCAAGAACTACGGAGCAATCATGGCTCTGCCCATACAGTGGATACCCAAAAACCCGACCCTTAAGAATTTCTCAGATTTGTTCCGCAAAGAGGGAATGACCGTTTCCATGCTTAATTCTCTTGTGGTCTCTGTCAGTTCCGTAGCCGTGACGATCATCAGTTCCGCTATGGCCGCTTTTGCCTTTGCGAAACTGGATTTTAGGGGGAAAAACGTTATTTTTTTGGTTTACCTGGCCACCATGATGATTCCTTCCCAGGTGCTGTTCATCCCCCTTTACTTACTTATGGGAGAACTGAAGCTGGTGGATAGTCTGGGAGCTTTGGTGCTGCCCAGTATGTTCAAGGTGTTTGCGGTGTTTATGCTGCGACAGCGTATGATGACGATTCCTAATGTCTATATGGAAGCGCCCGCCATTGACGGCGCGGAAATCTTTACTGTCTTTGTACGGATCATATGTCCCATGTGCAAGTCCAGCCTTGCCACTTTGGCAATTATCTGCTTTATGGACGCATGGAATGACTATTTACTGCCGCTGGTCATGCTGACCACAAAGACAAAGTTTACCCTGCCCATTATTCTAAGCTCCTTAAACGGGCAGTACAAAAGTGAATACAACTTACTTATGGCGGGAGCGCTGGTTTCCATGCTCCCGATCCTGGTGGTATATGCTTTTGCACAGAAGTATTTTGCAGCAGGATTACAGGTAGGAGGTGTGAAAGGATGAAATGTCTACTTGCAGGTCAGGCTGTTTACGGATTTGGAGAACGGTTTGACGCATTGAATCAGGAGGGGCTGGTCCGCGAAAACCATGTATACGAAACCTTTACCAATCAGGGGGCTTCCACCTATTTGCCCATTCCCTTTGCATTGACAGACGGGGGAGGGGGCCTTTATGTGGACACAATGGAGAAGTTTACCGTATTCACGGAAAAGACCGCTGATGGGATCGTCTTTACGCTTCCGGACCAATACGATGTGCGGACATTTACGGGAAAGCCCCTGGAAGTTCTTAAAGAGTTTACAGCGCTTACGGGCCGGCCCAGAGTGCCGCCGGACTGGGCCTTTGGCCTTTGGATGTCTGCCAACCGATGGGATAGTCAGGCGGTGGTGGAAGAAGTGGTGGAGGAAGCTGTCAGGCAGGGGATGAAGCCTGCTGTGGTGGTAATCGAAGCCTGGAGCGATGAAGCTACCTTTTACCGCTTTGACAAGGAACGTTTTCCCAATCCGGAAGGGATGATCCGGGATCTTCACGAAAAAGGAATCCGCCTTATTCTCTGGCAGATACCGGTTTTGAAAAAGCTGGAGCCTTGGCGCGTCTGTCCGGAACATGAGGCGGACTGCGCAGAAGCGGTGCAAAAGGGCTATGTCGTTACCAATGCCGACGGATCCCCCTATCTGATTCCGGAGGGGCGCTGGTTCGGAGGTTCCATGATACCGGACTTCACCAACCCGGCTGCCTGTGACTGGTGGTTTGGGAAACGGCAATATCTGCTTGATATGGGAGTGGACGGCTTTAAGACCGACGGCGGTGAGTTTGTATACGACGACGGCGCCCGCTTTTTTGACGGACGGACCGGTGCCCAGATGAAAAATGGGTATGCCATGGTTTACACCAGAGCTTATACGGACTTTATAAAAGAAGACCGGATGCTTTTTTCAAGGGCCGGATATACGGGAGCTCAGACCACGCCTATGCACTGGGCCGGGGATCAGCAGTCCACTTGGGAAGAACTGCGCCATGTGGTGACGGCAGGTTTAAATGCCGGATTGTCGGGGCTGCCCTTCTGGGGCTTTGACCTGGCGGGCTTTGCCGGAAAAATGCCTTCCGCCGAATTGTATCTGCGATCCTTCTGCCTGGCCTGCTTTGCACCGGTCATGCAGTGGCACTCGGAGCCGGCTTCCGGCCAGTTTTCTGAGCTTCTGGCGGCTTCAGAAGAAGAAATCAACGACAGAAGTCCATGGAACATGGCTAAGGTGACAGGCAGACCGGAAATCATTGACATTTGCCGGAAATTTACAAAAGAAAGGGAGAGGCTGCTGCCTTATATTCTTAAGGAAGCAAGCGTAAGCGCAAATACGGGCCGCCCACTGATGGCCGCATTGGTGACTGACTGGCCGGAGGATAAGGAAGCATGCGCAGTGGACGACGAGTATATGTTCGGTTCGCAGCTTCTAGTGGCTCCGGTTTTAGAGGAAGGAGTGATAGGACGGCAGGTATATCTGCCAAAAGGAAATTGGAGCGATTATTGGACAGGAGAACAAACAGCGGGTCCATGCCGTTTGTACAAAGAATGCCGGGCGGGAGAACTTTTGGTCTGGCGACTGAACTAGTTTAACAAAAAGAAACCATTTCACAAGGAAATAATACTTATGAAAAATGGAGGGGACATATGAGAAAGAAGCTAATGGCCATTTTACTGAGCATATGCTGTATTTTGCTCAACGTTTCACCAGCCTTTGCGCTTGAAGGAACGTGGCACAATCCTTATGGATTAAATGATATTTATGAAATAGAACCTACCGAGCGTTCACCCAGAAATCCAATAGCAGGTCAGTCTGTGCGGATACACAGCACCACCTGGCCTGTGGAATCCGGCCAGACGGTTTGGATTTCCTACACCGTAAACGGTGTCAGGAAAGCGGACGTAGGCGCAGGCTGGTCCTATAACAGCGGGAACAATTCTTATTGGGAGGCGGATCTGGGCTCCTTTGCAAAAGGAGATACTGTGGAGTATACGGTACACGGGGATGTAAATGGCACGAACGCCAAAGCCATCGGTCCCTTTACCTTTCACGTGGCCGACTGGGAAAAAGTAAAGTCCGTATCTTTAAATAACTATAAAAATGGAACCGTCCTTTTTGATGTGACAGCGGATACGGGGAATTTCTCTCCAAAGCTGGCACTTAGCTTTACGGACGAGGAAACAGTGCGTTTCCAGCTTTCACCAAAAGGAAATGGGAAATTTGCTTCCGGGATTACCGGCTATACCGTGACGGAAAATGCCCAAAAGGTGGAGATAGATACCGGAAAACTGCGGGTTACCGTCACAAAGAACCCATATGCCTTAGAGGTGTACAGCTACGAACACAAAAGGGTTTTAACTTCGAACGGAGGAATGGGCAAAGAGATGTCCTGGCTGACCGATGGAAAGGACGTGATCGGGCAGTTCCGGGACGGGTATTTCTCCCCTTCGGATGAGCACTTCTATGGTTTCGGAGAGCACTATAATGGTGCTGAGAAACGGGGAGAGGTGGTTGAAACCTACATTTACAACCAATACCAGAACCAGGGCAGCAAAACCTATTTGTCGGTTCCCTTTTTCGTTACCAGCAAAGGTTACGGAATTTACTTAAATACCACCTGTTATTCCAGGTTCGATATGGCAGCATCCGATAAAGACCGGTATGTATTTGAAGCTGACACGGAACATGTGGATTCGCCCCTTTTGGATTACTACCTGATCAGCGCAAGTACGGCTGCGAAAGTGGTGGGCAAATACAACACAATTTCCGGTCTGCCCCAGGAACTGCCCAAGTGGGCCTTCGGACTTTGGATGTCAGCCAATGAATGGGATACCCAATCAGAAGCGCTGGAAGCCATGAACCAGTCTAAAAACAACGACATACCGGCTACGGTTTTAGTCCTGGAACAGTGGAGCGACGAAAACACCTTTTATGTCTGGAATGAAGCCACCTATACGCCCGTTTCAGGCTCGTCCGCTTTCCGCAATTCGGATTTTACCTACGGCTCTAAATGGCCCGATCCAAAGGCCATGTCAGATACTCTTCATGAAAATGGCATAAAACTGGTGCTGTGGCAGATACCTGTTTTAAAATACACGCCTTACTCCTATGCACAAAAGGACAATGACGAAGCCTATATGCTCCAGAAGGGATATGCCGTTTCCGACGGACATAATGGGCCCTACCGCATACCCGAATCAGGGTGGTTCGGAAACAGTCTGCTGTTGGATTTCACCAATCCCGAGGCAGTTGATTGGTGGATGAACAAGCGCTCCTACCTTTTTGATGACATTAAGATAGACGGTGTAAAAACAGACGGCGGGGAAATGGTTTGGCGTAAAGACACTTCCTTCCATAACGGCAGTACGGACCTTTCCATGCGTAATGCATACCCTAACGCCTACATAAAGGGTTATAACGACTTTGTGAAGAAAAAGACAGGGGAAGGAATTACCTTCAGCCGGTCGGGGACCGCAGGCGTTCAGACCACCGGAGCCTTTTGGGCAGGAGATCAGACCTCCAGCTTTTCCGCTTTCCGGGATGCTCTCAGTGCCGGTTTAAGCGCCGGTATATCAGGTGTACCTTACTGGAGCTGGGATTTGGCCGGTTTTACGGGGAATTTCCCCTCTGCCGAGCTTTATAAGCGCAGTACCCAAATGGCTGCTTTTGCCCCGATCATGCAGTTCCACTCCGAGAAGGCTAACCCTTCTCCCAGTGAGGAACGCTCCCCATGGAATGTTCAAAGCCGTACAGGTGACAGCAGCATCGTACCCATGTTCCGCAAATACACCAATACCCGCATGAACTTGCTGCCCTATATTTTCAGCGAGGCACAAACCAGTGCACAGGGCGGAACGCCCATGATGAGGGCCATGTTCTTAGATAATCCGGAGGATTCCAATACTTATGACTTGGAAGAACAGTATATGTTTGGGCGCAGTCTTTTGGTGGCCCCTGTTGTCCAGGAGGGACAGACAGTAAAGAGCGTATACCTGCCCGAAGGGGAATGGATCGATTTCTGGCACAACGCCCTTACCGCAGGCGGCATGGCGAAAGACTATTATACAGATATGAACTCTATCCCTGTTTACGTAAAGTCTGGCAGTATTCTGCCCCTTAACTTAAACAAAAATTATGAGATCGGCGGATCCATAGGCAATGATGTGGAGAAATACGAAAACCTCACGTTCCGTGTCTATCCTGAAGGGGAAAGTACCTATACCTTGTCTCACAGTGACCGGAGCACCATGACAGTCCGGGCAACCGAGAATTTTGCTGCAGGTACTGTAACCGTTCATCTGCCTGACTGCCAGATTCCAATCACCACGCAGGTCTTTGGAACCAGACCCGGCGGTGTAAAAGCAGACGGTCAGACATTACAGGAAGTGAAAACTCTGGATAGCTTTAGAAAGGCACAAAGTGCATTCTACTACAACGAAAATGAAAAACTGACCTATATCAAAACCCCGTCCGGTCCGGCTAAGAAGATCGAATTAAATGGCGTGAACAAAGCTCCTTACGAAGCCGAACATGCATCCCTTAATCAGGTTTCCACCAACACGGATTACAGCGGCTATTACGGGGAAGGCTTTGTGGACCAGTTTGCGGATAAGGGCGACTGGGTAGAATTTGAGGTGTATTCGAAAGAAAAACGCAAGGCTTCCCTGTCAGTCCGTTACTCTGCCGGAGTGACTGCCGGACAGCGATCCGTAAAGGTCAATGGGGGAAGCATCAGCGCTTTGGCCCTGCCGGTAACTTCCGGGTGGGGTGACTGGAATACCGCAGACATTCCTGTTAACTTAAACAGCGGCAGAAATACTGTCCGGATTTCCTATGAAAACGGGGATTTCGCCGGTATCAATCTGGACTGTATTCTGGTTAAATAAGGGGGAGCAGTATGAAACAAAGAAAACGTTTTCTATCATTAAGTTTAGTATTTACCTTATTGTTCACCGCTCTGTGGCCGGCCTTTGTGCCGGTCCCGGCCAGGGCGGCAGTATCTGCTTTAGGTGACGTAATTGGTACGCAGGTCAATGGAACCACACTGGTCCTCACTGTGGACAGCGGTTCCTCTCCTTCGGATAAATTAACGCTGGAAGTTTGTGACGAGGACATTCTGCGGGTGAATTACCAGCCTGATGGAGTTGTATCCAGTGAGCGGACCCCCATGATCGATCCAGGTCTGAAATGGGATGCAAGTACCGCCGTCATTAATACGGCTTCTGATCCCATAACCATAAAGACAGACGAAATGCAGGTTGAAATTAACAAAAAGCCCTGCCGGATGACGGTGAAGAAAGCCGATGGCACGACCTTGTTTTGGGAACCTCAAAGCGGTGGAGTTAACCACGATGGCGTTCGCTTTGTCCGCCAGGATTCCACGAACCTGTACGGAATCCACAGCTTTGACTGTTTTGATGAAAACGGCAATCTGCTTCGCAATGACAATACACAGGCGGCCAGGGCAGGCCAGCAGGGCAATTCAGGCGGTCCCTTCCTCTGGTCCACTGCAGGCTATGGTTTGCTGGTGGATTCAGACGGCGGCTACCCTTATACCAATTCCAGGGATAAGAAAATGGAATTTTACTATGGGGGAACTCCGGTGGAAGGCCGCAGGTATGAAAAAGACAATGTGGAATATTTTATTTTACTGGGAGAGCCAAAAGAGATTATGAAAGGCTATTCCAAAATCACCGGAACCTCTCCCATGCTTCCCAAGTGGGCACAGGGCTTTTCCAATTTTGAGTGGGGAATCAACGAACAGGAACTGATGGAAATGATTGATACCTACCGGGCAAAAAACATTCCCTTGGACAGCTATGCTTTTGACTACGACTGGAAGCTTTATGGACAGGACAACTATGGGGAATTTAAGTGGAATACGGGGAATTTCCCCTCTGCAGGAAGCGGTGCCTTAAAAAACACCATGGACGCAAAGGGCGTGAAAATGATCGGGATTACCAAGCCCCGGATTGTAACAAAGATTTCCGGCGGTACAACTACCGCACAGGGACAGGATGCAGCAAATAACGGATATTTCTATCCGGGCCACAATGAATATGTGGATTATTTCTATCCTGTCACGGTACGCAGCATTGACCCTTACAAATCCGGAGAGCGGGCCTGGTGGTGGAACCATTCCATTGATGCATTTACAAAGGGTATCGTGGGCTGGTGGAATGATGAAACAGATAAGGTTTCCTCTAATGGGGCTGAGTACTGGTTCGGGAACTATAATACCTTGCACCTTGCCCAGTCTATTTATGAGGGACAGCGGGACTATGCCAGGAATAATACCCGTGTGTGGCAGACGGGAAGAAACTACTATCCAGGTACCCAGCGCTTTGCCACCAGTATATGGTCAGGAGACGTTGCCACTCAGTTTTACAAGGGGGAGCGGGTTTCCTGGGCCGCCGGTTTAAATGAACAGAAGGCCGCCCTGCTTTCTACCGTAAACAACGGACAGCCGAAATGGGGGTCCGACGGAGGCGGCTTTAATCAAAATTCCGGAAACATTGAAAATCCAAGTCCAGAGCTTTACACCCGCTGGCTTCAATTTGAATCCGTTGTGCCTGTGTTCCGGGTGCACGGCAACTTAAACCAACAGCGCCAGCCCTGGTATTATGGCTATACGGCAGAGGAAAATGTAAAAGCAGCCATTCACTTGCGCTACTCCCTGCTGCCTTATTTCTATACCTATGAAAGAGAGGCTTACGAAAGCGGTCTGGGTCTGGTGCGTCCCCTGCTGTTTGATTATCCCCAGGATGATAAAGTAAAGGATTACTCCGACGCATGGATGCTGGGAGACTGGCTCCTTACGGCTCCGGTTACAGAACGCGGACAGTCCTGCAAGTGGATTTACCTCCCGGAGGGAAACTGGATTGACTACAACAGGGGGACTGCATATATGGGGGGACAATATATTCCCTACAGTCTGGATACCCAGTCCTGGTCCGACCTGCCGCTCTTTATAAAGGAAGGGGCCATTATCCCTTCACAGGATGTAGAGGACTACATAGGGCAGAAGGAAACGGAACGAATTTTCGTAGACATATTCCCTTCATCCCAGAAGACCGAGTTTCAGTATTATGACGATGACGGAATTACCTATGACTACGAAAACGGAACATATTTCTCTCAGACCATATCCGGTCAGAAAGGTTCCGGCCAGGTGAACGTCGGTATATCGGCCAAATCCGGAAGCTACAAAAACGGTGTGGATTACTATTACCTGGCTGTTCATGGCAGCGCCGCCGGACAGGTGACAAAAAATGCCGCCCAGTTACAGGAATACGCCGATTTAAATGCCCTTATAGCCGCAAATGGCGGGGGATTTGCAAACTCCAGGGACATTTACGGGGAAGTTACTTATATAAAAACCCAGGCGGGTTTGTCAAATGCTGATACACTGGTATTATCAGGTAATCCGGCTGTCACACATTCCGATCAAAAGTACGAAGCGGAATACGCCTCTCTTTCCGGTAAAACGGTGGCAGGCCAGCCACAGGTGGGCAGGGATCATACAGGATTTTCCGGTACCGGTTTTGTGAACGGTATGGAAACGGAGCAGGCGGCAGTGACTTTTTATGCCAAAACAGCAAATCCGGGAGATTATGAGGTGACCCTGCGTTGTTCCAACGGCGCGAAGGCCGCAAAAACCTTATCTGCATACGTCAACGGCGCATACTGCGGCCAGGCGGATATAGCTTCTAGCGGAAGCTGGGATTCCTGGGGAGATGTGAAGATACTCCTTCCTCTTACCGCAGGCAGTAACAGCATCACGTTCAAATATGATCCGAAGGCAGGGGATACAGGCTTTGTAAATATTGACTATCTGGCAGTTCCTTTCGAACCGGAACGGATGGTAATAGAAGCAGAAAACTCCCCGCTTTACGGGGCTGCTAAGTCAAACCAGGATCATTGGTTCTACAGCGGCAGCGGCTTTGTGGATTCCATGGTTTCACAGAATGCGGAAGTAGCCTTTGAGGTCGATATGGAACAAGGCGGAGCCTATACCGCAGATTTCCGCTACAGCAACGGAAATCAAAGCACGAAAGATTTAAATTTATACGTAAATGGAAGCTATGCAGGCAACCTTCAATTTCCCGCTTCAGGCGGAAACTGGAACATCTGGAAGACCGTGAGCACAAATGTGGCGCTTTCAAAGGGAAGAAACCGGATATCCCTTCGTTATGATGCAGGCAATTCCGGCAACGTCAACCTTGACAAATTGACCTTGTCTGCCGCCGCTTCCGGTACTTATCCGGAAAATCTTTTGGACAATGGAGATTTTGAGCGTTCCACTACCTTTCATTCAAATTGGACGGAGTGGCATCCAAACGGCCAGGTATTAGCTTACGGCATTGATTCCGGTTCCGGCACGAATCCACCGGAATCTCCGGTGGAAGGCGACAAACGGGCGTATTTTTACCATGCGGCTGCTTATGAGCAGAGTATTCATCAGGGGCTTAACGTGGAAAACGGAAGCTACCGGGTGGAAGCGTTTGTGAAGGTGTTAAATACTTCTCCGGGCGTCGGGCGCATGGAGATCACAAACTACGGTGGCAATGCGGTTTACGTGGATATGCCAAAGCCGGGGAGCGGGTGGCACAAAATAGAGGCAAGCAATGTTTTGGTCACAAATGGTACCATTGATGTTGGATTCTATTGTTCCTCCAGCGGCGGGACCTCGGTACATATTGATGATGTGAGATTGTATAAGAATTAACAATTTACCTGCGGCGGCACATGGAGAAGGTCTTGTGAAAAGTCTTCCGATGTGCCGTTGCATTTTGAACATGAATGGATTACAGAACATTTTGGAGGGTGAAATTGTCTCTTTTTTGTATGTATGCTTTATCAGCTGCCATCACTGCATGCAGGACTGTCAAAGAACACATTCAGGCTGGCTGCTATGATGAAGCAAAAGAGGAGTGGTGTAAAGCAGAGGCTGATTGGCATATGGGTATGCACATATTGTAACCTTACAGTAAAAGTTAATATTTTAAGATGAAGAAAAGCGAAGGAAAAATTTACCAAAATACAATTATGAAATTATCTAAATAATACAAAAATATATTAAAAACAAAAATATAATTGACAAATTATACAAAAATATGTTAAGTTACAATTGGTTAAAGTTAACTAAAGTTAAGGTTTTGGAGAAGAAGATGATGAAAAAACGTAAGGTTTCCATGCAAAATATTGCAGATGAACTGAAAATCAGTAAGGTAACGGTATCTAAAGCTCTGAATGATAAAGAAGGAGTGGGCGAGGAATTAAAGAATAAGATTAAAGAGGCTGCTGCCAGACAGGGTTATATTATGCCGGTCCAAGAGGAAACTGAACGAAAAAAGATTGGCATCATTATGAATAGCCGCTTTATCTCAGAAGGTGGCGGCGGGGCTATTTATATGCGCATGTATGAGAAAATTGTCAGGGAGCTTGGCCGCTATAACTATTCCGCCATGATGCTCACACCCAGCCCTGCGACTATTTGCGATGATATTTCTATGATGAAGAAAGAGAATCTTTTTAAGGGGATTCTCGTTTTGGGTCTTTTAGATCAAGAGGTACGTGAACAGGTTAAGGAAATTGATATTCCCAAGGTTTACGTGGATATTTATGACCGGACGCACCGTTCGGATTCGGTGGTGTCCGAGAATATTTACAGTATGTACGACATGACCCGGTATCTTATCCGGATGGGTCACAGAAAGATTGGATTTGTAGGAACCATTAATTCCACTACAAGTATTACCGACCGTTATCTTGGATTTTTGCGGGCTATGCTGGAAAAAAACATGCAGTTAAGAGACGATTGGGTTATTCCTGACCGGAGTCTGGAGGGAAAAGCTGTTGATATAGAGCTGCCAAAAGAGATGCCCACTGCTTTTATCTGTAACTGTGATGAAACCGCCTTTCGGCTGACACGAACTCTGAATAATCATGGGTATACAGTGCCGGATGATATTTCCATAGGCAGTTTTGATGATGATATTTATGCCAAGCTGACGGATCCCCAGCTTACTACCGTAGCAGTGAATGCTTCATTAATCGGAAAAGTATCTGTCAGGCAGATAATCGAAACCATTGAGAGACCTAATAAGAAACCCGAGACAAGACGGATTGAAGGCGAAATTATCTATCGGAATTCAGTGAAAAATCTGAATTTGGACGGTGAGGAAAGAATTGAAAAGAGGGATAGGGTTGAAAACATTAGATAGTTACACAAAGGCAAAAAAGAGAAAGGCTACAAAAGGTGACTGGGAACTTACCCTGATGGCGGTGCCCACAACCATTTGGTATATTTTATTTTGCTTTATGCCCATGTTTGGACTTATTATCGCTTTTAAGGATTATAAAATTCAGCCTGGGAAAGGTTTCATCTACAATGTTATCCATAGCGAATGGGCGGGCTTTAAGAACTTTGAGTTTCTGATTAAATCCAATGATTTGTATGTGATATTAAGAAACACGATTGTTTACAATCTTATTTTTATTGTTATGGGCACTGCACTTGCAGTGATACTTGCCATTATGATGAATATGCTCCATAGCAGAAAAAGATCCAAAGTCTATCAGACGCTGATGTTTTTCCCTTATTTTATGTCGTGGGTTGTTGCAGCATATTTTCTGGATGCGTTTTTAAATTATGACAACGGTCTGATGAATAATATGATGCGAGATGTAGGAAAGACGGCAAATCAGTGGTACATGAATAAAAATGTATGGCCATTTATTCTGGTTATTATGTATTTGTGGAAGAGTACAGGATATAACATGGTTATTTATTTGTCCAGTATCTCGGGAATTGACCAAACGCTCTATGAAGCGGCGGTGATTGATGGCGCGGGCAAATGGCAGCAGACCAGATATATTACGCTTCCCAGCCTGAAAAATGTAATTATTATGATGTTCATTTTGAATGTTGGCAAGATTTTCTATTCTGATTTCGGACTTTTTTACCAGTTGTCACAGGGGGCTAAGGGCTCGATTTTCAATTCGGTTGCCACCATTGACACCTATGTGTTTAATGCATTGAAGTCAGCGACTCCAATCGGGATGACATCGGCGGCATCCTTCTTCCAGTCGGTGGCATGTTGTATTACCATTCTGGTGGCAAATGCGATTGTGAAAAAGATTGATAACGAAAGTTCAATCATTTAGAAAGGAAAACTGAAATGAGAAAACGAGCAGTAAAAAATATGGATATGGCCGACAGCTCAACACTTAACCGCATATCACCCGCAATCAACATCAGCTTTAACGTCCTGTTCATTCTGTTTGCGTTGATTTGTATTATCCCGGTTGTTTTTGTGTTTATTATTTCTATCTCATCTGAGCAGTCTATAAAATTGAACGGATACCGCTTCTGGCCTCAAGAGTTTTCGTTGGAATCCTACCTCTTTTTGTGGAAGGAAGGAAAGATGATCATGAGGGCACTGGGCATATCGGCAGCAGTAACGGTGGCAGGAACAGCTTTTGGGGTTATTCTGACCACTCTTATGGGCTATGTTCTGTCAATCCGAAAATTTAAATTTAACTCATTTTTTACCATGGTGGTATTCATTCCCATGATTTTTAATGGTGGTATGATTTCCTCTTATGTAATCAACACCCAGTTTCTACATCTGAAAAATACACTGTGGGCGCTTATTCTGCCCCTGTGTGTCAGTTCGTTTCATGTAATTATCTGTAAAACATTTTTTAAGCTGAATATTCCGGAATCCATTGTAGAATCCGCCCAGATAGACGGAGCCAGTCATTTCACCATCTTTGCACGGATTGCATTCCCGCTGTCCAAGCCCATTGTTGCCACCATTGCATTGTTTTTGTCTTTCGCCTATTGGAATGACTGGTTTCAGTCTTCCCTGTACATAACAGATACCAAATTATTTTCCATCCAATCTTTACTGGATCATATTCAGAGAAATATGGAGATGATGGCAAAGAACCCTTCGTTAGGTGTGACTTTACAGCAGTATATGAATAACATGCCTAAAGAAGGGGCGAGAATGGCGATGGCGATTATAATTATTGTACCAATTGCCTGCACCTATCCGTTTTTCCAGAGATATTTTATTTCAGGACTTACGGTTGGGGCAGTGAAAGGATAGAATTTATTCAAAAAAAGAAGGGAGAGGTATTATGAAAAAGAAAAAAATATTGGGGCTTTTTACAGTATCGGTTTTGGGGATATCCATGCTGGCCGGATGCGGAGGAAACAGTGCGGTAATGAGTGGCAAAGAGACAAAAGTAACGGAAGCGAAAGAAGAAACTGCTGATGGCGAAGTAGTAACGATTAAATGGATTCAGGTTGGAAATGGAATGCCGGAAAATTATGACTCTTGGCTTCAACAGTTGAATCCTTACCTGGAAGAAAAAATCGGTGTAAATGTTGAGATGGAGATTGTTCCTTGGGGTGACTGGGATAAACGGCGAAGCGTAATCGTCAACTCGGGCGAAAAGTATGATATTCTTTTTACGGATATGAATCGTTATAATTCAGAGGTAAATACCGGAGCATTTCTGGATATTACAGATTTGCTGAAGGAAAAGACTCCTGACCTGTATCAAATGGTGCCGGAGGATTACTGGAAGGCCACCTCCATTGGCGGCAGGGTTTATGCAGTGCCAACCTACAAAGACAGCTCGTCTTCCCAGTATTTTATCTGGGATAAAGCCATTGCAGATAAATATAAGATTGATTTTGAACATGTAACAGATTATGAAAAGCTGTATGAAGCCTTAAAGGCGGTTAAGACAGGTGAGGGTTCAGCCCCCTATTATATGTCCAAGAACGGAGCAGAATTCCTTGCTACCAACTTCTTCGATCAGATAGGTGCAGGCCTTGTGCCTTTGGGTGTAAAGTACAATGATGAGACCAGGACGGTGGTAAATCCGCTGGAAGATGAAGCGGTGCTGAAAGACCTGGATATTATCCACAAGATGTACATAGAAGGCATCATCAATGGTGATGCGCCAAATGCGGATGATGCAAACAAATACAGAACATTTTTTACTGCTCAGGGCTGGAGCGGCGCTGCAAAGAACATATGGGGTCCTCAGAATGGTATTGATGACTGTGTGGCAGTCAAATTTGGCGAAACCGTTGTGTCCAACACCACTGTTAGAGGTTCATTAAACGGCATTTCTGCAGGTTGTGAACATCCGGAGAAAGCGCTGCAGCTTCTTAATCTTGTGAACACAGATCCAAAGGTAAGAAACTGGTTCTTCTATGGTGTGGAAGGTGAAAACTTTGTCTATGAAGGTGAAAAGATTAACAAACTGAATTCAAATTGGGGCATGGCCGGGTATACTCAGGGAACCTTCTTTATTGTGGGTCAGCTGGTTAGTGATGAATTTAACCAGTGGGATGAGGTAAAGGAATTAAATAGTGACGCGGCTCCTTCGGTTATGCTTGGATTTGATATGGATACCAGTGAGGTAAAAACAGAAATTGCAAATTGTACGGCAGTATATGAGAAATATAAGGCTGAACTCTGGACGGGTGCCAGGGAACCCCGTGAATTGGTAAAGACCATGAGGGAGGAGCTGAATAAAGCAGGATATGAAAAGATTCTTGCTACAGCCCAGGCACAGGTTAATGCTGCAAAATAAAGAGATGAAAGGGGCATGTGGAATATGCCCCTTTTGTAAAATGATAAAGCTGAGAGTGAGCGAAGACGCAGGGAGACATTATGTGGTTTATTGATAAACGGATTGAGGTTATTTGCAATCAGCTGAAAGAGCTGGCAATTGTAAAAAAAGAGCCTATCAAAGAGATTGAATATAAAAAAGGGAGATTTTTCTACCCGGAGGATGCAGAAGCAAGTGTGCAGCCATGGGAGAAATTTGACCAGCAGAAAATGAAATGGTATGGCCCCGACGCCCATTATTGGTTCAGGGCGAATTATCGGGTGGAAGATGAACAGGAAGGAAAGACTCTTCGGCTGGGGGTAAAAACCCAGGTTGACGAGTGGGATGATGGGAAAAACCCTCAGTTTTTGTTGTTTCTGAATAAAACAGCAATCCAAGGGCTGGATATGAATCACCGGGTGGTTCATCTTATCGATCATGCCATTCGGGGGGATAACTACATCTTTGATTTGCAGGCGTATACAGGGACACTTCATTCGGAATTTAACCTGTTTCTTGAGATGCAGCAGGTTGATTTGTTAATTGAACAGTTGTATTTTGATCTTTTAGTCCCGTTGCAGGCGTTTACCCGGATGGACAAGGATGACAAAATACGGCTCGACCTTGAGACGGTTTTAAACAACTCCATCAACCTGCTGGATTTAAGGACGCCTTATTCCGCGGAATTTTATACTTCTGTACACAAGGCAGTCAATTATATTGAACAGGCTCTGTATGTTAAGATGTCCGGTTATCATGATGTGATTGCAAGTTGCATCGGACATACCCATATAGACGTTGCCTGGTGGTGGACGGTGGAGCAGACCAGAGAAAAGGTGGCAAGGAGTTTTTCTACGGTACTTAAATTAATGGACGAATATCCAAACTATAAATTTATGTCCAGCCAGCCTCAGCTTTATGCGTTTTTAAAAGAGCGGTATCCGGATTTGTATGAAAAGGTGAAAGCCAAAGTCAGGGAGGGGCGCTGGGAAGTGGAGGGCGGCATGTGGGTGGAAGCCGACACAAATCTGACCTCCGGCGAATCTCTGGTCCGTCAGTTTCTGTACGGGAAGCGTTTCTTTCGGGAAGAGTTCGGCATTGAATGCCGGGAACTGTGGCTGCCGGATGTGTTTGGGTATTCCGGTTCCCTGCCTCAGATTATGAAGAAGAGCGGTATTGATTATTTTATGACCACGAAGCTTTCCTGGAATCAGGTGGATAAGGTTCCCAATGATACCTTTATGTGGAGAGGAATTGACGGAAGCGAGGTATTCACCCACCTCATTACAACCCTCGGTGTGGGCCAGAATGAAGACGATTTTTTTACTACCTACAATGGAATTTTGCATCCTGATGCCATTATGGGTGGGTGGAAACGTTATCAAAATAAGGAATTCAATCATGATATTCTAATTTCTTATGGCTACGGAGACGGAGGAGGAGGCCCCACAAGGGAAATGTTAGAAACCTCTAAGCGCATGGAAAAAGGAATCAAAGGAATTCCCAAAGTGGAACAGAAATTTACCAGACAGTACTTTGATGAGCTGTATGAGCGGGTAAAAGATAACTGCCGTCTGGAGACCTGGGAAGGAGAACTTTATTTTGAGTATCATCGGGGAACCTACACCTCCATGGCACGAAATAAGCGGGCTAACCGCAAAAGTGAAGTGATGATGATGGATGCTGAATTTTTCCTGACCTTATGCGCTCTGAAGGAGGGGAACTATCCGTCTGAAGCGCTGGATCAGTTGTGGATGACAATACTCCTAAATCAGTTCCATGATATTTTACCGGGAACTTCCATTAAGGAAGTGTACGAAGTAACCCGGAAAGAGTATGAGGAAATTAAGCAAATTGGTGGTCAGTTGATTCAGCAAAGCCTTGATTCTTTGTGCAGGCAAAAAGGTAAAATAACCGTGTTTAATACGCTGTCCTTTGAACGTAGTGATATAGTAAGTCTGCCCAAAGAGGTGACAGGAAGCCTTAAGGATGCAGGGGGACATACTTATCCCATTCAGGAAGGAGAAAGTACTAACTTCGTATATCTGGAGCGTCTTAGCTCAAAAGGGTATAACACCTATACGAATGAGCCGGAAAAAAGCGGGGACGTTACCGCTCGGATTTCCGGTGATGGTTCCCATTTTGAAACGCCATTTTACCGGGTGGAGATGGATCAGGCGGGAATGTTTACCTCCATTTATGACAAAGCTGCCGGGCGTGAGCTGGTCCAGGAGGGCAGGCGCGCAAATCAGTTCCGGATGTTTGAAGATAAGCCTATCTATTATGATAACTGGGATATTGACATATTCCATACGGAAAAAAGCTGGATTGCTGATGAGGCGGATGAGTTTGAATGGATGACCAACGGTCCGGTAAGCGCGGTGCTTAAGATAAAGAGAAAAATAAGCAATTCAATGATTGTACAAAAAATAAGCTTTTACAGACATGCAAAGCGTATAGACTTTGATACTTATGTGGACTGGAAGGACAGCCAGTGTCTGCTGAAGGCAGAGTTCTCTCTGGATATTCATTCAGATGAAGCGGCATTTGACATTCAGTTTGGAAATCTGAAGCGCAAGGTGCATCAAAACACAAGCTGGGATAAGGCGCGATTTGAAAGCTGCGGACATAAGTGGGTGGATTTATCAGAAGGCCATTATGGCGTCAGCGTATTAAATGACTGTAAATATGGACATTCGGTAAAGAATGGCTGTGTATCCCTGACGCTGATTAAATCCGGTATTGAGCCGAATAAGACCACCGATCAGGAGGAGCATTTCTTTACCTACTCACTCTATCCCCATGAGGGAAGCCTTTACGACGGAGATACCATTAGGGAGGGCTATAAACTGAATTATCCATCTCACGTTGTACTTGCTGGAGCACCAAAGGAACAGGACAGCTTTTTATGGACAGACCGGAAAAATGTGATTGTGGAGACAGTGAAAATGGCGGAAGATAAAAATGGAATCATTATCCGGCTGTACGAAAGCGAAAACACAAAATCTACGGCAACGCTTACCTTCGGCATGGATAACAGGTTGCTGATGGTGACCGAGTGCAATCTCATGGAGGAACCGGTTGAAGGTGAGGTAGAGAAAACAGAGGCTGGCTTTACCTTTACCATCAAGCCCTTTGAGGTTAAGACATACAGAGTGAATCTGGATAAGTGAGGAAGAAAACATGAACGAGTCCTTTCAAAATCAAAGCCTGGTGCCTATAAGGATGGGGAGGCAGTTTAGATGAATAAAATATTATTGAATCATGGGTGGAGACTGGATTATGAAGGAGAGACATTAAATACGCAGATTCCTTTTTCCCTCTATTACGATTTGCTGAACCATAAGCGTATGGATGATCCCTTTTACCGGGATAATGCAACCCTTCTGACAAGCTTGTCGGAAAAGGATTATACCTATCGGAATGACTTTTCATTTATAGAAGAAATCGACGAGAGAAAGCAGTACTTTTTACATTTCGACCGGGTAGACACCATCTCTAACGTTTACTTAAATGATATCCATGTAGGATATACCGACAATATGTTCTATACCTTTGAGTTTCCTGTGAATCACGCATTGAAAAAGGGAATGAACCATCTGCGGGTGGATTTTGAATCCCCCATTCATTACATGAATGAGCAAATTGCAAAAAATGGAAGAATCCCCTGCAACACCGATACTTTGGACGGATTTCCCTATCTGAGAAAATCCAGCTGCATGTCCGGATGGGACTGGGCGCCCCGCCTGCCAGACATGGGGATTTATAAGGAAGCATCTATTGTGGTGGTGGAAAAGGGGCGTCTATCCAATGTTCATATCCGCCAGCAGCATATGGATGGGCGGGTTACCTTTAAACTGTTTACCGAGCATGAAATCAATGAAGCGATGACCGGAGACGCAGAAAAGATAGAGACGATAGTAAGGATTACCGACCCTGAGGGCAGGCTGAATATCTATGAGAACAGCCCGGATAACATAGAAATTGAAAATCCCAAACTTTGGTGGCCCAACGGTCTTGGGGATCAGCCTCTTTACCAGGTGGAGGTTGAGTTTTATATTGGAGGAGAACTCCAGGATGTGTATAGCACTCGTATAGGTCTTCGCACCATGACTATGGCGGTTGAGAAGGATAAGTGGGGGGAGAGCTTCGCCCATGAAGTAAATGGAGTTAAGGTTTTTGCCATGGGGGCGGATTATATACCCGAAGACTGTCTGGTTCCCCGGGTAAACAGGGAGACAACAAAGAAATTGCTGACCCAGTGTATACGGGCCAACTACAATGCAGTCCGGGTATGGGGCGGCGGTTATTATCCGGATGATTACTTTTTTGATCTTTGTGATGAAATGGGACTGATCATTTGGCAGGATGGCATGTTCTGCTGCTCCACATATCTGCTGACTCCGGAATTTGAGGAGAATATTACAAAAGAACTGGTTCAAAATGTGAGAAGGCTGCGCCATCACGCCTGCCTGGGGCTCTGGAGCGGAAATAATGAGCTGGAAGAACTGATCCTTGCAGGAGAGTATGGAAGCTTTGAGGAAACTGTGTCTCTGCGCGCAGATTACATCAAGATATTTGAATATATCATTCCTAAAATCATTAAGCGCGAAGATCCGGATACCTTCTACTGGCCTTCAAGCCCTTCCTCAGGAGGCGGTTATGATTTTCCCAATGACCCTGATCGGGGAGATGCACATTACTGGGCGGTATGGCACGGTTTCAAGCCTTTTACGGAATACCGCAAACAGATGTTTCGCTATGCTTCGGAATTTGGCTTTGAAGCAATGCCGGCGTATAAGACCATTGAAAGCTTTACCAGCGAGGAGGACCGGAATTTGTTCTCTTATGTGATGGAGCGCCACCAAAGAAGCAATATGGGCTATGCCAAGATGATGAACTACATGTCTCAGACCTTTTTATATCCAACTGATTTAAAAACATTGGTTTATGCATCCCAGTTAATGCAGGGAGAAGCCATGAAGTATGCGGTGGAACATTGGCGGCGTCACCGGGGACGTTGTATGGGAGCTATTGTATGGCAGTTAAATGATTGCTGGCCGGTGACTTCCTGGTCATCCATAGATTATTTCGGACGCTGGAAAGCGCTTCATTATTATGAGAAAAGGTTTTTTGCTCCGATAATGATTTCTTGTGAAGAGGAGGGGCAGCTTTCCCAGAATCCCAATATTAATACACGTCCTTATCCATTAAAGAAAAGCTTTCGCTTAAATGTGGCCAATGAGACGCTGAATGAGCAGCTGGTGAAAGTGCGGTATTCTCTGCGCAATGCCAAATCAGAAATAATTGGAAAAGAAATGATCGTTGAAAGGAAGGTCTCTGCTATGAGCACCATATGGCTGGATAAGGTAGATTGTTCGGAGGCAAGTCTTTATGAGGATCATGTACACTTTGCCTGTGAACAGGACGATGTGGTGATTTCTGAGGGAACAGCCATTTTTACCATGCCCAAATTCTACCGCTACGAACAACCAGAGCTTTCATGTCGCATGGAGGGGGCAGACATCATCATTACGGCAGAGGCATATGCCAAATCGGTTGAGATTCTCAATGAGAATGAGGATCTGATTCTTACCGATAATTATTTTGATATGGAGGCAGGAGAAAAGCGGGTGAGCATTATCAGCGGTTCGCTTAAGGGACTGCGTCTGAGAAGTGTCTATGATATCCGGTAAATAACACTTGTTTAGGGAGTGCCTGGATTGCTTCGAATAAGAGAATAAAGATTGGGCCTGAGTAAAAATGATGATTAAAAAGGCAGAGCTGGATGAGACGTTTTTATAGCGTTTCATCCGGCTCTGCCTTTTGGCACCAAGTTCACCAGAGACTTTCGAAACCGATGATAATTTTGGCAATAAAAGGCATGATACACTATGTACATGGGAATAATACGTTCGTATGCGCCTAAGACCAATCCCAAACGATAGTCTTAAGAAATTATTAATGATTTATCATGGAAAAAATCAAAATAAACCCCATACAAAATGGTAAAATCATACATAACTGACGTACAGGGAAAGGAATTAAAATCTATGCAGGAAAAAATACTTGTCGTAGATGACGAGCACGAGATTACAGATTTGGTAGAACTCTATTTACAAAATGAAAATTATTCGGTATTTAAGTTTTATACTGCAAAAGAGGCTCTTGCTTGCATTGAGACTACAGAGCTTGATATTGCTATTTTGGACATCATGCTGCCGGATATGAGCGGTTTTGCACTCTGCCAGAAGATTAGGGAGATGCATGCCTACCCTATCATCATGCTGACAGCCAAGGACCAGGAGATTGATAAGATTACCGGGCTTACCCTGGGAGCCGATGATTATATTACAAAACCATTTCGTCCGTTGGAGCTGGTAGCGCGGGTAAAGGCTCAGCTTCGGCGCTATAAAAAGTATAATTCAGCTCAGGCAAATACAACCGAAGATAGTATTATCGTGCATTCCGGCTTGGTATTGAACAGCAGTACCCATGAATGCCTTTTGAATGAAAAACCACTGGACCTTACGCCCACCGAGTTTTACATTCTTCGTATTCTTTTAGAACGTAAAGGAAAAGTGGTCAGCGCGGAAGAACTTTTCCGCGAAATCTGGAAAGACGAGTATTATACGAAAAGCAATAACACCATTACCGTCCATATCCGCCATTTACGGGAAAAAATGGGGGATACTGTGGAGAATCCGCAATATATTAAGACAATCTGGGGAGTGGGGTATAAAATTGAACTATAATTTGCAGGAAGCATCTGGATACAGAAAATTCAGGCAAAAGATGCTTTGGCAGCTGATTATTATGGCTGTTATATCATTTTCAGTGATTGTAGTCATCTATATGATGGTTTGGAAAGGCAAAGTAGGCAACCTGCTGGTAAAATTTTTCCAAAGGGTCTTACACATGACGCAGGAAGAAGCATTTACCACCTATCACTATGTGTTCCGCTATAACTTTGGACTATTTTTCCTCGGTGCTGCGCTTATCGTATTTTTCTTGTTGCTGTTCATTTTTCTCCAGCGGTTCACCCGCTATTTTGATATAATCAATCGTGGGATTGATGCTCTTGTATCTGAACAGGATGAGTTCATTCAACTCGTTCCTGAAATGGCCGCCATTGAGGAGAAGCTGAACACTGTCCGCAAAACTTTGTCTGACCGTGCGGACCGTGCACAGGAAGCAGAGCAGAGGAAAAGCGACCTCATCATGTATCTGGCCCACGATATACGGACACCGCTCACTTCCGTGATTGGTTATCTAAGCCTGTTGGACGAGGCCCAGGACATGCCGTTGGAGCAGAGGGCAAAATATGTCCATATTACATTGGAGAAAGCATACCGGCTGGAAAATCTGGTAAATGAGTTCTTTGAGATCACCCGCTATAACTCGCAGCAGATCAAGCTTGAAAAACAAGTAGTTGATTTATACTATATGCTGATTCAAATGGCGGACGAATTTTATCCGGTTCTCACTCCTAAGGGAAATTCCATTGCGGTCCATGCGGATGAAAACCTGACCGCTTATGGAGATCCCACACAGTTGGCGCGTGTGTTCAATAACATTCTGAAAAACGCGGTGGCGTACAGCAATCCCAATTCGGAAATTTCCATTTCCGCCGGTGTAAGGAATCATCAGGTGGTGATTACGTTTCGAAATCAGGGAACCACAATCCCTGCGGAAGAGTTATCCTCTATTTTCGAGAAATTTTACCGACTGGACAAAGCGCGTGCCTCGAATACGGGTGGAGCTGGTTTGGGATTGGCTATTGCAAAGGAAATCATAACTATGCACGAGGGAACGATAATGGCGGACAGCAAAGACGGTATCACGGCCTTTACGGTATCTCTTCCGGTTCCGAATTAGTAAGATATCAATCGGATCTTAGGCTTTTCTTAGGAATTAAACAACTCCATATTAAAATACAGGAAGCTCCTGTTTGGTAAGATATTTACCAGCAGGAGCTTCTTGCATCTGATTCATTGAAAGGAAAGAACTTAATTATGATGGTAAATTGCAATAATAATTATAGCGGCTATGAAAGGAAAAGAGCATTGAAACAACATTCACGCATGAGAAAGAACCATATGATATTGCAGCTGATCTCAATGGCAGCAGTCATCGGCCTGCTTTGGTACTGCATCAATGGTTTAAACTTGAAGGAAGTTTCGCCTGAACCCATTTTATCCGTTGGGACGGGCAGTCTCGACATCAGTTCAGACGTCATTGAAAAAAATGATACCGATGAGACTTTGTGGAGCCTGATTTTAGTCAATCGCTGGAATGCGATTCCAGAGGATTACGACGTGGATTTGACCGAATTATCGAATGGACAAACTGTTGATACACGGATATACCCGTCACTTCAGAACATGTTTGATGCAGCAAGGGCTGACGGTGTATATCCCGTGGTCGTTTCAGGATACCGAACGGCTGAGAAACAACAAAGCCTGATGGAAGAAAAAATTGCCGCATATAAAGCGGAAGGATATTCCGCTTCCAAGGCAAAAGCCGAAGCGGAAACGTGGGTCGCCGTTCCCGGTACAAGCGAACATCAATTGGGAATTGCAGTGGATATCAATGCAGATGGGGTTAAATCAAGCGGAGGTGAAGTTTATAAATGGCTGAAAAAAAACGGTTTCCGTTATGGATTTATCCTCCGCTATCCGCCGGATAAAATAGAAATCACTGGTGTCAGCAATGAGCCGTGGCATTATCGCTATGTAGGAATTAAAGCTGCCACCGATATGCAAGATCAAAACCTCTGCCTTGAGGAATATTTGAAAGAAAAAAATTGAAAAGAGGATCTGTCGTCTGTCGTCGGCAAGGATGAAGTACACAGCAATGGAAGAGATTGATAAAGTGCTGGAACCATTTGAGAATTTGTAGAGGTATTGTCTTCGGCGGAAGAGGTCAGGACACTGCGTCCTCTGAAGCAGGGCTCTATGCCCAGAAGGCAAGAATCCAGGGATTCTTTTACTCTTCCATAGCAGATACATAAAATTTTATCACCTCCAGTAATCTGAATGCGGCTTTAACCATCTGGCTTTGAATGTTCCTTTACAGTTTAAGGATCAGCATTAAATTGCTCTCCGAACTTTTTAAAAGTACTGAATAAATGATTATAGATCATTTTGTATAACTAAATAATAATATAAGAAATTGTATATATAATTAAAAAGTCATGCAAACACCATATTAAATGGATATGAAGCAAAAAAGTACGATAATTGCTGCTGAAGTAAATAATTGTTGTGTATCGGTGAAGGCAACCGCACTTCTTTATTAATTCCTTGGTAAGCAGAGAATAAAATAGTTTCTATAGAATATTCTGCTTGTTCTTATATCTGAAAAAAATATTCAATTATATCTTGACACTCAATACAAAATAAAATATAATGAGTACACACTCACTGAGCTGGAGGTCATTGTTTGAAATCAAAAAGGCAATTGCAAAAAGAAAATACTCGAAAAAAGATACTGGAAACAGCATATCAGATTTATTCCGAACAAGGCTTCTCAGCTACAACGGCTGTTATTGCTAAGGAAACGGGCGTATCTCACGGCACAATATTCGTCCATTTCTCATCACTGGATGAACTGCTTTGCTGTCTGATACAGAATTTCGGTGATGCTTTAGGATCGGAGATACACCGTCTGGCAGAAACAAAAGATACTATTGAGGAGTTGCTGAAAGCTCATTTAGATATTTTAGCCAGACATGAAAAGTTTTATATCCGATTGATTGCTGAAAGGAGTTTATTGCCGGAGGAGGCAAAGTTAACATTTTCAAATATTCAATCCATTGTTGCCTACCATTTTAACAAGGTATTAGAGCGGGAAAACAATACGTGTAAGGACATCCCTGTTCATCTGTTATTTAATACATGGATGGGTCTTATTCATTATTATTTGTTAAACAAAGACTTGTTTTCGCCGGATACGCCAATATTAGAGCGGTATGGCTCAGAACTTACGGAAACTTTTTTAAAATTGATTAGAAAATAAAAGGAGGAATTATAATGAAAGTTTGTATAGCTTGCGGTATGCCAATGACAGATGCTTCTGAATTTGCCTGCGGTGACACAACGAAAGATTATTGCGTACACTGCGCCCGGCCTGACGGCTCCATGCAGTCGTTTGAAGAAAAGAAGGCAGGTATGACTAACTTTATCATCAAGACACAGGGGTTCGATGAAAAGGCTGCGGCCCAAATGGCTGAAAGCAGCATGAGAAAGCTTCCGGCATGGAAGGGATATTTCAATAGTTAGAAAGGGAGAGGTGATGATATGAAGGTTAGCCCGGCATTCCAGGCATTTGCAAAAGAAGCTCCTGAGGTACAAGAGGCTTGGATGGAAATGGTACAAACATTGGACGGTGCAAGCGCACTGGATAAAAAGACGAAAGAACTTGCCTATCTTGCGGTGATGGCTGCCGTAGGTCTTGAAAGCGGATTGCCGTTCCATGTTAAGATGGCAAAATCCAAAGGAGCAACAAGAGAAGAAATTATCGGCAGTATTCTGGTGGGATTACCCGCTGTTGGGAATGGAATTGTTAAGTCCTTGCCTATAGCTTTAGAGGCATTTGATGAGGAAGCGTGAATACGGCTGAATATACTGTGAATAACCTCCCCAGGCTGATGGTGGAGGTTCAGGACAGGCCAGATATGGAGGGAGCCGGCAAGATGGGGGGATCCTGCCGGCTAAGTATGAAAAAAAGTTTAATTTAAAAGGTTTTGCCCTTTGCAATTATTAATATACCGGGGAAATATGATAAAACTTTGATAGAATTGTGAACACTTTGTGAAGACGTACACTATGTATATCATTGGCTGGAAAGGTCAGGCATTGGGTGAGCCTTCTTGAAATGGAAAGACAAATTCCGGGATTCCTCTAACGTAGGGAGCGATATCATACTGCTGATAGTAGATGACAATCCCCGATGGCTTAATAAAGAATCCATTGATGTTAAAGTTACCCCGCAGAAGAGATGCATAGTCATCAAAATATTGCGAGGGGGCCGTTTTCATCTGTTCTTCTATCTGCTGTTGTATCCCTTTAAAAATATATTCTGTAAATTGGGGATTGTTAGGGAAAAAGTCCTCGAGGCTCAGCTGTTTTCCGGTATTAAAGTCCCAGGTTTGGGAATCCCGGGTTGTATTTCCATGGGCTCCACCGAGATACATATATTGATCGGTATAAAGGCTGGTGATGCAGTTCTTGTTATATGTGGTCTGAAAAACTGATAAAAATTGATAGCTATTAAATGGAAACTGATTTTTTTGTACGTACCTTGCCTGATCTACAGCCTGAGGATACAGCACGGTTCGGCAGTAGATCTCAGACTGTCTCGACCGGAATTCGTAGAATCTATTAATACTCTGTGCTGCGGTGGAACTGCATGAGGAGGTAAACTGGGGATAATGGATCGCATAGGTAAACACGGTGATCCCATTGTATCGCATGATATCCGTCAGCGTTTTTTTAGAGATTATCTGCATGGGAGCCTCATAAAAGGAAGGTTTGTATAATATATGGATAAATGGACTTAATTATGAGCTTAAGGAAAGGCATGGATCAGCTACGCTGCCGTACCTAAGGCAAAAACAGCACATGGATTCCCTGAGTTTCACTTAGAAAAGGATGATATTATGAAAAACCAACTAACAGTAACCAGTCCGGCTTTCAAGAACAAAGCCATAATACCGATTCAATACACAGGACGCGGAGCGGATATTTCTCCAGAGCTGCATCTGTCATCCATCAATGAAAACGCCAAGTCCGTGGCTATCATAATGGATGATATGGGACACCCCATTCCCGCATATAATCATTGGGTCATTTGGAATATTCCCGTCATGGAGACAATCCCCCCAAATATCCCTCATGGACCCCGTATTGAAGAACTTAATGGAGCGACTCAGGGACGTGGATACGGAAGAAACAGATACCGGGGGCCAAAACCGCCGTTCAACTGGTCTCACCTTTATCAGTTCAATGTATATGTATTGGATTGCTTGTTGGATCTTCCAAGTAAATCCAGAAAGCGGGATTTATTGGCTGCTATGCAAGGGCATATTTTACAGGAGGGCTGTTTAACAGGAAGATTTCGGTAAAACTGCAATAATACTGCAGGTCCAATCATTTGCCGAATAACGTTTTGTGGAGTTTATTTAAACCTTAGAATCATTCTCTTGACAATATGACGGAATAATGCTATATTAAAGACAAGTTAATAGTAAGTGTTACTGACTCGATCAGGCATCATCAAATGCAAATGTCCGCATAATAGTGGATATTGGTGTTTGGTGATTTTTTTTTCCTATTTTTATGATTGTTACTTAAAAAGCTTAAAAAGAAATGAATTTAACAAAAAAGGAGGTGTTTTATGTTCGAGTATGTTAAATCACTGAATAATAACATTGTTCTTGCCTACGACGAGAATCATAACGAAGTCGTGCTGTTTGGAACCGGGATCGGTTTCAATCGGAAGAGGGGAGATATGGTTTCAGAATCTTCTGTCAGTAAGCTTTTTATTAATGACAGCAATAAACGGCTGGCTTCCATGGTTCAGAACCTGTCGGAAGACATTGTTTCCGTTACGGAAGAAATCATACAGTATGGCTCCAGGATATTGGAAAAACAGCTTCATGCCTCTATCATGATCATACTTGCCGATCATCTGTATTTTGCTATTGAGCGGGCGAAGAAAAATCAGAATGTGGACAATCCGCTGCAATGGGAAGTCCCCCACCTTTATCCAAGGGAGTATGAAATCGGAGGAAAGGGGGTGAAATTGATTGAGGAACGTCTTAAGGTAAAGTTGCCGCCTCAGGAGGCATCCTTTATAGCACTTCATTTTGTAAATGCACAATTTGAAAGTCAGGATATGAGTGATACCTTAAAGATTACAGAGATTATCAGCCGGATCCTGGATATTGTCAGCTACCATTTTCAATTGTTATTGGATGAAAATTCCTTATACTACTCCAGGTTTATCGTGCATCTGCGGTATTTTATCATACGGCAGGAAACTCATATGAAAGACACCATAGGATTAAACGACGAAGATTTATTGGAAACGGTAAAAATCCGTTATAAAAAAAGCTACCAATGCGCCGTTAAGATTGCAAAATATCTGTTTGATGCCTATGCCTGGGACGTTTCCAACGATGAAATCATTTATTTACTGCTTCATATCGAAAGAATAACAAATGCAACAAACAAATAATTAAAACAAGAGTGTTACTATTCAATTAGGCATTGTCTGCGAACTAGGGTTTATTTTAACCTCATCAAGTAAGCCTTACATTTCAATACCGGTAAGGTATAAGTGGAGTGTGGGGACTTACTTGTATCAGGGGCAAGCCCCTTTTGGCAAGCTGCGATAGCAGATGAGGTTATGAGCATGTAGCGAAGCGGATTGCGAATATCCGATTGACTACCAAAAATAAAACGAACAGGAGACTTTGTGTATGGAACATTTAAAGTTAGCTCAGGAAATTATCCAGTATTGTGGTGGAAAGGATAATATCACCCAGGCCTGGAACTGCATTACCAGACTGCGTTTTCACTTAAAGGACAGGGAAAAGGCGGATGTGAAGGCCATACAGGCTTTAAACGGTGTCTTAGGAGCCCAGTTTCAGGGGGACCAGTTTCAGGTGATCATCGGCAATGAAGTATTAAAGGTATTTGAAGGGGTTAAGAAAGAACTTGGTGATCTTATTGTTTCTTCGGAAGAAAAGACGAAGAAGGTTAAAAAAAGGGGAAATCCGATCAACGCCCTGTTCGGTGTGATCTCAGGTATTTTCAATCCCATTTTACCTGCAATAACAGGAGCCGGAATTATAAAAGGGATCCTGGCATTGCTGATATTTCTTAAAATGCTGAATCCGGAATCAGACAATTATTTTGTATTAGATATGATCTCCAATGCCACCTATTACTTCCTTCCATTTCTGGTTGCTTTTTCAGCGGGAAAGAAATTCGGAGTGAATGAACATTTGTCTGCGACTCTTGCCGGAGTCATCATGTATCCTGCATTTGTTAATTTAAGCGGGCAGGGGATCAGTACGGTGAAATTCGTTTTTCTGAATATTCCCGTGATGGATTACAATTCCACGGTAATCCCAATTATTTTGGGTGTCCTTTTACTGAGTATCGTTTATAAATTTATAGACCGTTATGTACCGAGTTTTTTAAAAATGATTGTGACGCCAGTAGCTTCCCTTCTGATTACAGCCCCTGTGGTTCTTGTATTCATCGCTCCTCTGGGAAGTTATGTGGGCAAATATGTGGCAGCCTTTTTCATATCCCTGTTTGGGGTAGCTGGTCCTGTGGCCGGATTACTGATGGGAGGGCTTATGTCGGTCATTGTAATAACCGGCATGCATTATGCATTTTTTCCGTCCACCTTTGACGGGCTGGGCGGCGTTGGCTACGATATTTTACTGCTTCCCATGAGTATTGTAAGCAATATGGGCCAGTGCGGCGCTGTTCTTGGGGCTGCATTTAAAATAAAAGATAAGAAGATGAAAACCATAGCATTTTCCAGTGCGCTTTCCGCTCTGTTTGGCATCACGGAACCTGCCATATATGGGGTGAACTTAAAGTATAAAAAACCCTTCTATGCCGCATTGACAGGAGGGGCGGTGGGCGGAGCTATTTACGGAATTTTTCATGTTAAGGCTTATGCGTTCAGCATTCCGGGAATTACCGCTTTGCCTACTTATTTGAAAGAAGGGGAGTTAAACAACTTTATCTGGGCATGTATCGGTGTTGCTGCTTCATTTTTTACTGCTTTTATCATAACGATGATTCTTCCTCTGGAAGGAAAGGAAAAGGCAGAGGATAAGGCAAAGGGGGTTGATAAAATCTCCCAGGATCATGAAGGGCAGATGGTAAAAATACCGGTTGCTGCACCCATGACTGGAAAGGCGGTAGGACTTGCTCAGGTTCCTGATAAAATGTTTGCGGAAGGTATCCTTGGCAAAGGGATCGCAATCATACCGGAAGAAGGGATAGTGAAAGCACCCTTTCAGGGACAGGTAAAAATGATTGCACCTACAAAGCATGCCATCGGTCTGATCTCTGACCGGGGGGTTAACGTAGTAATCCATATCGGGATTGATACGGTGAATCTCCAGGGAAAGGGCTTTGAAGTCCTCGTAAAAGAAGATCAGTGGGTAGAGAAGGGAGAGCCTTTGATGAAGGTGGACTTAGATTTCGTTAAGGAGAACCATTTAAATCCCATCACTCCTATAATTGTAACAAACTCAGACGAATATGTGAATGTGCTGGATATCCCTATGGATCTGGCACAGGCGGGAACCAGTGAGGTCCTTATCGTATTCCAGTAACATTCCAATATAAGACAAGCAGTTCCTATCAATTCAAATACGATTCAAAAAAGGAGAATAATGATGAAACAGAATGCAAACTACGGATTTCCAGAAGGTTTTTTATGGGGCGGGGCAACCGCTGCCAATCAGATCGAGGGAGCCTATAAAGAGGCTGGTAAAGGAATGTCCACATCGGACTATGCAGCCTATAAAGATCCCTATGCAACAGGAGAAGTAAATAATTTTACTTTCAATGTCACCTCAAAGGAACTGGATGAGTACCGGGCCAATGAGGAAAAATATAAATTTCCCAAGCGCTGGGGAATCGATTTCTACCATCATTATGCGGAGGATATAGCATTGTTTGCGGAAATGGGATTTAAGGTGTTCCGGTTCTCCATTTCCTGGGTGAGAATTTTTCCTACGGGTTTGGAAACCGAGCCGAATGAAGCCGGATTTGCTTTTTACGATAAGGTGATCGCTGAGCTGAAAAAGTATCACATAGAGCCCCTTATTACATTGTCCCATTATGAAATGCCCATAGTATTGTCAGAAAAATATAACGGCTGGCAGGGCCGGGAGCTGATTGATTGTTTTGTCCGGTTTGCATCCGCATGTTTCAAACGATACAAGAATGACGTGAAATACTGGATCACATTTAACGAAATGAATATGAACTTAAACAGCCTGTACACCGGGGCAGGCAGCTTCCCCGACAAAGTAGATCACTTAGAAGAGGCGGCATACCAGGCATCTCATTACCAGTTTGTGGCCAGTTCCCTGGCGGTGAAGGCGGGAAGAGAAATCATGCCTGATGCAAAAATCGGCTGTATGATCAACCGGATTGAGTCCTATGCAAAAACCTGCAAGCCGGAGGACCAGCTGCAGGCTTTAAAGGCTGATCAGATCAACCTCTTTTATCCGGAGGTACAGGCAAGAGGAGAATATCCTTCCTACATGTCACGGTATTTCAATGAAAAGAACATAAAACTGGAAACAGAACCGGAAGATTTTCAAATCATCAGGGATTATACGGTGGATTTCATCGCGTTCAGCTATTACATGACCCACGTTACCGAGGACAGGCCGGATGCAAATGAACTTGCTGGAAAACTGGACAGCCCGATCAAGAATCCTTACTTAAAGCTGACAGAATGGGGGTGGCCCATTGACCCCATCGGGCTGCGTATAACACTGAACAAAATGTACGACCGTTATAAAAAGCCACTGTTCCTGGTTGAAAATGGACTGGGAGCAAGGGACAAGGTGGAGGCGGATGGAAGCATTCATGATGATTACCGGATCGACTATATTCGCGAGCACGTAAAGCAGATGAAGGAGGCAGTAACAGACGGCGTGAATTTAATGGGTTATACGACCTGGGGCTGCATTGATTTAATCAGCTGCGGAACATCGGAAATGACGAAACGCTATGGCTTCATCTATGTGGATCAGGATGATGAAGGAAATGGAACGTTAAACAGATCCAGAAAGGATTCTTTCCATTGGTATAAAAAGGTGATAGAAACCAACGGAGAAGAATTGTAAGATCAGGGAAATTATCAGGCTATTATAATATAGAAAGAATGGTACAGCCTTTGCGCTGTGCCATTCTTTCTAAACGATATTATGATGCTCATAATCAGTCAGCTAAATCGTATGTTTCTATGTTTTCAAAATCCAAGGTAACAACGGCTGATTCAAAGGAAATTTCATAGAGAATCAGGTAATCTCCGGCTTGTTCTATCATATCTTTGTAGCCGGGTATTTTTTTAATGAAATGTTCCGCTGCGTCAAATACAGTGCTGCTGCTTTTTTTTACTGTGCCTTTCGCCTTAATATGCTCATTGCCTGTGTGGGGAATGGTTGTAAAGGCTGCCTTATTATTATGTTCCAATTCCTTCACTTTCTCATTATCTCCAAATGTGGTAAAGAGCATTACTTTGGCGGCTTCGTCAAAACAGAAATTTACAATCCTCACATTGGGCTGACCGTCAGTACATGTAGCCAGAGCAATCTCGGTTTGTGTGTGGATCAGTCGGGTGAATTCTTGTTTTGCATTCATAATTAATTCTCCTTTGCTTTATTTATTGCTATGTTTGCAGTATAATGTATAATGGTTTCATTTAGTGAAACCATTTAATCAGAAAGAGGATAAATCCATGAAAAAATCAGAGCGGCTGAATGATATGATGATATACTTAAATGATAAAAAGTTTTTCAGTCTCAAAAGCATAATGGACAGATATTCTATTTCCAAAAGTACAGCGCTTCGGGACATTCAGTCCTTAGAAGAAATCGGCATGCCGATATATTCTAAGACTGGGCGGAACGGATGTTATGGCATCCTTCCCAATCGATTATTATCCCCAATTGTTTTTACGGTTGACGAGGTTCAGGCGCTGTATTTTGCCATGCAAACGCTTAACGCCTATCAATCCACGCCTTTTCATTTGAACGTCCAAAAGCTAAAGCAAAAGTTTGAAGGATGTATATCAGAAGAACGAATAAAGAATTTACGGAAGATGGAATTGATTTTTCGCTTAGGGAGTTACAAAAGCAAGAATGTATGTAACTGCCTGCAGGATATCCTGCACATGGCGGTTGATGAAAACGTCTGTGAAGTCCACTATACAAAGGGAGAACTTAAGAAGCAGTATTATGTTCAGTTCTTTGATATTACCTCTGCCTATGGTCAGTGGTATGCAACGGCGTACAATTTCCAGACGAAAAAGCCGCAAGTGTTCCGCTGTGATAAAATTTATTTTGTACAGCCTAGCGATAAATATATAGCAAAGCCGCTTTCTGAATTTCTTATTTCACCGAAAGAAATGTTTCGGGATCATGATTCCATTGACTTTGAGGTTGGTGTTACCGCCAAAGGCGTGGATATATTCTATAAAGAGCATTATCCATCAATGGAGCTGCAACAGGAAAATGGGAAATATTATATAAGAGGTTTTTATAAGAAAGGGGAAGAACCGTTTATCGCCGATTATTTCACTATTTACGGTAAACGGATTATCTCGATCAATCCAGCCGGCTTGAAAAATTTAATTCTAGATCGGTTAGATACATTAAAAAGTCATTTTATTTCATTATGAAAGTTAAACAAAGTTTAAAAGTATCGGTCCAGACGACCGATACTTTTTTGACTTCCTACATGGTGATGCCCATAAACATTTTGTTTTATCCTGCTCCGGAAGGGATGCCTGAATAAGCCCTTTTATACCTTTAAACAGCAAATTGCTTTATCTAATAATGTAATATAATTACATTTAAAACTAATTAAATTAATATATTGTAAAATGATTACATACATGCTATAATACTAAATATAAGCGCTTATACTATAAAAAAACATACACATTGCCTATGGAGTGAAAAGGCATGAGGCATGAAAAGGAGGTAAAACATGCAGGGAGTTTCTTTGTTGGTTGTTATTGGATTGATTCTGTATACCGTGATTGCTGTAGTTGATCAGATTTCCATTCAATGCGGATTGTATACCCCTTTGTTCGCGGCTGTGATTACCGGGGCATTATTGGGGGATTTGCCAACAGGTCTGGTCGTTGGTGCGACATTACAGCTCATGACATTGGGAGTTGCTACTTATGGAGGTGCCACGGTTCCGGATTATTTATCAGGAGCGATTATGGGTACCGCTTATGCTATTATTTCCGGACAGGGGGCAGAATACGGAATCGGTCTTGCCATTCCCATCGGATTGCTGTTAACTCAGATGGACATTCTTGGAAGGATGACCAACTCATTCTTTCAGCATTACGCAGACCGCTGTGCGGAAAATGCGGATTACAAAGGAGTGGAGCGGGCAAATTTACTGGGACTGCTGCCCTGGGTCCTTTCCAGAGTGATTCCGGTCGCATTGGGACTGATTTTTGGAGAGGCAGTGGTAAATGGAGTAAATGCAATTATCCCGGCCTGGTTTATGACAGGACTTAAAACAGCAGGCGCCATTCTTCCTGCAATGGGTATGGCCATACTGATGCGTTATCTGCCCATTAAAAAATACTATCCGTATTTTATCATCGGATTCGTGCTGATTGCCTTTGGAGGCGCTACGTTTACCGTTATGGCTGCCGCATTGATCGGCCTGGCTCTGGCTGCTCTTCATCTTTCAAGAGTACGAGAGCGGGTGGCAGTGCAGACTTTGGATGATGAGGAGGTAGAAATCGATGGCTGACAAAAACCAGACAGGAAGCGTGAAATTGGAAAAAAGCGATATCAATAAAGTATATCTTCGTAATCTGTTTACTTTACAGTTTGGCTGGAATTACGAAAAGATGCAGGGCCTTGGATATGCCTATGTCATCATGCCGGTTTTAAAGCGGCTGTACTCCAAAGATCCTGAGAAGATGAAACGCGCACTGAAGATGCATCTGGGTTATTTTAACACCACTCCGGCAATGTCTCATCTGATCGTCGGTGCCGATATGGCGCTGGAGGAAGAACTGGGAATTGAGGCGGAGGAGGCAATTACCGGTTTAAAGACCGGACTTATGGGACCGTTTGCAGGAGTCGGTGATACATTGTTCATCGCCATTTACCGGGCCATTGTGTTCTCCATTGCATCTTATATAGCCATGCAGGGGAATCCCATTGGACTTATCATACCTCTTATTGCATGTGCCGGGGTGTTATGGATACGATATAAATTTACCACCATCGGTTATCAGTCCGGACGAAAGCTTGCTACCGGATTTGCAGATAAAATTTCTCCAATTACTGAGGCGGCAAGCATCCTGGGACTGACTGTGGTAGGGGCACTGATCCCTTCTGTAATCAAATACCGTACGGATCTGCAGTTTACCATGGGAGAGGTAACCTTTGCCCTCCAGGATATGCTGGATAAAATCATGCCCTCCCTGCTTCCTCTTGGTATCGTAGTATTTTCATACTGGCTCCTTGGGAAGAAAAAGGTGAATTCTACAAAATTAATTTTTATTCTCATCGGTTTGGGCATGGTACTTGGCAATCTGCAATCCATGCTGACCTTTGTGGCTGGTTTATTTTAGTAAAAAGGAAGTTGAAACAGGAAAGGAAATAATGGTATGATTGGAATCATAGTAACCGGCCATGGTGAATTTGCCTCTGGTTTAACCAGCGGGTTAAAGCTGCTGGCTGGAGAGACGGAATATTATGAAGCTGTTGATTTTAAAGCGGAGGATTCCACGGAACTTCTGACAGAACGCCTGAAGTCAGCGATCCGGAGGCTTAAAGACTGTGAAGCGGTGGCAGTGCTTGCGGATCTGACGGGAGGTTCCCCCTTTAATATGGCTTCCAGACTTAAAATGTCCGGTATCCATGAAAATATGGAGGTAATCGGAGGCATCAACCTTCCTCTGGTCCTTCATGCCTACATGTCCAGGGGAATGATTTCGGATATCCGAGAGCTTCTGAATGCCTCCCTGGAGATGGGGAAACAGCATATGATGTATTTTCATATATCGGATGATACATGTGAACTGGAAGAATAGGAAGAAGATAAGGAGAAAGATTCATGGCAATTGTTCATGCGAGAGTAGATGAGAGACTGATTCATGGTCAGGTGGCTATGGTTTGGACCAATACGGTAGGAGCGTCCCGGATCATTGTGGTTAACGATGAAGCGGTAAAGGATGAACTGATCATTGCGGGCCTTAAGATGGCAAAACCGGCAGGAGTAAAACTTTCCATCCTGTCTTTAAAACGGGCTGCTGAAAAATTTGCAGAAAAGGCCTACGAAGAGGATAAGGTATTCCTGATAACAAAGAACGTGACGGATATGGCAGCACTGATCCGCTCTGAAGTCCCGATCAAGGCTTTTAACATTGGAAATGTGGCAAAAAGAGAAGGAAGCAGACCCATTAAAAAATCAGTGAATCTGACGGAAGACGATGAAAAGGATATCCGGGAAATGATACAGCTGGGAGTGAATGTAACGGCTCAGATGCTGCCCAATGAGTCGGATCAGTCGATATTAAACATGCTGTAAAATAAATCGGATGCAGGAGGAGGCGGAATGGAATCAGTTCGGTTAAAGATAAGAGAACAATACAATAAAATGAGTAAAGCAGAAAAGAAACTCTCAGATTTTGTATTGTCAGATACCAAAAACTGTCTTGGGATGACGGCAGTGGATATTGCAGGAAAAAGCGGAGTATCATCCGCCTCTGTGATCCGTTATGTTCAAAAACTTGGTTTTGATGGGTTGGAAGGTTTTAAGCTGGCACTTGCAGCAACCGATGCCCAAAATGATAAGGAAGATATGGTAGACCCCATTATTTCCAAGGAAGATGATTTAGATACGCTGTGCCGGAAAATGGATGCCCTGGTGGATGCGGCATTTCAGGATTTTTTCTATCAGCTGAATAAAGATGCATTAAAAAAAGCTATCAACAAAATAAAGAAAGCCCGGCGCATTTATCTGGTGGGGATCGGAAGTTCCTCGCTGCCTGCTTATGATCTGTTCCATAAACTGAAGCGGGCAGACCTCAATGCGAATTTTTATCAGGATATCAATATGATGGTGGAATTTTTCAACTACATTGATAAACGGGATGTGGTGATCGCATTTTCCTACAGCGGGCAGTCCCAGGAAGTTCTTTATGCCTGTGGGATTGCAGAAAAACAGGGAGCATCGATCATAGCGGTTACCCGCAGAAGAGATTCTCCCCTACAGGATATTGCAGATATATGCCTCCATGTGCCGGACAATGAAAAGGTTATGCGGATCGGGGCATTTACCTCTCTTCATACCTCCATCATGATGGCGGATCTTCTTTATATGGGAGTGATCCAGGAGAACTTAGAGCATTATGAGGTAGAGCTGATCAAAACCAGAAAGATGGTAGCAGGTCTGAAAATAAAAAAATAGAGGAGTTTTATGTGCAATATAGAAAAGCTTACAACGGAATCAATCAATGAAGCTACCCGGAACATTGACAGACTGGAATCATTGGAAATCGTTACATTAATAAATAATGAAGATAAAAAAGTAGCAGAAGCCATAGAAAAGGTGCTTCCCCAAATCGCGGAAGCAGTGGAGTCAATTGTGGAGCGTTTCAAAAAAGGCGGACGGATCATTTATTGCGGTGCAGGATCGTCAGGCCGGATGGGTACACTGGATGCGGTGGAACTGACCCCCACTTACAGCGTATCGCCGACACGGGCCTTTGGCCTTCTTGCAGGCGGTGATGAGGCCATGTATACAGCGGTGGAGGGGGCAGAAGACTCGGAAGAACTGGCAGTGGAGGACTTAAAACGGGTGAAGCTTACGGCCGATGATTGCGTGATCGGTATAGCTGCCAGCGGAAGGACTCCTTATACAAAGGCGGCCCTGGAGTTCGGAAAACAGACAGGTGCCTTTACCATTTCCGTTACCTGCAATCAGGACAGCGCCATGGCAAAGATCGCGGATATAACCATTGCCCCGGTAGTGGGACCAGAGGTAATTAACGGATCCACCAGGATGAAGGCAGGAACCGCTCAGAAAATGGTAGTTAATATGCTTTCCACCGGAGCCATGATAAGGCTTGGAAAGGTATACCGGAACTATATGGTTCATGTACAGCCCACCAATGAAAAGCTTGTGAAGCGGGCGGTTAAGATGATCATGGATCTGACGGGTGCGAAAGAGGAGCAGGCTCTTAACGTGCTTTATGAGGCAGATAAGGATGTGGCTGCTGCCATCGTGATGATCGAATGCGGCTGCGGAAAAGATCAGGCCAGGGAAGCCCTTTTAGAATCCGGCGGTCAGGTGAGGAAAGCTATAGCGGCTGTGAAAAACGGAGTATAGTCAAATGATAAGAGCCTGGAATGATAATGAGACGGTTTTAGATGAAATGGCAGAGCAGCTTGTTCGGGACCAGGTGATCTGGGGAGCCAGCTGGGGCTTTGTCAGTGATCAGGGGATCCGCTTAATGTACGCCGGAAAGCAGGGTGCGGTGGTTCCCTATTGTGACCGGAACGTGGAAGCAGGTATGTATTATGACCTTGCTTCGCTGACTAAAGTGATTGGGACTACCACCCGGATCCTTCAGCTGGTGGAAAAAGGAGTGATAAGCCTTTCTACTCCGGTAAAAGAGATCCTGGGCCTTTTTTCCTATGGGGATGTCACGGTGGAACACCTGCTGCTTCATTCAAGCGGCCTTCCTGCTGAGATTCGAAACAAAGAAAGCTGGAGCCGGGAAAATCTTCTGGAATATCTCTATACCACACAAAGGGAAAGAGAAGCCGGAGACGGCTTCCTGTATTCGGATGTGGGTTTTATCCTGCTGGGAAAGATCATTGAGAATTTGGATGAAACTACTCTTGAGGAGACCTTCCGGGAGCATATTTTTACTCCCCTTGGTATGAAGGATACCACCTATTTGGTTCAGGGCAGCAGGGAGCGCTGCATTCCGACGGAATGCACGGAGCTAAGAGGCTGTATCTGCGGAGAAGTTCATGACTCAAAGGCCCATCTGCTGGGGCAGTGCGGCAGCGCCGGTTTGTTTTCTACATTGGAAGATATAGTGAAATTTGTAAAGGCTTATCTGGAACATTCCCGGCTTTTATTTGGAGAAGAGATGTTTGAAAAACTTTGCAGCACTATAAAGTTTGAACGAACTCTGGGCTGGAGCAAGGAGTATGGAAGGGATACACTTTATCATACCGGCTTTACAGGAACCTCTGTTTTGATGGATTTGAAGGGCAGAAAGGGTTTTGTTCTTCTGACAAACAGGATCCATCCCAGCAGGTACAATGAGGAATTCCTAAAGATGAGAAAGAAGATGAATGAAGTTTATCTGAAGATGGTTTATTAGACTTATAAAATGGGGGCGGCTCTATATAAAGGGCTGCCCCTTTGATTTTCCTTCATACCGATTCGCTTTTTCTTTCTTTGATCACAACCTTGCAAAAGTAAATGGACAGGACGTTTTGAGTGAGGAGCATACAGACCTTTTGTTGCCAGCAGCCTGTTTTTCGGTCTGCAATGACATCTTCTGCTGATAAAAAATTTTTGTTTATTTCAATAAATATTTGAAATAATAGATACCGTGTGTACCGTGATATTCATAAAACAGAAAGGTGAATTTTATGGCAGAAGAAAATAATAATATGGAAGAACTGTTCCGGCAGATGGATAATCATTTGCTTCATGACGAACGTCCATCGGAATATCTGGAACAAATCAGCAGGGAACCGTGGTTTTTGAATTACCCGTTTTCCATGCTTGGCAAGATGAAAGAAACCCCGCAGTCAAAACGGTTTCATCCGGAAGGGAGCGTATGGAATCATACGATGATGGTAGTGGATCAGGCGGCGGAAGAGAAGGCGAAAAGTAAAGATGCCCGGACCTTTATGTGGGCGGCACTGCTTCATGATATCGGCAAACCGGCGGTGACGAAAATCCGAAAAGATAAAATCACTGCATATAATCATGATGCTGAGGGAGAACATCTCACGGAGGATTTTTTGTCTTGTTTTTCCGTAGATGATAAATGGATCGGGGAAGTCGCAAAACTGGTTCGGTATCATATGCACATTCTGTATGTGACAGACGGGCTTCCGTTCGGTGATGTTGATGGCTTGAAGCGGGAGACAGATATCGGTGAGGTTGCACTGCTTGGGCTTTGCGACCGGATCGGAAGGGGCGGAAGCGTTCCGGAAGATGAAGCAAAGGCGGTCAGATTATTTCTGAAGAAAATGCGGAACATGTGATATCCTGATACATTCTTTAAGTCTCTTATCATAAGTTGAATCTCTAATTTCATTCAGAAGGAAACAAGTCTTAAAACAAGCCTTATTTGATTGTCTGGCTGCCGTATTAAATATTCAGCAAGCAAATTACATCCAGAAATAGGCAAATGATTATTATTGTACTATAATAATGGAAGGTGAAAGAAATTAATGAATTTAGAGGGGGTTGCTATGAAAATAAATTATGGAATTATATCAACAGCTGCCATTGGGAAACGATTTATTGGTGCAGTGAGAGCCAATGGAGGATCCGTAACTGCGGCGGCGTCAAGGTCACTTGACAGAGCCAGGGCGTTCTGCCAGGAGAACAATATCGAAAAAGCGTATGGCTCTTATGAAGAACTTTATCAGGACCCGGAGATTACGGCTGTGTATATCACCACAATAAACCGGGAACATTTTCATGAAATGATACAAGCTTTAAGTTATGGAAAGCACGTACTCTGTGAGAAACCGTTTACGCTGACAAGACTGCAGGCAAAAGAAATCTTTCAGTTGGCAAAGGAAAAAGGGCTGTTTGTGATGGAGATGCAAAAAAGCCTTTTTCTTCCTGTCACCGATTTGATTAAAACATATATTGATTCAGGAATGTTAGGAAAACTCCATCAAGTGAATATGAGTGCCTCCTTTCAAAGCCCAAAGGCTTCATGGATGCATGAAAAGGATCAGGGAGGAGTTGTTTACGGCAGCGCTTCCTATACCTTTGAATACCTTGATTATCTGCTGGAGCCTGCCGATGTAATCGTGCAGGCACTGGGGACCAGGGGAAAAACAGGAGTCCAGGATTCTGTCAGCCTTAATATAAAGATGGATGATGTTCTGATCAGCAGCCGTATTTCCATGCGGGGACCTGCAGAAAGTTTTGCTGTTTTTTATTTTGAAAAGGGATTTATAAAAACCAATGAATATTGGAAGGCGGACCGCTGCGAAATACATAGCGGCAAGTGTGTCGAGCTGATTGAGAGAACGGTTGATTTTGAAATGAAATATGAGGCAGCACATGCGGAAGCATGCATCAGACAGGGCCTGTCGGAGAGTCCGGTTATGACCGCTGAAAGAACGCTTCGCTGCTGCGGTCTTGTGGATCAGATCGTGGAATCGTTAAACTGGCAGTAGGAGTTGTAAACTCGCAAGCAGATTATTTTTAAACTTTTGCAACATAACTCTCTTCCCGTTTGTATACGACTCAGAACCACAGAAATCGGATACTGCATAATTGCAGTATCCCCATTTCGTTATCAAGGGAGGTGACAGTATGGTTCATATGTACATATTACAAAACGGACTCGGGGAATATCTATCCTTTCTTAAAGAGTTCGTATACAGACTAATTTGTCTGATGCTTTCTGCGGTAAAAATGGAAAGCAATAAAAAGGTGATCCCGATGCAGGAGACTTTGCGTTCCGCACAGATTAACCAGCAGGCCGGGCGCTTGATGGAGTCCTATGGGAACAGTGTTCTGCGCCTTGCCTACTCTTATCTCCACAATATGAGCGATGCAGAGGATGTATTGCAGGATGCCTTGATACAGTTCCTTAGAACTCAGCCCAAGTTTGAATCAACAGAGCATGAAAAAGCATGGTTTTTGCGTGTTGCAATTAATATCAGCAAAAATAAGATAATAACCTATAACAGGATCCGAAGGACAGATGAATTAAGCGAAACGCTGGCGGTTGCCGAAACCGAGGACCTGGCTTTTGTATGGGATGCTGTAAAACAGCTGCCAGCCAAGTACAGTGAGGTTGTCCACCTTTACTATCATGAGGGATATTCTACGGCACAAATTGCTTCGCTATTATCAAAAAATGACGCAACTGTCCGCTCCTTGCTGCTAAGGGCAAGAAAGAAGCTAAAAGATGTGCTGAAGGAGGTGTATGACTTTGAAGAATAGGTATGATAAAGCTATGAAAAACATCGAAGTTACCAATGAGATGCGAGATAGAATTCTAAATAACATCAGCAAACTTGATCTCGAAAAAACTTCTAAAAAGACGCTCCCTTTCCCACAGTACAAAAAGTATCTGTCCATAGCGGCATGCTTTGCGGTTTTGATTGTTGGTTCTGTAATTGTCCACAATACCATTAATTTACCAAGTGAACCTCCGGTACAGATAGTCCCTGATATTGTGTCGTATCATTCAGTTGCGGAGCTAACTGATGCCGTAGGTTTTACGGTAAAGGAGATCCATGAACTGCCCTTTGAAATTGAGTCCGTAAAATACACTTCTTACTGGGGTAAGCTTGCAGAGATAGAGTACGCTGGATCAGACAACACAGTTATTTTTAGAATTGCGACTGGTGATGAGGACGTTAGCGGATACTATGGCGATTTTACAAGCCTAGAAAGCCATGTGATAAATGGTTACGATGTTACGATTAAAGGAAGTGATGGACAGTATCTACTTGCTGTCTGGCAAAATGGTGGATATTCTTACTCTGTGCAATACATTGAACCAGTTTCCCAACAGGAAATGCTGGATACAATACAGAGTATAAAGTAAGTTATAAAAAGAGCTTTCTGTTCTCCTATTATAACTTAGTTAATCTAAGGTGTAACTATACTGGCAGATACGATGGTCTATAAAGCCAATCGCATCTGCCTTATTTACTTATTGCCTTGCTGTTGTTATCCCCAAAGTCCAATTTTTTCCTTGCAACATTTTCCTTTTCTCATTTGTATACGGGTAAGAACCACAAAAGTGGTTTTATATCAAATCCCAAAATGAAAGGAAGAAACGATTATGAAAAAATTTATAGCACCCACACTTTGTGCTGTTATGGCACTATCCATTGTAGCTGACGCCGGTTCTGCTTTTGCTATGGAGGACTCTAAACAGCAAGCTGTCGGTCAAAAAGCTCCAGGTATTATGGTAATCAGCAATAAGGATTCTGATGAAGAAACAGGCATTGCGATTGGAATGCCAAACCCTTTTAGCGAATGTAATTCTCTTCAGGAAGCTGAAAAGCAAGCCGGTTTTAAATTAGCTCTTCCTGAAAAAATGCCGGAAGGCTATTCCCAAAACATGATTGAAATCATTGGAAAAAAGATGATTCAAGTTTTCTATGAGAACGGCGAAAAAGAAATTCTTATCCGTAAAGCAAAGGGCAATGATGATATCAGTGGCGACTATAATGAATATAGCGAAAACAAAACTGTTGCTGTCTGCAGCTTGCGGATTTCCACCAGAGGAAATCATGGCAAAGTCAGCGTGGCAACATGGGCGGACAGCGAGTATACTTATTCCGTTTCCGTTGGTTTTGAAGAGGAGGGTCTTGATGCCGCTGTTATCAGTGATATGGTAAGCGGTATTCGTTAGAGCAAAAAAATATAGCAAGATGGCGATACTGTAGATTGCAGTATCGCCATTTTGCTATTTCAATTAAATCTTCTGTTGATATGGGATTTGAGGTTTTATTGTGTATGTTTATAAAAAATGCTATGATAAAAAGGACTATCATCAGTACAGAAAAGAGGACAGGTATGAAGCTAATTTTAATAAGGCACGGAGAACCAGACTATTCCATTGACTCTCTTACAGAAAAAGGCTGGAAAGAGGCAGATTTGCTTTCCGAAAGGATCAGCAAGCTTTCAGTTTCCGCTTTTTATTGCTCACCTCTAGGAAGAGCCAAGGATACTGCAAAAGCAACATTGCAGTCATTACATGCTGAGGCAGAGATATTGCCCTGGCTCAGAGAATTTCATGCGCCGGTTGATAACGGGGCCGGTGAGACTAAGACCATACCCTGGGATTTTATGCCCGGCTACTGGACAAACCAGAAGGAACTTTATGACAGAGATTTATGGTTTGAAAATGAAAGGATGAAAACAGGGCCTGTAAAAGAAGAATATGAAAAAGTAGCTGCCGGGCTTGATGAAATATTAAAGAAACATGGGTATCTGAGGGAAGGCGGAATGTACCGGGCGGTTCCGGGGAGTGATGGTACCATCGTCCTGTTTTGCCATTTTGGTGTGATCTGCGTTATGCTGTCCCATTTGCTGGGAATCCCGGCTCCACTATTGTGGCATGGCATTTTTCTGGCACCCTCATCGGTCACCACACTGGAGACGGAAGAGAGGATAGAGGGGGAGGCTTATTTCCGATGCAAGGGAATGGGGGACACGGCTCATTTATATGTCAAAGACGAGCCAGCTTCAAACGCCGGATTTTTTCCAAGACAGACAAATCAGAAAAATCCTAATGCACATCAATAAGAAATATGATATAATAGGAAAAAGTAATAAGCGGAGGCGGTTGTATGTTTGCAGAAGAAAGGCAGAATCAAATTGTGGCTCTTGTTAACAAAAATGGTTCCGTGCGCGTAAAAGAACTCAGCGAGAAGTATCAGGTAACGGAAGACAGCATACGGAAAGATCTGACGTTTCTTGAGAGAAAGGGACTTTTAAAAAAGACATATGGCGGAGCTATGAAAAAAAGGGTCAATGTTCATGACTTGAACGTGTCCCAAAGAAAAGACAAGAACATTGAGGCCAAGCAAAAGATTGCCGCTAAAGCTATGGAACTGATTAAGGACGGAGATATGGTATTCCTGGATATTTCAACTGCAAATCTGGAACTGGCGAAGCTCATTACAAAATCTTCCTTAAATATTACGGTTGTTACCAATATGGTGGATATCATGCTGGAATTCATGGTTCCTACCACTGCCAGGTTCATTTTTATCGGAGGGGTATTCAGCATAGGAAAAGATGGGTTTGCAGGAAGCTTTACCAATAAGCAGATCTCAGACTTCCGGTTTGACATCGCATTCCTTGGAGCCGTTGGAGTTGATGTGTTTGAAAATAACGTTTCGACTTATATGGTGGAAGACGGGCTTACAAAAAGCACAGTGCTGGAAGTGAGCAAAAACGCTTATATGATGCTGGAGACCAGGAAATTTAATACCGACGGCACTTATAAATATGCGAGAATTGATAGTTTTACCGGCGCTGTCATGGAACGGAAGCCCCCTTCCGAAATAGAAGAAAAATTAAAAGAGCTTACTATTGAGTGGCTATAAAGATAAAAGATCAGATTAAAAACATGCTTTTCCGTTCTGGCGTAGGGGGGAAGGCGTGTTTTTTATGTTATCCAGGTAAAAATCAGTTCCTCCATTTGCAAGGGCATTCGGAAGATCTAAAATTTTACATATTCGTGTATGTTCTAAAAAATAAAAAGTAATAAAAGATAATCATGATGTCATTGACAAAGACAGTATAGGGGAATATACTGAAATCAGAAAAAATAATAAAGAAGAATAAAAAAAAATAAATATAAGGAAAAAGTACATGGAGAATCTGATAATGACAGACCGTATAAGTATCCTGAAAAATAAGATGCTTTCTGAGCCAAGATATGCATCGATTGAGCAGGCAAAGATCATCACGGATACCTACAAGGCAAATGAAGAAAAACCGAGAATCATCCAGCGGGCATTGTCGTTAAAGGCTGCATTAAAGCAGATGGAAATCCACGCCGAGCCGGAAGAGCTGATTGTAGGAAACCGGACGGCCGGGGTACGGTATGGAGTTGTCTTTCCGGAAAGCGGAAGTACCTGGGTGGACCGGGAATTTGAGACCCTGCCGGTCAGACCCCAGGACAGATTTGAAGTCAGACAGGAAGACATTACATATTTCCGTGAGAATATCATGCCTTACTGGAGGGGGAAGTCCTTAGAAGATGTGCTGCGGGAACGTTACGGAAAAGAAATCGATCATATTGCAAAGGTGGTGAAAATCAACCAGAAAGACCATGCCCAGGGCCATATATGCCCAAACTGTAAGGAATGGCTGCATAAAGGTCCGGCAGGAATCAAACAGGATGCGGATGACCGTTTAAGGATCGCAGGAGGGCAGCAAAGAGAATTTTTTGAAAGCGTGTCGATCGTAATGAGCGGATCTATTCATTTCATGCAGCGATATCAAAAGCTTTTGCTGGACATGGCACAAGGGGAAGAGGATAGAGACGGGCGCTGCAGCATGGAAGAAGTAGCACGCATCTGCAAAAAGGTTTCCGAACAGCCGCCGGAAACCTTCCAAGAGGCGGTTCAGTCCTTATGGTTCCTTTTTGTGATCCTTCATATGGAATCCAATGCCTCTTCCTTCTCGCCGGGAAGGATGGATGAATACCTCTGGGAATATTTTGACCGGGACAGAAAGCAAGGGCGTCTTAATGAACAGGGAGCATTGGAGATCATCGAGTGCCTATGGCTGAAATTCAATGAGATCGTATATATGCGTAATGCTAACAGCGCCAAGTTTTTTGCAGGCTTTCCCATTGGATTTAATATTGCCATAGGCGGTCAGGATGCTGAGGGAAATGATTTCGTCAATGATCTCTCGTTTCTTCTGCTAAAGGCCCAGGAACACTTAGGGCTTCCCCAGCCGAATCTTTCCGTAAGGCTCCATGAGCATACGGGAGATGCTCTTTTAAAACAGGCGGTCAGGGTGGTTTCAATGGGAAGCGGTATGCCTCAGTTTTTCAATGATAAGGCGGTGATTCCGTCCATGGAAAAACTGGGGGTGGCCTCAAAGGATGCCAGGGATTATGCCATTGTAGGCTGTGTGGAGCTAACTACCCAGGGAAACAATCTGGGTTGGAGCGATGCCGCCATGTTTAACTTTAACAAGGCTCTGGAACTGACTTTGACGGGAGGGAAATGTCTTCTGACCGGGGAACAGTTAGCCCCCGACTATGGGGACTTAACCACCTATGGAACCTTTGAAGAACTGGAAGCCGTATTTCAAAGATACTTAGATGAATACATGGATGTAATGGTAAAGGCTTGTGAAGAGGTGGAAAAAGCTCATATAGACTTGCTGCCCTCCCCATTTCTGTCCTCTGTCATTGATGAATGCATGAAAAAGGGAATGGATGTAACTGCAGGAGGAGCACGTTACAACTTCTCTGGAATTCAGATGATTCAGGTTGCTAATCTAGCAGACAGTCTGGCTGCCATAAAGCTACTTGTATTTGATAAACATAAAGTAGAGGCCGGAGAGCTGCTGGAAGCGCTTAAAAATGATTTTGAAGGAAAAGAAGTGCTGCGTACCATGCTTTTAAATAAAGTGCCCAAATATGGCAATGATGTGGACTGGGTAGACCAGATGGGAGCCAAGTGGGCGGAATATTTCAAAAATCGCCTGTCCCGATATACCAATTACAGAGGCGGAAAATACCATACCGGCATGTATACGGTTTCTGCTCATGTTCCCATGGGAGAGAATGTAGGGGCTTCGCCGGATGGAAGATATGCAAGACAGCCCCTGGCTGATGGCGGAATGTCCCCTGTATATGGACGGGATACCACGGGACCCACGGCAGTGCTGAAGTCCGTATCAAAACTGGATAAAAACCTGACTACAAACGGGGGGCTTCTTAACATGAAGTTTTTGCCGGAATTTTTCCGGACAGAGCAGGGGATCAATAAGTTTGCCCTGTTATTGCGGGCCTTTGTGGATCTGGAGATTCCTCATATCCAATTCAATGTGGTCCGGAAGGAAGATTTGATTGCGGCAAAGAAAAATCCGGAACAGTATCGAAGCCTTACCATCCGGGTAGCCGGATATACCGCTTATTTTACGGAGCTTGCCGATGAGCTTCAGAATGAGATCATCGCCAGAACCAGCTATGCGGATATCTGATGGGAAACATAAAACATATGGAGGGAATCAATTTGGAGGAGAGGACGGTAAAAGGAATTGTCTTTGATATCCGCCGTTTTTCCACCCATGACGGCGGGGGAATCCGCTCAACCGTATTTTTAAAGGGCTGTCCACTGTCCTGCGTATGGTGTCATAATCCGGAAGGGATCAGCAGGACGGTAAGGCCATTGTACTTCCCGAACAAATGCATTGGTTGCCAGATCTGTTGCAGTCTTTCTGAAAACAGCGGTATTCTCATGACAGAAAAAGGAATCAGGCTTGATATTACAAAAACAGAGGACTGGGACCGGATCATAGAGGAATGCCCTTCCGGGGCGATTCTATGGGACAGCGCCAGGCTGACCGTGGAAGAAGCTGTGGAAGAGGTACTTAGGGATGCCCCTTTTTATAAATACGGCGGCGGTGTTACCCTCTCAGGGGGAGAACCGCTACTCCAGCCGGAGTTTGTCCTCTCCTTTTTAAAGGAGATGAAGAAAAGGAACATCCACACGGCGATTGAGACGGCTCTCCATGTACCAACAGAAACACTGGAAGCTGTACTCCCATGGCTGGACCTGATTTATGCGGATTTTAAGATTTTTGAACCGGAAGCCCATAAAAAGTATACCGGTGTGACCAATGAGCGGATCAAAAAACACATACGTCTTTTGCTGGAATCTGAGAATAGAGACCATGTTATCATCCGTACCCCAATGATTCCGGGGCTTACCACTAAGGATGATAACATAGCAGGAATCAGCCGGTTTATATCAGCGTTATCCAAGAAAGTGTCATATGAAATTCTAAATTACAACCCCCTGGGGGAGGCTAAGTACCATTTGGTTGACAAAACCTATTGCTTTAAAGATAACCCAGAACCCTACTCCCGTCAGGACATGGAGCGGTTTGCAGAAATCGCCAGATCTAACGGGGTAAACCATATCATTTTAGAAGCATGAAAAGGAGAGGAGCAGAGGCATGAAATTTATTATTGATGATGCAAACATTGAGAAGATTAAAGAGGTATACGACACATTTGCAGTAGATGGTGTTACGACCAATCCCAGCATTCTGGCGAAAAACGGAAAACAGCCCTTTGAGACTCTGAGGGAAATCCGTGAATTTATTGGGCCGGAAGCGGAGCTTCATGTGCAGGTGGTTGCAGAAGATGCGGAGGGAATGGTTGAAGAGGCTCACAGGATCCAAAAGGAGCTTGGAAGGAATACTTATGTGAAGATCCCTGCCACAAAAGAAGGATTAAAAGCCATGAAAGCCCTGAAAAAGGAAGGTGCCAATGTAACAGCCACGGCCATTTACACGCAAATGCAGGCATTTTTAGCAGGAAAAGCCGGGGCAGACTATGCGGCACCGTATGTGAACCGGATCGATAACCTTGGAGCAAATGGCGTGAGGACGGCCAAGGACATCCACGATATTTTCAAGAAAAATGGGTTAAAGACAGAAGTACTGGCAGCCAGCTTCAAGAATTCCCAACAGGTCCTTGAGCTTTGCCAGTATGGGGTTGGTGCGTCCACGATTTCTCCGGATGTCATAGAGGGGTTGATTAAAAATGATTCTGTAACAATGGCGGTAAGCGTCTTTACCAAGGATTTTGAAGGGCTGTGCGGTGCAGGGAGGACCATGAAGGACTGCATGTAATCATTTGCCTGGGCAGTGGAGGCAGTAATTAAGAAAGCCTAATTATGTGCTTAAGAATAAAATAATAGCCACCCAAGGCTTTATGCACATGACTGACTATTATCTGTAAATCTATGAAAACTCCATGGTATACCAATGGTACGCACGGTGGTGTGAGAGGTCGGCTAGTCAATTAATGGCTAATCCGATGTTACTCTCAACACCAATTGTGGAATATTCTTTCTTTAATTTTTTACTGTGCTCCATCCGCAAATCGAAAGAAAATTAAGTGGCCAGCGCTGCCAACAACTCCAGGCGATTCTTCCAGTGTCGTGCTCGTTACGATGTTACCAGATGCTATCTGGACGATATCGCCAACATTATAGAAGTTGACCCTTGAAATCGTTATCTCCCCTACGGTGTCCGCGTTTGAAACCGGCGCAACACCCTCCGTCGGGTTATTATTCAGTAATACCCCAAAATAGGTATTTGCCGGCGTCCCTACCGCAAAGTTCAATGAGCACACCAATGCATAAAGACCAGCTCTTGTAATGACAAACGTATTGCTATTAATAAAATCAATTCCCATAGCTGTAGTTGCTCCAAACGTAACAATACCCCGCATACCAGGTACTGTTTGCTGGATTATATTTGCATTTACAAATGGCTGTAGGATGGGGCCGGTAGGCCCAGTTGGTCCGGTAGGCCCGGTAGGCCCGGTAGGTCCAGCAGGTCCGGTGGGTCCGGTAGGTCCAACCGGTCCCTCAATCCCCTGTGGCCCCTGAGGTCCTTCTGGTCCCTGAGGTCCAGTCGGTCCAATAGTTCCTTGGGCACCAGTAGGTCCAGTAGGCCCGGTAGGCCCTTGAGCACCGGTAGGCCCAGTCGGTCCCTGGGCTCCGGTAGAACCAGTCGGCCCGGTCGGTCCAACCGATCCCTCAATCCCCTGTGGCCCCTGAGGTCCCTCTGGCCCTTGAGGTCCAGTAGGTCCGATAGTTCCTTGGGCACCAGTCGGCCCGGTCGGTCCTTGAACACCGGTTGCGCCAGTGGCTCCAGTAGGTCCAGTAGGTCCAGTAGGTCCGGTCGGCCCAGTAGGCCCGGTCGCACCAGTAAGTCCAGTAGGTCCGGTCGCACCAGTAGGTCCGGTAGGCCCGGTCGCACCAGCAAGTCCGATAGGTCCAGTTGGCCCAGTAGGCCCAGTCGCACCAGTAAGTCCAGTAGGTCCGGTAGGTCCGGCAGGTCCGGTAGGTCCGGTAGCACCGGTAAGTCCAGTAGGTCCGGTAGGTCCGGTAGCACCGGTAAGTCCAGTAGGTCCGGTAGGCCCGGTTGCACCGGTAAGTCCGGTAGGCCCGGTTGCACCGGTAGGTCCGGTAGCACCGGTAAGTCCAGTAGGTCCGGTAGGTCCGGTAGCACCGGTAAGTCCGGTAGGTCCGGTAGCACCGGTAAGTCCGGTAGGTCCGGTAGGTCCAGTAGGTCCGGTAGGTCCGGTAGCACCGGTAAGTCCAGTGGGTCCAGTAGGTCCGGTTGTACCGGTAGGTCCGGTAGCACCGGTAAGTCCAGTAGGTCCGGTAGGCCCGGTAGGTCCGGTTACACCGGTAAGTCCGGTAGGTCCGGTAGCACCGGTAGGTCCGGTTGCACCGGTAAGTCCGGTAGGTCCAGTAGGTCCGGTAGCACCGGTAAGTCCAGTGGGTCCAGTAGGTCCGGTAGGTCCGGTAGCACCGGTAAGTCCAGTAGGCCCGGTAGGCCCGGTAGGTCCGGTTACACCGGTAAGTCCGGTAGGTCCGGTTGCACCGGTAGGTCCGGTTGCACCGGTAAGTCCGGTAGGTCCAGTAGGTCCAGTAGGACCTTGTGGTCCTTGTAAGCCTCTAGGCCCAGTGGGTCCAGTAGGACCTTGTGGTCCTTGTAAGCCTCTAGGTCCAGTGGGTCCAGTAGGTCCAGTAGGACCTTGTAGTCCCTGTAAGCCTCTAGGCCCAGTCGGCCCAGTGGGTCCAGTAGGTCCAGTCGGCCCAGTCGGTCCTGGACAACATCTGGGTCCGGTATGCCCACAAGAACAACGACATTTACAGCATTGATTATCAGTCATATAAATTCACCCTCTATAATTATTTGCTTATCAATTAAAACATCATAAAGAAGTTTCATTCTTTATACATATAAAATATGTCTACTTGTACAAACATGTTAATTTCAGTACTTCCGTGTTATTGCTTCATTTAATGGCTGATGATCTAATTGAGGTTTGTTAGCTTTGAGACATTGTATTATATCTTATATGGCAAAAACAGGAGTACTACATTTTTCAAAAATAATCAAAACTTTAATTAGCTATCATTAGGAAATAAATTACTCAAAACATAAATAATTGTAGATAATTTACTTCAAACGTAGCTTAATATAATAGAGGTAAGAAGGAGTTTATATTGTTCGTTTTAAAGTATAAACTATATTAGATAAAAAGGATTGACTCAGATAACGACCAGAGAAAAGCATGAAAAAGTGATAGATAATGCCTTAGCCTTTTCTACTTCAGATGCTCCTGTACTTACAAGATCCTGTACTTACAAGATCCTGTACTTACAAGATTTACAAAGCTGTTAAATCAGTTTATCGACAGTCATTAATATCTGAAGAAGATATGCTGAATGCAGCTTTTAAGAGTATGGTATAAACTTATATGACTGAATTGGTATCGGCTGTGATAAAATAAGATATTTATGACTGGATGATATGAAGGACATGCTGGAACTATTAAAAATAAAATGTTTTATTAGATATAGCTTATGATAAATTCCAGATTTTTCAGTATCCAGTGATGGATGAGCTCATAGAAACAGGCTGAATAATTAAGAAAATTAAGTCTAGACCATCAAAAACACAAAGCTGACAAAATCACTTGAATTTTAAAAATGCAGATGCTATAATCCTACCAACATATTAGACGAGAGAACAAAGGAGTCTCAAGCGTACTCAGTACGGTTGCGGCTCCTTTTTGCTTATGGAAATTTTGCAATGTATGTGATACAAATCCATAAAGCAAATAAGTCTCTTAAGGAGAACAAGGAGGTTTTCCCTGCATTTTTAGGGAAGCCTCCTTATTCCGTCTTTATTTTCGTCTTTTATGATAATAGATTGAGGAGGAAGCGATTATGAAAAAAAGATTATTACCGGTAACTCTTATTACAGCAATGACGGCGGCGCTCCTTGCCGGCTGTGGTTCATCTGCACAGCAGAGTGCTGCAGGAGGCAGTACAGCCGCTGCAAGTTCAACGTCTTCCAAGGAAGCAGCGTCTGCTCCGGAAGGAGAAGACGGGAAGACCATTAAGATCGGCGTGTATGGTCCTGTCACAGGAGGGTCTGCTGTTTATGGGGAAGGTGCACAGAACGCCATTGCCATGGCAGTTGAAGAAATCAACTACGGAGATTCCGGTTTTAAGGTTGAAATTGTAAATGGCGGAAAAATAGTAGATGACGGCGGTGATGCCAAGCAGGCAATTAATGCTTACAACAGTCTGATGAAAGAAGGCCCCAGTGCCATCGTAGGAAGCTTTTTTTCCTCTGTTACCCTTCCCGTTGCCGAACAGGCTTCCAAAGATAATATGCTCCTTCTTGCTACAGGGGCTACTAATAAAGACGTAACTTTAAAAGGCCCCACCATTTTCAGGAATTGTTTTATTGACCCGTATCAGGGCAAAATGGCTTCCCAGTTTGCGAAGGAAAAAGGCTGGACCAAAGCCGCCGTTATTTATGCCAAGGATGATGATTATTCCAACGGCTTAAAAGATGCATTTATAGAGAATGCCGAGGCAAACGGAATTGAAGTGGTATATGTGGGAGAATGCACTACAAAGGATACAGACTTTTCGTCCCAGACCTCCCAGGTAGTGGCAAAAGGAGCAGATTTCCTGTTTTATCCCGCATTCCTTGATACGGTTCCCCTTTTGGTAGGTGCGGCAAGGGATGCAGGCTTTGACGGAGCCATTATGGGTGGTGATGGCTGGGATGGAGCCGATACGGCAGGTTTTGAAGATAAATTTGAGAACTGCTATTTTACCAACCACTATTCTTCCGAAGATACCGCTCCGGCTGTAGTCAATTTTGTATCCAAATATACGGAAAAGTACGGAACGGAAAGCTTAAATGCCTGTGCGGCTCTTTACTATGATGCCATTTACATGCTGGTGGAAGCTGCCAAAAACAGCGGTGCATCAGATACGGTTTCCCTGGTAAATGGGATGACGGGAATGACTTTTACAGGAGTAGGAGGAACCTTTACCATGGATGAAAACGGTGACCCGGAGAAATCCGTAGCGATCAATACTTTTGAAGGCGGCAAGGTGAAATGGCTTATGACTCTTTCACCGGAAGGAACAAAAGAATAGCGGCATAAATCTAACAAGAAGGTCTGAAAAATGATAGGGAGGAAGATCCTATGACATTTTCATTATTCTTTCAAAGCCTGATAAACGGACTGAATCAGGGCGCTATCTATGCTTTGATTGCACTTGGTTATACCATGGTATATGGAATCATCCGAATGATCAACTTTGCTCACGGCGATTTTATCATGATTGGGGCCTATACCTTATTTTATACCATTCCTTTCATGATCCATGCAGGAATGCCTGCTTGGATTTCCGTCTTCCTTGCCGTGGTCATATGTGCTGCGGTGGGAGTCATGGTTGAGGTGATAGCCTATAAGCCGGTCCGCAGGGCCGGCTCCATGTCAGCTCTTATTACAGCACTTGCCATGAGTCTGTTTCTTGAAAACCTGGCCATGGTTCTCTTTGGTGCAAAGCCTCATAATGTCCAGAAAATATTTGATTTACCCTCTGTAAATGTGTTTGGAGTGGTCCTTCCTCTGAATGTTATCCTGACCATCGGTATCGGGGTGGTCATGATGGCGGGCCTACAGATATTTATTAAGAACACCAAGATGGGGAAAGCCATGCGGGCAGTGCCCCAGGACCGGGATGCTTCCATTCTTGCGGGAATCAATGTCAATAAGGTGATCACCATGACCTTTGCCATCGGCTCCGCGCTGGCAGCAGTTGCAGCTCTTATGTATTGTACCAAATATCCACGCGTCACCAATGATATGGGTTCCATGATGGGGCTTAAGGCCTTTATTGCTGCTGTCCTCGGTGGAATCGGAGTCATTCCAGGAGCCATGCTCGGAGGAATTCTTGTTGGCCTCATTGAAATTTATGTAAAGCTGTTTGCCCCGGGCTGGTATGAAGCAATTACCTATGCCATTCTAATTGTGATTCTTCTGGTGAAACCGTCCGGCATTCTTGGTAAGAATGCTGGAGAGAAAGTTTAAGGGGGTGGACCATGGAAAAGAGGTTTAAAATTTCTTATTTTCTTAATTTCTTGGGTGTTCTGGCAGTTTTTTTCTTGTTTGTCCTGCTTTTTGAAAACAATGCTTTTGGCAGGTCCACTCAGTATATCAAGGGAATCAGTACTACCGCCTGCTATACGATCATTATGGTGGCTTCCTTAAATCTGGTGGTGGGATGCATGGGTGAGTTTTCCCTAGGCCATGCGGGTTTTGTATCAGTGGGAGCATATGCCTCTGCCATTGTATCCAATGGACTTGCCGGAAAAGGGCTGCCTGATATCGCATTATTCCTGGTTGCTCTACTTGCAGGAGGGATTGCAGCCGGCATGACCGGAGTCATGGTTGGAATTCCGGCTTTACGCTTAAGAGGAGATTATCTTGCCATTGTGACCATTGCTTTTGCAGAGATTATCCGGGTTCTCTTTTGCAATCTTTCGATAACAGGCGGCGGAAAAACCATGAGTGGTATTATAAAGCTATCCAACTTCTACTGGAGCTTCTGGATCATGGTAATCTGTATCACCATGATGTACATGTACGTACGCAGCCGCTTTGGCAGAACGGTGAAAGCCATTCGGGAAGATTACATAGCAGCATCTGCTTCGGGAATCAATGTTACTTATTATAAAGTGCTTACCTTTTCCGTAGCCGCTTTCTTTGCAGGAATCGGCGGAGGTGTATATGCCCATTACATGACAGCCATGATTCCCACCAACTTTAACTTTATGTACTCTGCAGAGCTTCTCTCAGAGGTGATTATCGGAGGGATCGGCTCCATAACCGGGTCCATAATCGGTGCGGCTTTTCTTTCTTCTCTTCCGGAGATGATGCGCCAGTTCTCCCAGTACCGTATGCTGGCATACTCTGTAGTACTGGTACTGGTCATGATATTCAAACCGGGCGGTATCTTTGGAGCTTGGGAATTTTCTCTCATTCGTGTATATGAACGGCTGACAGGCAGAAAAGGCGGTTGTGAAAAGAAACGGAAAAAAACAGAAGGAGGTGTATAAATATGACGGGAACAGAAGAAGTCACGCCGGTATTAAAAGCGCAGAACCTGGGAATCCAGTTCGGCGGATTAAAAGCGGTGGACAGCTTTAATATGGAAATCGGAGAATCGGAGTTAGTAGGGCTGATCGGTCCAAACGGCGCTGGAAAAACCACAGTGTTCAATCTGATCACCGGTGTTTATAGACCGACAGAAGGATCCTTTTACTTAAATGGCCAGTTCATGAATGGGAAAAGGACCCATCAGATTGTTGAAGCAGGAATTGCAAGAACATTCCAGAATATCCGGTTATTTAAGAAAATGACCGTAATCGATAATGTAAAAGCAGCCATGAGCGCCAAGCTTTCCTACAATCTGTTCCATGCCGTTTTTCGTACACCGGCTTACTGGAAGCAGGAAAAGGAACTGACAAAAAGAGCAGGGCAGCTGCTTAAAATCGTGCATCTAAGTGGAAAAGAAGATTATGAAGCAGGTAATCTTCCTTATGGAGAGCAGAGGCGTCTGGAGATAGCCAGAGCCCTGGCTACGGATATGAAACTCCTCCTTCTTGACGAGCCTGCGGCAGGGATGAACCCGACAGAAACGGAAGAACTCCTGGAGATTATCAACTATATCCGCGATGAATTTAAGATTTCCGTGCTTCTGATCGAGCATGACATGAGCCTGGTCATGAAAATCTGCGAACGGATTTCTGTCCTTGATTTCGGTACTTCCATTGCATCCGGGACTCCGGAGGAGATTGCCAATCATCCAAAGGTGATTGAAGCCTATCTGGGAAAAGACGATGAGGAGGTAGAGAAAGATGCTTAAGGTAAAGGATCTGGCAGTATCTTACGGTGCCATTGAAGCCATTCATGGGGTATCCCTGGAAGTTCATGATGGAGAAATCGTTTCCCTTATCGGGGCCAATGGAGCAGGAAAAACCACTATTTTAAGGACTATTTCAGGATTAAAAAAAGCTGATAAGGGAGAGATATTCTTTAACGGAGCCGATTTGTTAAAAACAGAACCCAGCAAGATCATCAATTTAAAACTGGCACATGTACCGGAAGGACGTCATATATTCCCTCAGATGACTGTAGAGGAGAATCTGGAAATGGGGGCATTTACCGATGGAAAAGACATGGCGGTCAATATGGCAGATGTATTTGAACGTTTTTCCCGTTTAAAAGAACGGAAAAAACAGCTGGCAGGAACCTTGTCCGGCGGTGAACAGCAGATGCTTGCCGTAGGCCGGGCCCTTATGGCAAAACCCAGGATGATCCTGATGGATGAACCGTCTATGGGACTTTCTCCATTGCTGGTAAAGGAAATCTTTTCTATTATCAGAGAAGTGAACAATAAAGGAATCACCATTCTGCTTGTGGAACAGAATGCAAAAATGGCCTTATCCATATCAAACAGAGCCTATGTTATGGAGACAGGGAAGATTACCATGGAAGGTGATGCCGGAGAACTGCTAAAGGATGACAGGGTAAAGAAGGCATATCTTGGACAATAGGAGGATACGATTATGGATGAGAAGAAGTATTTTGCCATTGCCATCACCCGAACCTGCGGAAGCGGAGGCGGAAGCTACATCGGTAAAAAACTGGCGGCTGATTACGGGATCGATGTGTATGACAGAAAGCTTTTGCGTCTGGCATCAGAAGACAGCGGAATCAATGAGGCGATATTTGCAAATGCAGATGAAAACATGAAAAAAACTTTTTTATACCGTGCCTCAAGAAGAGTCTACAGCGGCGAAGTCATTCCCAAGGAAAGCGGCAATTTTATATCGGATCAGAACCTTTTTAATTATCAGGCAAAGGTTTTGCAGGAGCTTCTTCATCATGAATCCTATGTCTGCATCGGCCGGGCTGCGGATTTTGTCTTAAAGGATGAGCACAATGTAGTATCTGTGTTTCTGGATGCTCCCTATGAATTCCGCTTAAAAAGAGAGATGGAGCGGCAGGGAATATCCGGACAGGAGGCTGCAAAGTATATAGACAGACTGGATAAATACAGGAATTCCTATTATATGTACCATACCGGAAGGCAGTGGAAGAACCCTGAAAATTATGACCTTTGCCTGAATACGGAAAGTCTGGGGCTGGATCATTGCGTGGAATTAATTAAGAAATTCGTGGAGTTAAAATTTGGGATTTGTTCCAGGGAAAAGGAGATATTATGAAAGAGCTTGCTTATTATGATGGAAGGATCGGGGCCCCTGAGGAATTGATGGTTCCCTTTCAGGACCGGGTTCATTTTTTTGGAGATGGAGTTTATGATGCTACCGTTGGAGGGAATCACAAAGTATATCTTCTGGAAGATCATCTGGACCGTTTTTATTCCAGTGCCAAAGCCCTGGATATTAAGATTCCCATGGATAAGAAGGAACTTGGAGAGCTTCTGACCAAACTTCTTTCCATGGTGGAGGGGAATACCCATTTTGTGTACTGGCAGGTGTCAAGAGGAACAGCTCCCAGGGATCATGCTTATGACGAGGCAATGCTTGGAAAGCTGTGGGTCATGATAAGACCTAATAAACTAAAAAACCCTGATGTTCCCATCCGACTGATAACAATGGAAGATACCAGGTTTTTTTACTGCAATATTAAGACATTAAATCTTCTCCCGTCCGTGCTGGCCTCTCAGGAGGCTTTAAAAGCTGGAGCAATGGAAGCTGTTTTACACAGGGGAGATATGGTGACGGAGTGCGCCCACAGCAATGTCTCCATTTTAAAGAACGGAACCTTCCTATCCCATCCCAATAATAACCTGATCCTTCGGGGGATTGCAAAGACTCATATGATCCAGGCCTGCTACAGGCTTGGAATCCAGGTATTGGAGCGGGCATTTACCATGGAAGAGCTTATGGAGGCCGATGAGGTCATCGTGACCTCTTCCTCCAATTTCTGCCTTCATGCAGACGTTATTGACGGAAAGCCCGTAGGTGGGAAGGATCCGGTTACGTTAAAGAAGATTCAGGATGCTGTTTTGGAAGAATACTTAGAGTATACAGGCAGAGATAGTATATTTGATTAGGAGTGGATGATGGACAGAGGCGGACTGGAAAAGAGAAATGTTGGAGAAAACCTGGATGCTCTGATGAATTTAGACCCCAGGGGCTATGGGGTATGCCGGATTCTTTATGCCGGGAGCCGGGAGCAGATGGGGGAGCCTCTTACCATGAGAGCAGCGGAAAAGCTGTGTGAAACGGTGAAAGAAAATGATCTGGTTTATATATTGACAGGATTTGTGCTTCTGCCTCATAAAAAGCCGGAGATGGATGGAATGGTCAGTTCCATGCTGCTGGCAAGAGCCCTGGTCATGGCTTTTGGGGCAAAGCCTGTTATCATCTGCCCTGAGGACTGTGTGAAGTCCGTAGTGAAATGTGCCTGCGTGGTAGGTCTCCATATTTACCAGGATATAGGTACCGTAAGGGAACTTCCTCTCAGCATGGGAGTGGTGGCCTTTACAAAGAATCTGGCAAGGGCAGAAATCGAAGCGGAATGGCTGATAAAAGAAGGGCTTCCCGGAGCGGTTATCTCTGTGGAGGCCCCTGGCTCCAATGAAAATGGTGTATATCACAATTCCGCCGGAGACAATGTAACAGAGCTGGAAGCCAAGACAGATGTACTATGGGAAATGCTGCGGAAAAAGGGAGTCTTAAACATTGCCATCGGAGATCTTGGCAATGAGATCGGCATGGGAGCCATAGCAGATCATATTAAAAAATACATACCTTTCACGGCTTCCGGGGAATGTGTGTGCGGTTGCGGAGGCGGAATTCTGGCTGCCAGCCAGGCGGACCATGTGATAACGGCAACCTGTTCTGACTGGGGCTGCTACGGCTTGATCGCGGCAATTGCGTACTTAAAGCGGGATATGGAAATTCTTCACCGGGAAGAAATGGAAGCGGAACTGATGAGAGCGGCATCAAGAACCGGTCTTATTGATATGACCGGTTCTCTGATACCTGGAATCGATGGATTCAGTACCCGGCTGAATACAGGAATTGTCAGCCTGATGCGCCAGTGTACGGCTTATGCGGTCCGATATTCCCATAATTCCGATCGTTGGTTTTGCTCTGTACTGAAAAAAGGGTTTTTTGAAAAAGGAGATAAGCCATGATTCAAATAAAGCCGGTTGGTGATTGCGGTGCCTTGGTGGAATTGGGGGATTCCATCAGTGAGGAGGTAAATGCGAAGGCAATGGAATTAAACCGGAGGATCCATGAGCTTTCGGTGGAAGGGATCCATGAGACTGTACCTGCCTTTTGTTCTGTTCTTGTTTGTTATGACCCTCTGAAAACAGATTATGACGAGGTATTAAAGGTTCTGTCGCGGCTGGCAGAATCATTGGATGGCAGAAGCGGGATAAGAGGAAGGCTGGTGGAGATTCCCGTCTGCTACGGAGGCAGCTTCGGGCCGGATCTTTCGTTTGTAGCGGAACATGGAAAGATCACGGAGGAAGAGGTGATCCGGATTCACAGCAGCAGGGATTACCGCATTTATATGCTGGGATTTCTTCCGGGCTTTCCCTATCTTGGAGGAATGGATGAACGCATTTTCACTCCCCGGTTAAGCTCGCCCAGAACCAGAATCCCGGCGGGGAGCGTAGGCATCGGAGGAGAGCAGACAGGAATCTATCCCATGGATTCTCCGGGAGGCTGGCAGTTGATCGGACGTACGCCTTATCGTCTTTTTTCTCCGGAGCAGGTGGGAAAACCTCTTTATAAGGCCGGTGATTCTATTCGTTTTGTACCCATCAGTCAGGAAGAATATAAAGAAATAAAAAGAAAACAGGAAAAGGGGTGACGGGATGGGATTTGAAATCTTGCGTCATGGAGCCTTGTCCACGGTTCAGGATAAAGGGAGAAGAGGATTTTTAAGCCAGGGCATCCAGGAAAGCGGAGCCTGTGACAAGTATTCCATGAAGCTTGCCAATCTCCTTGCCGGGAATCTGGAAGATCCGGAAACAGCGGCAGTCATCGAATTTACGATAAAGGGCGGTGAGCTCCGTTTTACCTCTGACGAGATCATATCCCTTACGGGCGGGGATATGAAACCCTGTATCAATGGATTCCCGGTTCCCATGTTCTCCCCGATTCTGGTACGGACAGGAGATATTTTGACCATGGAGCTTGCGGTCTCAGGCCTTCGGACTTACATGGCGGTCTATGGAGGAGTAGAGGTTCCTCCTGTCATGGGAAGCCGTTCCACCAATTTAAAATGCCGCATAGGAGGCTTTGAGGGAAGGGCACTCCTTGAGGGGGATCACCTGGAGTCTGATAAAAATCTCAGGCAGTTTAAGAAAACAATAAAGAAATTAAAGGGAAATGAGAAGCTGGCAGCCGTGGGAGAGAATGAACGATGGCTGCGTCATTCGTCAACGCCTTACCGTTTTTATGGAAGCGACCGTATAGTTCTTCTGCGTGCCGTAATGGGCCCCCAGGAAGATGCCTTTACGGAACTGGGACTTAATACCCTGATCCGGAACCCCTTCCGGTTAAGCATGGACTGCGACCGCATGGCCTGCAAACTGGAGGGAGAACCCATAGAAATAAAGAATGGGGCAGATATCATATCTGATGGGATCGTAGAAGGCTCGGTTCAGATTTCATCTGACCGACTTCCTATGGTTTTGATGGCAGATCATCAGACCACTGGGGGATACGCAAAAATCGCTACAGTGATCAGCACGGATATCCCTGCACTGGCTCAGTTAAAGCCGGGAGAATGGGTGGCGTTTCAGTATGTAACTCCAGGTGAGGCTGTGGCAATCTGCCGGAAGGAAGAAGAAAAGCTGATGAGTTTTAAGGAACGGCTTAGGAATGTCATTTACCGGTAAAAAGGCCATAAGACAGGAAAGAAGGAAAGAACATGGGAACAGAGTACAGAAAAAGCGAGCCAAAAGAAGTTCGCCGGCTGATCCGGGAAGGGGTGATCCAAGGCCCTACCACCGGTATGTGCGGCGGTTATGCCCAGGGAAACCTGGTGATTCTTCCCAAAGAGCTGGCCTGGGATTTTCTTTTGTTCTGCCAGAGAAATCCCAAGGCCTGCCCGCTTCTGGAAGTATCGGATGCAGGGAGCAGGAGTTTTCCGCTGACAGCAGAAGGAAGTGATATCCCAAGGGATATTCCCAGATACCGGGTATATGAAAACGGCGAGTGCACCGGTGAATACACGGATGTATCAAAATTATTTGAGGAGTATCAAAGAACCAGGGGAAAGCTGGTAAGCTTTCTTATTGGCTGCAGTTTTTCTTTTGAAACAGCACTTTTGGAGGCCGGGATACCGGTGAGACAGATTGAAGAGGGGGTTAATGTTCCTATGTTCCATACGAACATTCCCTGCACGCCCGCAGGAATATTCTCAGGTAACATGGTGGTAAGCATGAGACCCATTCCTCATCACCAGGTATCCATTGCGGTTGCTATTACAGCTTCCATGCCAAAGGTGCATGGGGCACCTGTTCACATTGGTTATCCGGAAGCTCTTGGAATAAAAGATATCCGCAAACCGGATTTTGGAGATCCGGTTACTATATATGATGGAGAGGTACCTGTTTTCTGGCCATGCGGGGTAACTCCCCAGGCAGTGGTCATGAACAGCAGGCCTCCCTTTGTAATTACTCACGCTCCGGGACACATGTTTATTACGGATTTAAAAAATGCAGAATTAAAGAATTAGAGGTGAAAATATGCCGGTTATTGACTTGAATTGCGATCTGGGGGAAAGCTTCGGCGCTTATAAAATAGGACTGGATGAAGAGGTGCTGCCCTATGTTACATCGGCAAACATTGCCTGTGGCTTTCATGGGGGAGATCCTGTGGTAATGGAACAGACGGTGGCTTTGTGTAAAAAGTATGGAGTGAGGGCAGGGGCCCATCCGGGGTTCCCCGATCTGGCAGGATTTGGAAGAAGAAATATGAGCCTTACTCCCAGAGAAGTAAAAACCAGTGTGATGTATCAGATCGGGGCACTGAACGCTTTCTGCAGAGGAGCCGGAATCAGACTCTGCCATGTAAAGCCCCATGGGGCCTTGTACAACATGGCGGCAAAGGATTATGAGCTGGCAAAAGCTATCTGCCAGGCGATAAAAGAAGTGGATGGCAGCCTGGTTCTCCTGGCTCTCAGCCATAGTGAGATGCTTCGGGCGGCAAAGGATACAGGAGTGTCTGCTGCCAGTGAGGTATTTGCAGACAGGGCCTATGATAGAGATGGAAACCTGGTTCCAAGAAGCCGGAAAGGTGCGGTGATTGAAGATGAGGAACTGGCTTTAAAGCGGGTGATCCGAATGGCGAAAGAAGGGGTGGTGGAAGCCATTGACGGAAGCACGATTTCCATTGATGCGGATTCTGTATGTGTTCATGGAGATGGAGGGAAGGCTCTGGAATTTGTAAAGAGGTTAAGAGAAGGTTTTTTAAAAGTAGGAATAGTGGTAAAATGCTTTTAGCGGCCAATGCAAAGGCGTGATACGGAACTGTCATGCCTTTTTTGTATTTTTCCGATTACAGGTAAGCTTAATTTATCTAGCATATAGAACCTCTGATCTATTTTTTAGAAATAGAAAACGACGGTTTTGATTTTTTCAAAACCGCCGTTAGTATACTGGGCAGCAATTTGATAATATTGGTGTTCCAATATCTATTCGTTCTTTGATACCTGTCTAATTGCAGCGTAATATATAGTAATAAGTGCAGAACCCAATAATAAACCTCCTACAATATCGGTGAACCAATGTGCCCCTGATATAAAACGTCCAATCACCGTTACGGCGATGATAGCTACAGATATGACCTCCGCCGAAATTCTAATTGATTTATTTCGTATCCGGGAATGGAATTGCATAATAGCGGTAGACATGATACATAGTACAATCATCGTATGGGAAGATGGATAGGACGCTTCTAATGCATATACCAAAATAATCGGTCTGTAATTAACAATAAATATTTCAAACAATACATATGAAAATATCACGATGATATAAAATACCCCAATTAATATAATATCGCTGTCTACGCACTTGATACTTTTTCTTTTTATTAGTTGCACTAACCCTAATATAGCAAAACCCATAGCAACAAGGATAGCTGCAACACCAATCCAGTCAGTGATGTGGTACCAAAGCAAGTTTTCCCCAAGCAGTTTGAACATAAAGCCATTTAAGGTAGAAAATCCAACATTGGACTGCTCCGGACCTATAGGGCTGACGTCAAATGTAAAAACAGCCATTGTAAATAGTATGAATAATAAGAATTGAATTCCGGCAAGAATAAAATACTTTTTATTTTTCATCATATCTTCCTCCTTTCGGAACATAGAGCGATAAACTATTTAAATCAAGCCGTGTTCCGTATGGTTTTATTAATCTGTTTGTTTTAATAATAAATTCCATTTGTAAAATCCTTTCTGTAATATTGGTATGTTTGTGTATGCCAGCCACATCATCATTGTGTGGTCGAGTATGGAAATATTCAAGAAACGAATCGTCACAACGGCAAAAACCCTCCGACACTTTTCGTGTCGAAGGGTTTTTTACAAGGCTTTTCAGAACAATTTGCTTTATTCAGCTGCTCTTTATCAAAAGAACCACCTTAACCATAAAAAACAAGAAAAGGAGAGAAGTTGCATAGGGTTGACGAGTTGCAACATAAATAAGAATGCAAAAAGCCTGTAACAGAATAGAGCCGGTTCTGCTAATGCTATACCACCTTTCATTCAAAATATGTTGAGCAATTATTTGTGCGATACCCATCATTACCAATAGAATAGGCGAAACAAGATAAATTATCCATGTAATCAAGCTTACGTCTGGGTTTGAAAACAAACTCACTGTCCGAATCAGGTTACTGTCCTGTCGTATATAAAGCGGAAGGAAATAAAAGGAGATTGTCATAATATCTAAAGTACCATAAACCAGATTGAAAATCTTATTTATATTAGTGCGGTTCTCATTTGCTGCAAGGGAAATCAACTCCTCACCTGACAACAACTCATCAATAGATACCGAGTAAAGTTTTGATATATTTTTGAGCGAATCGATATTCGGGTATCCCTTACCACTTTCCCATTTTGATATAGCCGTTCTTGACACAAATAATTCTTCTGCAAGCTGTTCCTGCGTCCATTCTTTTCCTTTTCGTAATTGTTGTAATTTCTCGCCAAATTCCATATAAAATACCCCTATTAGTCATCTGTTTTAATGCGGCCATCAATAGGCGTCCTCAATGCGACAGGCATTGCGTTACTGCAATACTCGCCTATCAGATATGCCCCGTATCATGTCTGCTTCAATTGTTGCGATCATAGCGACACTTCCATGATTATTATACATTAACTTGTTATAGAAGAATTATACCACAAAAAGCGGTTCAAAGAGAGCCCTAAGTGGGGATTTTGATTACATCAGAGTAAGCTGATTACAAATAATCTAGTTTTACATTTATCCATTAATATAAAATAATTACTATAAATTTGTAGTTTAGAACAAAAATAAACTCTTTATCTCAGGCGGTGTGGAGTTATATTTTTGCTAGAGATGAAGACCCGATTACATTAGGTTGTTTGCAGGTTAATATTGCTGCAATAATTTATTTTATTATGTGTTTCATTGGAGGCGGAGATTTTTCCTTTAAAATAAATACTATTGTAGTTATAACTATTCTCATCACTGGCATTGCGGGCACAGCATTAGCATTTGTAGGACAAACGTACATTCAAAAATATACTACACCCTCTCATGTGGCAATTATCTTTATCCTGGAGCCTGTGTTTGGTGCGGTTGACGGTACAATTGAAATGATTTCGTCGATGAAGGCAATAGGCTGTATCCTATTCATTGCTTCAATGTTGCTTACAGAATGAATAAGGTGACCATTTATACAAAACAAAGAAGCAAGGCATATGTCTTGCTTCTTTGTAAGTAGATTAATATTATTTAGATAATGCGTTGCTTAGATGAAATCTCATAGGATCGCATTAATTAAGTACTGGAAACATGGAATATAACTCTATCAGCATTTAACTTTATTAATGCTAATATACAAATGTTTATTAGGTATGACACATTGTCCGTGACAAATTTAAAACTGCCGTGCGGATCGTTTGAAATGTTTCATTGATTAAAAAATGCCCCCATTTTCCATATCAGTCTTATTCACAAAATCCATATGGTATAGTTTTTCCCAATGATTAATGTTTAAAGTTCCCTTAGTGAGACGGATTGCTAAAAAGCAACAGTTTTCATCCTTTTCATTATTTGCCATATCGTACCATTCAGAAAAAGCTGTACGGAGTTTGGTCCTTATTTCAGCATTTTTTGGATCAAGTACCCAACCGAGGTTTTCACCTACTCCATTAGCGGTGAACATCTCTAAACAACCCGCAACCGAAACCTCCGAATTTTGCGAGATTTGCTGCATTTTGTTTGATTTTCCGTGTGTTACAACATAAAATGTGCCGTCTTCATAATAGGCGTCCACACTACGGACAACCGGGCGGGGCATTCCGTTATCGCCCGGCTCCCGCGCAATCGTTGCAAGAGAAATAATATTGTCTTTGCCGTTTCCGAACTTTTCTTCGATTAATTTTAATCCTTCCTCGTAATTGCTCATTTGCTTTTCCTCCAGCATTTATTATTTATTTTTCTCGAATCCTAAAAGGAATCCACAGTTCTACATAAGAGATGTCGGACGCACTTTTATAGTACATCTCAGGGAAAAATCCATCGGCAATCAGATTGTGCTTTTTAAGCCAAAACCGAGTGTATTTCATTGCCTTACCCAGACCAATTATCATCTGTTCATGATTTTCTGATTCAAAGCCACAGACGACATATTCTCGTATGGGGAGTTGCCAATTTGTAAATCCAGGTTTTTTTTGCCATTATTTACTTCTGCACCAACAAAATAACTCGAATAACCGTTTGGTGCATCGCCGTGATAAGAAACACCAACCCAGCGCCCCTCTGAGATATGTGTGATATTCGGAAGAACCCTAAAAAACCTGTCCCAAATCTCACCAACCATGTCAACACCCGTTCTTTCTCCGAACATTTTACCATATCTGAATGGATAATATCCTGTTACACCAAGAAAGTTAATTGGCTCTTCAAGAAATTTACGGTTCATTTCCAAAACCAATCCATCACTGATCAGCGGTACACCCTCATCAACCACAATATAACCAAGCGATAAATCGGGTTTGTCAAAATTCTGTAAGCCAATCGGTTTATCCCGGTACTGTGAAGGTGTAATCCCATAGGTTTCTTTAAAAGCTCGCGTAAAAGTTACGTGACTGCCAAAACCGAATTCCATTGCAATGTCAATAATGCGGTTTTCTTTATCACGCAGCATCGTGAGAGACTTTGCCAATCGGCGTAATTTAATATAATCCCGAACCGATGTTTTTACCAATCGTGTGAATAATCTCTGATAATAAAACAGTGAAAGTACGGCAGTTTCTGCCAGTTCTTCGATTTGGATTTCTTCACCGAGATGCTCTTCGATGTGGTTCAGAGTCTTTTGTATGGCTTCCCATGCGTGCATATAGATTCCTCTCTCTAAAACAATATACCACAGACGGGAAACAAATGCTTTACCGTGTCTGCTCTCTTTTTTCTAATGTATAAAGTACAAAATAATTTGTAAGGTATATTATTTTAAATTATAATAATCTTCTTTTAAAAGTGCATACATAGAAGCGTCACAAATTCCCTGATTATTAATGTCAGCATTGCGCAATGTTCCCTCAAACGTTAATCCACATTTTAACATTACCTTCCCTGAATTTGGGTTTCTTGGATCATATTGGGATTCAATACGTTTAACCTCAACTTTTTCAAATAAAAATGGAATAATCCCCTTAAACGCCTCAGTGGTTATCCCTTTATGCCACCATTTTCTCCCGATACAATAGCCAATATGTACCATATCAATTTCTTCATTCATGCGAACAATACTAATTGTTCCAATTGGCTTCCGATAGCTATATCCTAACTCTCACAGAGAAGATGAAAGCTGTGTTATCCGGGCAGAAAAATGGGGTGCTGACTAGAGATTTCATCTATTTAGCCGATAGTAACCGGTCTAGCGGTTGTTTACATAATAATGCCTGATTAAAATAACACCGATCACATCTGCCAGAGCCCACCCGATAGGAATCGCCCACCATATCCCAACCATTCCGATCCAATTCACAGCGGATAGTATATAAGCCAGGATAACTCTGGTACCAAGGCTTACAACAGTAAGTACAATGGATACCCCTGGCTTTCCGATCCCCCGGAACAGGCCGTAAAACATAAACAAATACCCGATCAGGCAATAAAAGCCAGCTACAATGGTGAGGTATTGAACTCCAATCCTTAATATTTCTGTTTCACTTTTATTAATAAAGATATACATCAAAGGCTTTGCAGACAATAATATTAAGGCAGAAATGATAGCGCAGTAAATGGTTATTATTTTAACAGCGGAGCGTATTCCGGTGTAAATACGCGTTTGCTTTCCAGCCCCCATATTTTGGGCGATAAAGGTAGAAAAGGCATTGCCAAAATCCTGCACCGGCATATAAGCAAAGCTTTCTATTTTAACGACTGCCGCAAAAGCTGCCATTGCAGAAACACCGAAGCTGTTTACCAAACCCTGTATCAGCAAAATTCCAAAGTTCATAACCGAATACTGGATGCTGGAGAGTATGGAGAAATTTGAAATTTTTTTAATAATACTCTTATTAAAATACAAATGCTCCCTTTTAAGTCGGATCAGAGGAACGCACAGCATGCAGAAAAGAGCAATGCCAATGGCAGAAAATCCTTGTGCAATGATTGTGGCATAGGCAGCACCGGCAATCCCCATCTGAAGTGGAACAACGAATATGATATCCAGCACGATATTAATTACAGCAGATAGAATTAGAAAGATAAGCGGCACTACCGAATTGCCGATGCTCCGCATCGCAGCACTGAAGTAATTATAAATATAGGTAAAGCTAATCCCATAAAAAATAATCTGAAGGTAAATTTTTGCATCTATGAAAATTTCCTCAGGAATATTAATAAAGGTTAAAATCTCATCAATAAAAATGATGGAGCACACATTGATAATAACTGTGACGATTCCAATGAAAACAAAAGCTGTAAAAAAGCAGTTTTTTAGTTTATCAATTTCCTTTGCACCATAAATCAGGGAAAACACCACACTGCTTCCCATGCAGAAGCCAATGATGATAGAGGTCAATAAAACCATAACGGAAAAAGAACTGCCTACCGCAGCAAGGGCATTGGCACCAATAAACTTTCCCACAATCACCGTATCTGCAACATTATATAATTGTTGAAATATATTTCCTATGATCATGGGGATAGCAAAATTAATCATGGCCTTTGTTTCATTGCCGTTGATCAGATCTCTTGTAGTGTTCATGTATACTCATAAAATCCTTTCAAAGTATTAATTGCGGCAGGGAAAATCAGTCTGTGAATGATTTTAATAATTCCTTGAGTCATGTTAACCCTTATTTATGCAATGCATAAAGGGTATCATTAGAACATCCTTTTGTCAATAAGTAAGGAAATAGCGATATTGGTAAGAAGGAGCCGTCAAAGCAGGAACATTAATACTTCCTAAGGACCATAAAAAATACTTTCTTTTATATTAACCAGGCGTTTAGAAATGAGCGTCTTTTTTTATGCCAAAACTCATGAAGAAAGTGAAGCGCATACAGCATCATTTATACCGGTCCTTTTATCCCGCCCCATCCCATTTCCGTTAAAGCTCCACCCTGCGTGAGATGATATTCTTAATCATTGATAAGGCATATAAGCTATAAACCGTATATCCACCATATTTAAGTATATAAATTGCCAGAGCAAACGGCGGGATTGAAAATTAATTAACAACATTGTTAAAAAAATGCCTAATAATTGGAAAATCATTGTGCGAATCATACAAAAAATCGAAAACGGATTATCTGGTTTGGATGATGTATTGTTAAAAGAATTTCTTTAAAATTAAACCATGGATTCGAATCGGTAGAAAAAAGATTCAGGAGGTTGCACAAATGGATATTTCCGTCAATGAGATCAGGGAAGCATTGGACTGGATGTCCTCTTATGGGAAAAACCAAACAGGGGGAATGACCAGGCTCCTATATTCCAGGAGCTGGCTGGAGGCACAGTTGGCTTTAAAAGAAAAATTTGAACAAATAGGCATGGAAACCAGATTTGACGAAGTGGGGAATTTATATGGAAGGATTATTGGAACAGAGCCGGAATCCGGTACCATTGCAACAGGCTCCCATGTGGATACGGTAATGAATGGAGGGAACTTAGACGGTCAGCTTGGAATCTTTGGAGGATACTTAGCTGTTAAGAACCTTCTTGAAAACCATGGAAGGCCGAAGAAGAATCTGGAGGTCATTTCCATGGCAGAAGAGGAGGGAAGCAGATTCCCCTATGTTTTCTGGGGAAGCAAAAACTTATTTGGCCTGGCGAAAAAAGAAGAGGTCGAGAACCTCACAGATTCAGAAGGAATCAAATTCGTGGATGCCATGCATGAGTGCGGGTTTGATTTTAAAAAGGAGCCTGGCGCTTCCATAAAAGATGTAAAAGCATTTATAGAGCTACATATCGAGCAGGGAAATACCCTTGAGATGGAAGGAAAATCCGTAGGAGTGATCACCGGAATCGCAGGGCAGAGGAGATATAACATCACCTTAAAAGGCGAAGCTAACCATGCCGGTACAACTCTCATGAAATACAGAAAGGATGTAATCCAGGTATTTTCTGAAATAGTCTATGATTCCTTACATAAGGCAAGAGCCATAGGGGATCCGTTGGTCTTAACCTTTGGAAAAGTAGAAGTAAAACCAAATACCGTAAACGTGGTTCCGGGAGAAGCTTTGTTTACCATGGACTGCCGCCATACGGATCAGGCTCTTTTAAAAAACATGACTACCGGGCTGGAAGAAAATATGAAGCAGATCGCAAAAAAGCATGGGGTGGAAATAGACATAGACTTATGGATGGATGAACCGCCTGTTCCAATGAATGATGAAATGATCCGGCTCATAGAAAAGGTTTGCAGGGAAAAAAGCTTGAATTACCGGATGATGCACAGCGGTGCAGGCCATGATTCCCAGATCATAGCGCCCAGGATTCCTACCGGCATGCTTTTTGTCCCAAGCATTAAGGGAATCAGCCATAATCCGGCGGAATGGACGGAGCTATCGGATTTAAAGCAGGGAATAGAGGCATTAACGTCATCTCTATATGAATTATCATATCAATAGGAAGAGTGAGGGGCATTATGGGAGAACAAAGTTTAGCAAAACAATTGCCAAAGGATTATTGGAAGACAATCGTATTTACCTTTTGTTTAGGCTGGGTAGTCATCTGGATCTACCGATCCATGCTGTCACCCATCTATTCGGAAATTCAGGGGACAGTGGGGCAGCACTCTAACACAGCTTTGGGACTCATAGCAAGCTGTTATTTCTTTGGATATACGTCGTTACAGATACCATCCGGGTTCTTAGTAGACAGATTCGGACAGAAAAAGGTTCTCATACCAGGCTTTCTCCTCTTTGCTATAGGAGCCTTCAGCATTGCCATGTCAAGATCCCTTAATACGATTTACATTGGCAGCGTTTGCGCGGGCATAGGCTGCGGAACATATTATGGTGCTGCATTTTCCTTAACAGCAGAACACGTGCCGCCTGAGAAAAAGGGGATTGCTACAGCAATTGTCAACAGCGGTTCTGCCCTGGGACTGATCCTTGGAATGACAGGTTCCAGTTTTATTGTTAAGACCCTGCATCTGCCCTGGCAGACAATGGTGACGATCTCAGGCAGCCTTATCGTACTTTTAGTTATCTGGTTTGCCATTGCGATCAAGGACAGGGGAAGGCACCTAGACATACAAAAAGAAAGGATAGGAAAGACTGAAGATTCAGGTTCAGAATCAGGATCAGAGGAAAAAGCTTCTTTACTTTCACTTAACATGATTTCCTGCTACATACTGTATTTTTCCACCTGCTATGCCTATTATCTGATTGTAACCTGGCTCCCCAAGTTCCTGGAGTCAGAGCGGGGGATCACCGGCGGAATGATCGGCCTTGTGGTTTCCATGATATCGGTTACGGCCGTACCAGGAGCGCTGTTTTTTGCAGGACTGTCTGATAAGCTCAGAGGAAAAAAAGCACTGATCATCGTTAGCTTAGAGCTTTCTGCTTTCGTGTTAGTGGCATTATCCATGTCAATGCCTAATGCGTTATCCCTGACCATCATTTTACTGCTGTATGGGTTCCTGGGTAAGATGGCCGTTGACCCTGTCCTCATATCCTATGTGTCAGACAGAGCCAATAAAAAGAATATGGCAACCACTTTGGGACTGTTCAATTTTTTCGGAATGTCCTCATCCATTATCGCACCGGCGGTAACAGGATTTATTATAGATAAAACCGGATCAGGTACTGCTGGCTTTTATATCGGAGCATTGCTGCTGATTTTGGGAACCATACTATTCCTAATATTTAACGCAAGGACATTTTTCAGTAAAGCAAAATAATCACAAAATAAAGGAGAAATTATCATGAGCTATCTAAATCACATAACAGGGTACCGGGAAGGCATTTTATCCAGCCGTTCCATCGTAAAAAGGGGGAATTTCGCATTAATAGAACCGGATGGCCTGGTAAAGAATGTGATACCGGGATTTGAACAATGCGCAGTTACCATTTTATCATCCCCCAAACTGGGAGCTTCCTTCGTAGATTATCTGGTAACCATGGAACAGGGCGGGGGCCATCCAAAGGGATTTGGTGGAGAAGGGATCGAAGTATTCTTCTATATTCTGGAAGGCAGGGTAAAGGTGAAAAATGAAGATAAGGAAGAAGAATTGACAGAAGGCGGTTACATTTATTCTCCTGAGGGAAATAAGGTAAGCTTTGAAAATGTGGGAGATACCCAGGCAAGGGCATTTTTATATAAGAGGCGCTATCATAGGATCGAGGGACACCAGGCCTATACGGTCTGCGGAAATATTGAAGATGTGCCGTTTACTCCTTATGAGGGAATGGAAGATGTAGGAGTTAAGGACTTTCTGCCGTCAGCAGCTGACATTGGATTTGATATGAATTTTCATATCTTAAGCTTTAAGCCGGGGGCCTGCCATGGCTATATTGAAACCCATATCCAGGAGCATGGCGCTTATATCTATTCAGGGGACGGAATGTACAACCTGGATAATCACTGGATTCCCGTGAAAAAGGGTGACTATCTGTTTATGGGTGCTTATAGCCTGCAGGCTGCTTATGGAGTAGGGCGAAATGAAGAATTTGCCTATGTGTATTCAAAAGACTGTAACAGGGATGCAGAACTATAAAAAAAATATAACCGAAGAAAGGTTGCATATCTTATGAGATTAACGGAAGGACAATTACATGAATTAATCAGTAATAAGCTTCAAAAGGCAGGGCTTACCAAGGAACATTCGGATATTACCGCAGATATTCTTACATGGTCTGATGCAAGGGGGATCCATTCCCATGGAGCTGTCAGAGTAGAGTATTATTCGGAGCGGATAGCAAAAGGCGGTATCACCATCCAGCCGGAATTTAAATTCGAGAAAACAGGCCCGGCAAGCGGAATATTCCATGGAGACAATGGCTCAGGCTATGCAGCGGCAGTGCTTTCCATGAAAGAAGCCATTAAAATGGCGAAGGAAACAGGGGTTGCAGTGGTTGGTGCCAAGCATATTTCCCACAGCGGCAGCCTGGGATATTATGTGGAAATGGCCGCTGAAGAAAATCTGGTTTCCATCTCCATGTGCCAGTCAGACCCAATGGCTGTTCCTTACGGAGGGTCAGAGCCTTACTATGGAACCAACCCCATTGCCTTTGGAGCTCCGGGAGCTGATGGCAGAAATATAATATTTGATATGGCGACTACGGTTCAGGCCTGGGGAAAGGTACTGTATGCCAGGTCTAAGAAGGAACCCATTCCAAGCACCTGGGCAGTGGATATAAGCGGCAACCCCACAACCGATTCCACGTTAGTAAATGCCCTTGTCCCTATTGCAGGAGCGAAAGGATACGGACTTATGATGATGGTGGATGTACTGTCAGGCATCCTTTTGGGCCTGCCTTTTGGAAAACACGTAAGCAGCATGTACGAAGACTTATCAAAGGGCAGAGATCTGGGTCAGCTGCATATCGTACTGGATCCAGATAAATTTGTAGGGCTGGATAGATTTAAAGAAAACATAACCACTACCATGGAGGAACTGGCCGCTATCAAACCGGCAGAAGGTTTTGATAAGGTTTGTTATCCGGGAGAACGGGGACTTTTGAGAAAGGCCGGTTATGATAAGGCTGGGATAGAAATCGTAGATGATATCTATCAATACCTGATCAGTGAAGATATCCATTACAACCGCTACGACCACAAGAACAAATTTGCTGAGTAAGAACACGCAATGATTATAGTTAAAAGGAGAATCGTAACATGATTAAAACGATAATTCGTAAAGGAAGTTATCAGGATTCCGTGGTTCTTATGTTACTGACAAATAAAATTTCCTCCATGCCGGGAATACATAAAGTATCGATTATGATGGCAACCCCCGCTAACAAGGACTTATTTAAGGCAAGCGGTCTGGAGACTCCAGATTTGATGGAAGCCCAGTCCAATGATATGGCGATTGTGGCAGATGTGGAATCAGAGGAGCTCATCGGGCAGGTTTTAAAAGAAGTGGAGAAATTTCTAAACGACCAGTCCGAAAGTTCCTCCGGAAATGAAGATAAACACATCGTATCCTCCTGGGAACAGGCGATTAAAAGAATGCCGGATGCCAATCTGGCAGTCCTGTCCATACCAGGCATGTATGCGGCGGCTGAGGCCGACAGGGCACTTGATGAGAATTTAAATGTATTTATTTTCAGCGACAATGTATCAAAAAAGGATGAAATATATCTGAAACAAAAGGCTCATGAAAAAGGCCTTCTGGTCATGGGACCGGATTGCGGAACCGGTATTATTAAGGGGGTACCAATCGCCTTTACCAACCATGTCAGGATGGGGAAGATCGGAGTCATCGGCGCATCCGGTACAGGAATCCAGGAAGTTACCACCATCATTGATCATCTTGGAGAAGGAGTGGCAAATGCCATCGGCACAGGCGGCCGGGATTTATCGGGGGAAGTAGGCGGAATCACCATGCTTGATGCCATTGACGCCATGGAAAAGGATCCCCAGGTAGAGGTGGTGGTCATCCTGTCAAAACCTCCGGCAAAGGAAGTAAGAGATGTGATTGTAAACAGGCTTTGGGATTATGAAAAGCCTGTGGTGACCCTGTTCCTTGGGGAGAAGCCGGAGATCCATGAGGAGAATTTCTACCATGCCTGCACCCTGGATGAAGCAGCCAGGATCGCAGTTTCCTTAGTAAGAAACGTAGAAATCACAAAGGATACATGGAAACCGGAGGTACAGAAAGGATTTAAAAAGGAAGACAATAAAACCATAAAAGGTTATTATTCCGGAGGAACTTTGGCAGCAGAGGCTGTAATGCTTATAAAGGATACCATTGGCATTACCGGAGCAGGAGGAAAACAGGAAGGTTATCTGCTTAATACACAGGGCTATACCATCATAGATCTGGGAGATGACATCTATACCATGGGAAAACCGCATCCCATGATCGATCCCACAAACAGGATCTCATGCATGAAGCAGGCCCTGGAGGAAGAGCAGACAGGTGTCATTCTGTTCGATCTGGTACTGGGATATGGTTCTCATGAGGACATGGCCGGAGCTCTTGTTCCGGGGATCCTGGATATGATGGAGCAGGTGAAAAAGCAGGGGCGAAAGGTTTATTTTGTAGCTACGATTTGTGGAACCAGAGGGGATATGCAGAATTATGATCTGCAGAGAAAAAAACTGGAAGATATCGGTGTCATACTTTGTACCAGCAATAAAAGAACGGTGGAAACGGCTCTCTCTCTGATCGGCCAACCATACGTGGAGAAGGAAAAAACGATTCTTCCCAGGGAGAAGATGAAGGCAGATAAGGATCATACCGTATCCGAAAAGGTTATGGAATTGCTTGGGCAAAAACCCAGAGTCATCAATATCGGACTGAAAGGTTTTGCCGATGTACTGGAAGAATTCTCATGTAAGGTCGTGCAGTATCAATGGACGCCGCCTGCAGGAGGGGATTTAGAGATGATCAAAGCCCTGCAGTATTTAAGAGGTTACAAGTTTTCCGGGCTGTAGGAATCGGCAAAAAGACTTATGTGGATATAAGGAGGTTCTTATGTTGTACAATACAATCGACGATGCAAATCAGGCGGTCATCCAGAAAATAATCCTTGCTTCACCGGTTTTATTGGATGTGGTACCGGCTAAAACAGTAATGAAAGAATTAAATCAGGGAAAGGTACTTCTCCATGCAGGACCGCCTATCCGGTGGGAAAATATGACCAGCCCTATGAAAGGCTCCTGTATAGGTGCCGCCCTGTTTGAAAAATGGGCGGCTACCAAGGAGGAAGCAGTGAAGCTTTTAAGCCAGGGAGAGGTGGGTTTTATTCCCTGTCACCATGTGGATGCAGTAGGACCTATGGGAGGCATTACTTCTGCTAACATGCCAGTATTTGTAGTAGAAAATACCACGGATGGGAACAGGGCCTATTGTTCCATGAATGAAGGAATTGGCAAGGTTCTCAGGTTTGGAGCATATTCCAGAGAAGTGATTCTAAGATTAGGCTGGATGAGAGATGTACTGGGGCCGGTGCTTTCTATGGCGCTTAAGGGGTTTGAGAAAGGGCTTGCTATGAATCCCATGATCGCAAAGGCCATAGCCATGGGAGATGAATTCCATCAAAGGAACATTGCAGCTTCCCTTCTATTCTTAAAAGAGATGTCCCCAGTCATATCAGGTCTTTCCATAGAAGAGGAGAAGAAGAAAGAAGTTATTCAGTTTCTGGCTGATACGGACCAGTTCTTCCTGAATATCATGATGGCAGCGGCTAAGGCGGTAATGGATGGGGCACGCAGGATCACAGAAGGTACCATTGTGACAGCAATGTGCAGAAATGGAGAAAACTTTGGGATCAGGATCAGCGGCATGAAGGATGAGTGGTTTACGGCTCCTGTAAATACTCCCCAGGGTCTATATTTTACAGGATATTCCGGAGAGGATGCCAGTCCGGATATTGGAGACAGCGCTATCACGGAAACCTTTGGCGTAGGCGGAATGGCCATGATTGCAGCACCTGCTGTTACCAGGTTCGTAGGAACAGGCGGCTTTCAGGATGCCCTTCGCATCAGCAATGAAATGCTGGAAATCGTCATCGGCCAGAATCCTAATTTTTCCATCCCCACATGGAATTTTCAGGGAACCTGCTTAGGCATTGATGCGAGAAAGGTAGTAGAAACAGGGATCACTCCTGTAATCAATACGGGAATCGCCCATAAGGAAGCAGGAGTGGGGCAGATAGGAGCGGGAACAGTTCATCCGCCTATTGAATGCTTTCAAAAAGCGGTGAGGGCTTATGCAAAAAAACTGGGATATAAAGGGTAAGGTTATGAGAAGCTTATCAGGAAAGCTGGCAGCATCAGAGCTGCTTGCAGCATTAAAAGAAGACAAAGTTTATAGAATCCACAGCCAATTTGAGAGCGGATGCAATCTGGCGCTTCCTCCGTTCCTCTGCTTTATTGGAAATAAAAACGAAGCCCTGGTCCCATATGGTATTTTATTAGATAAGGAGGATCTGCCTGTATTCCTGGAACAGGCAGCCTCCTCCAGCTGTTTCCGGTGGAATGAGAAGGAAAGGACCCTATATTCAGATTCCATCCGTCTTTGCTTAAAAAATACCCGGATATACTGCAGCTATATTCAGAAAAGGGATTATTCCATAGAACTTGAAGGGCTTTCCATGTTTGAGAGGCTCATTGATTGGAATCTTCCTACTGGATTCGGGGAATCCATGGGCTCCTTTTTAACGGCAGAGAAAAAAGAAGTGGAGGAATTATATCAGGCATTTTCCAAACCAAAAGAAGAGGCTGAGAAAACGATAAAAAGATGGATCGGAAGAGGGAGGGGGTTGACACCGTCAGGTGATGACTATCTTATGGGGCTTCTTTATATGGACAGAATTTACCCAATATTGGAAATGCCCTTTCTACAGGGCTTAAAGTCACTCATAGACCGTCAATATACAACGGATATCAGCGGGCATTATTTACATTGTGCATTGAACGGGTATTTTAATATCGTTATGACGGAGTTGTTGGACGCCATGATTCAGAAGGATTCTACTCATATGAAGATGAGCATAGGCAGGATAAGGCTGATAGGTTCTACCTCTGGCTGCGATATGATGTTAGGCATGGCAGCAGGGGCTTATTTTATCAAAGGCAGGGTAAAAAATAGAATGGGAGGTCCATAAATGAAAAAAGTGAAATTATCAATGACAGTGCAGATTATGATCGGGATGACTGTGGGGCTGCTGCTTGGAATCTGTTTTGGAGACAAGGTGAAAGATATTAAGCTGATAGGAGATATCTTTCTGCGGCTCATTCAAATGTCTGTCGTGGTAATGATCATGGGGGCGGTCATAGAATCGGTGGCTAAACTGGATCCAAAAGAATTAGGGAGATTTGGGGCAAAGATGCTGTTCTGGTTTCTGCTGACCACTGTGGTGGCGGCAGCGGCAGGAGCTGTTTTGGGCCAGCTTTTTTTGCCTGGAAAAGGGCTTTTCCTCCCAGTCTCCGACCAGATTGTTCAGGCATCAGACAAGGGACTTTACAACATTATTCTGGATTTTTTACCCAGCAATATCGTTCAATCCATGTCAAACTCCAATATGATCCAGGTGATCATATTCTCCGTATTATTCGGTGCGTCACTGGGGGCTTTCCGTATAAATAAGGAGAGGGGCCTGCTTATGGGTGTCATAAAGGAATTTAATGAAGTGATATTGGGAATTGTACATAAAGTCATAAATCTGGCTCCTTTGGGGATCGGTGCCCTGTTAGCATATACTGCAGGAACAACTGGTATTAAGGTCATTCTGCCATTGATTAGGTTTCTCTTCATATTCGGGTGCGGTTCTCTACTGTATCTGGGGGTTATGATCGCATTTGTATCCTTTTACTGTAAGACCAATCCTTTGAATGTTGGTAGAAAGCTTTACAATATGACCATTGTAGCATTTACCACAACCTCTTCCGCCGTTACCCTTCCCATAAAAATGGAGGACAGTGAGAGGAAGCTGGGAGTCAGCAAAAAGGTATCAGGGATTGTTAATCCCCTGGGTATGACCTTGAACAGCAATGGTTTATCCATGTTTCTCGCTCTGGCATGCATAACTGTTTCCCAGATTTATGGAATTCCTCTCCCTATGCCCCAGTTGGTCCGCGTGATTGTTTTATCTACTTTAGCCTGCTTAGGAACGGTGGCGGTACCAGGAGGCGGTCTTGTAGCATTGGCTACGGTAGTTCCCGCACTTGGGCTTCCGCTGGAAAGCATTGCTTTCTTATCCAGCATCGACTGGTTTTCCGGGATGTTCCGCACCATATTGAATGTGGATATTGACGCCTTGGTTGCCATGATGATAGCAAAGGATGAAAAGGAGCTGGATTACGGGATTTTAAACGGAAATCAATGATCAGAGGATTTATTCATAAATGCCGGATTGCCAGGCTGGCAGGGACATAGTATAATGAGCGCAGGTGAGAAGAATGTGCTAGCACATTCGGCGAACGGTGAGTGTTGATAAACGATTCCGAATGTAAAAAGAGGGGCATAATATGACCATTGGGAAATTACTGGAAGAACCAATATTTCAAAATCTAAAGGTGCTGAATAAAAAGGCGGATTTAAGCAGAGAGATTTTCACGGTTGAGTCCACGGAAACGCCGGATGTTGCGTCTTATTTACCGGAGAATACGTTATTGATCACTACCGGGATGGCGTTTAAGGAAAACCAGTCTGGATTGTGTGAGTTTATTCTCAGTCTGGACCGCCTGCCCTGTGCCGGACTTGCTATTAAGCTGGGACGTTTTATCGATCATCTGGAGCCGGAGGTCACAGACCTTGCAGACCAGCTGGAATTTCCGCTGATTCAGATTCCTTATCACATGACATTGGGTGAGGTCTTTCAGCAGTTATTAGCTTATATCTGGGATAATCAGAACGCAGAATTGACCTTTGTCTTAAACACGCAGAAGAAATTCTCTGCTTTGCTTCTTCAGGGTGCTTCCATGAATGTTATGATGAACAACCTGGGGCTTGTCATTAAGAGGCCGGCCGCATTATTAAATCCCTTTGGTGAAGTAGAGGCTACGACCCATACGTGTCAAAAGGAATACTTAAAGGCGGCACAAAATCTGTTCTATGACCTGTCACTTTATGAAAGAAGAACGGACATTTTTGAGAATTTCGTTTATGTGCCAAAGATAAAGGAAAAGGTCTTTATCTACCCGATTCAAACGGTGGGGAAAAATCCTTATTATCTTTACATCTATGGCGGCGCGGAAAAGGAAGATACCTTATCCGGCATGGTGATCGAGCAGTTGGTACTGGTGTTTGGTATCTTTCTATATAAAAACCTGTATGTTAGATGCAATCCATTAAAGCAAAAAGAAGCGATTTTACATATTCTTGTAAATAAATATAAGAAAGAACGGTGGTCCTCTGCCCAGCTATACACGGTAGGGGAAAAATATGGGCTAAAGCCGGCAGCCGGCTATAAGATAATCCTGGCGACCCTGGAGCCGTTTGGAGGAAGAGAGTTTGATTTCCTTAACTTATCTTATAGGGAGGAACGGTACATCTTAATCTATGACTGGCTTAGCAGAAAGCTGCAGGAGAAATTCCATGGGGATATCATCATTTTTCCGGAGACCCTGACTTACCAGTATATCTTGCTGATACAGGGAAATTACAGGGAGCTGGAGAAGGTTCTTGAGGAATACCACGAATCTTTGCAGCATTTTTTGCAGGTCTCTGTCACGTTCTCCTTTGGAAATGGTGTGATGGAGCTGGAAACCATCGGAAATTCCTATATTACGGCTTTGGAAAGCTACCAGTACGGGGAAGAGAAGGAGAATATTCCTTATATAAAATATTTCAAGTCAACCGATGCCAATGAACTGTTTAAAATGGTGTCCAGTGAACAGATCAAAGGATACTGCCTATACCATTTAAAGGGCCTGACGAATCCTGAAGATGAGATGACATTGGAGCTCAGGAGGACACTTAAGACGTATCTGGACTGCAGATGCAGCGTTACAGAGACTGCCAATCATATGTTCCTTCACAGGAATACCATTAAATACCGGATCAAAAAATGCGAAGAAATTCTCGGCAGGGAAATTGTTGATGCTAATTACTGCTTTCAATTGCAGTTAAGCCTGGTGCTGTTAGAACAGAATGAATGAGAACCTGCAGCATCCAGATAAAATAAAAGGAGAATTGCCGGATACCGTGCAAACATAAATAAATGAATTTGGCACATATTACAATTAATAAAATCATGGAAATGTTCCTTATCATGGTGATCGGAGCAGTCACATTTAAAACAGGAATTGCCGACAACGGAACAAGTAAACGGATGTCTTCCATCCTGCTTAATGTGATTACCCCCTGCATGATCATTGTTTCCTATCAGATGGAGTTTGACGGAGATCTGTTAATTGGACTGATACTTACCTTGGGATTATCCGTTGCCAGCATTTTTTTATCGATCCTTCTTTCCAGACTTCTAATCCGTTCCAAAGAAAACCCGGATATGGCAGTGGAAAAATTTTCTATGATCTATTCCAACTGTGGTTTTATCGGCATTCCCATTATCAATGGATTGCTGGGAGCAAAAGGCGTATTCTTTATGACCGCTTATATTACCGCATTTAATATCATGATCTGGTCCCATGGAATCCTGCTGATGAAGGGAAAAACCGGAAGTTTGATGACTACCTTAAAAAGTTTTATCAATTCTTCTACCGTGGCAATTGTAATAGGGATTCTTTTTTTTGTAACAGGGCTTCATCTGCCGGAAGTAGTGGGAAATCCCTTATCAATGATCGGAGCCATGAACACGCCGGTTGCAATGTTGATCTCCGGTATGAATCTGGCGGAAAGCGGGCTGCTTTCCTGTTTAAAAAGTCCCAGGACTTATGTGATCAGCGCAGCAAAGCTTCTTGCAATTCCTCTCATTACCTTGGTGCTGCTCATGGCAGTCAGGGTGGATTCTGCCATTGCTGTCACGATTTTAGTAGCCTCAGCCTGTCCCAGCGGAGCCACGGGGACCATGTTTGCTTTGCAGTATAACAAAAACAGCCAGTATGCCTCAAAATTACTGGCTGTTACCACGGTTTTATCATTGGTTACCATACCTGCTGTCATGCTGGTTGGAGGCATGGTTTTCTGAATGAACGCATAACGGATAAAAAGGGAAACGCCCTGCAGATAGTTCAAAGCCTGCAGGGTGTTTTTGTATCATACCCATTTGAAACAAACAAAAATTTACCGTAACATTATGCCGCTTTTCATTTACCATTGATGCCATTTAAGTGTTAAAGTAAATATAACCTAAAGAAAGCGAGGAGGAAGTGTATGAAGATTTTAGCCATTACGGCATGTACGGCGGGAATCGCCCATACGTACATTGCCAAGGAAAAGCTGGAAAATGCAGCAAGGGAACTGGGAGACTATATCAAGGTAGAGACTCAGGGCTCCATTGGCGTGGAAGATGAGCTTACCCCAGACGATATCCGGGAAGCGGATGTGATTTTGATTTCTGCGGATATCCGGGTAAACAAAGACCGTTTTGCAGGAAAACCGGTCGTGGAGATTCCAATCAGTATGGTAATGAAATCTCCCAAAGGGGTAATATCAAAGATTCACGAAAAAATGGGGAAGTAGCTGAAACGCAGAAAAGAAAAGAATATGGAGAAAGAGGGGAATACAATGGCAAGGCAAAAACTTGATATTAAGAAACATGTTATGACTGGAATTTCTTATATGATCCCTATTGTTGTATGCGGGGGAATCCTCTGTGCACTGGCAAAGGGGTTTGGCGGATATGACATCGGCAATGCCGTAGAGGCAGGGGCAACACCGTTTACAAATTTAAATCCCTTTTCCTGGTTAGGCTTTTGGTGGGGAGTAAATAAGTTGGGTTCCGTAGCAATGGATTTTGCGGTAGCTGTGATGACGGCCGGTGTGGCCTATTCGATAGCGGGGCGGCCTGGAATCGTACCTGGTATTGTAATCGGCTACTGTTCGTCCCAATCCAAGGCAGGGTTCCTGGGGGGACTGCTCATGGCCTTTATCATCGGTTACTTTGTAAACTGGATGAAGACCTGGAAGCTACCAAAATGGTGCGTAGGGCTGATGCCGGTTATGTTCATACCGGTGATATCGACCGTGGTATGCGGCATGATTTTCCTCTGCGTGTTCTCAATTCCACTTTCCTTTATAATGAATGTATTCCAGCAGTGGATCATCTCCTTAAACGGAGGAGCAAAGGCTGTGATCGGCGGGGTAATCGGTGCCTGTATGGGATTTGATATGGGCGGCCCCATTAACAAGACCGCTTCCATGGCTGCTAACGCTCTGGGAACAGATGGGATTAACGGACCTATGGCTGCCAAGATCATCGGAGGTATGACCCCTCCTATCGGAATATTTATTGCAACCTTATTAAGGAAAAACAGATTCTCAAAAGTGGAACTGGAAACTGCTAAAACGGCGCTTCCCATGGGCCTTTGCTTTATTACGGAAGGTGTTCTTCCCTTTGCGGCAGCAGATCCTGCAAGAGTAATCCCAAGCAGCATGATCGGTTCTGCTGTGGCCGGTGCCATTGCAGTAGGCATGGGCTGTGAGTCAGTAGCGGGTCATGGAGGTATTTTCGTAGTTCCCATGATGAAGAATCCCATGTGGTTTTTGATTGCCCTGGTTATCGGGTCTTTGGTGACGGGAGTAATCTATGCAGTTCTTAAGCGACCTTTGGACGAACAGGTGGAAAAGGAAGAGGAAGAACTTGACTTTGATCTGGATATTAATATCCAGTAAGACTGAGGATAATATGGAAAGGAAGAGGAAAGCATGTTAGTATCAATGAAAGCCATCCTTGATGATGCAAATAAAAATTACTACGGTGTTATGGCGATGAACAGCATTAACATAGAGATGGCCAGGGCGGGAATTATGGCAGCGGAAGAGGAGCATTCTCCCATTATCATGCAGTTTGGACCTGGGCAGATGAAAAATCATGCCCATGCGGAAGAAATGCTTCCGGTGATAAAGGAGCTGGCGGCAAGGGTCCATGTACCGGTTGCCTTAAACCTTGACCATGGTTCTGATTTTTACACCATTGCGGACTGCATCAACCGTGGATTTACCAATGTTATGTACGATGGTTCCTCCCTGCCTTATGAGGAGAATGTTAAGCGCACGGCAATCATCACTGCTCTTGCTCATGGCATGGGCTGTTCCGTAGAAGGAGAGCTGGGACATGTGGGCCAGGCGGACCATGAGGACGATGCGGATACGGATTTGTATACCGATCCTGACCTTGCAATGGATTTTGTGGAAAAGACAGGCATCGATGCTCTGGCTGTGGCAATTGGCACAGCTCATGGGGCTTATCCCAAGGGAAAGATACCGAAGCTGGATTTTGAACGGCTTCATCTGTTAAAAGAGACGTTAAACATGCCATTGGTACTTCACGGAGGCTCCGGTTCCGGAGAAGAAAATTTAAGAAAGGCAGTAGCCGGAGGCATTAATAAGATCAATGTATGCACCGATGCCTTTGAAGCAGGAAAGAAGGCCATGCTTAAGGAGATCGGGCAGAATCCGGAGATCGATTATATGCATCTTTGCATGGCGGCGGAAGCAGGGATCAAACAGTTTGTAAAGGATTATATGAAGGTGATCGGTTCCAGCGGAAGATATATATATGGAGCAGCAAAACAGGCAGGAAATGAGTAATTCCTAAAGGATAGGGGTGTTTACTTGAAGGAAGATAAGATCGCATTATATAACAATAAAATATTGCAGTGCCTGATAGGCGGAGAAACTTACACCATACTGCAGCTTGCCGATAATGTGGGATTATCTGAAAAAACGGTGAGGACCCGTATGAAGCAGCTTGATGAATGGCTGGAGGCGGAAGGGCTTGGGAAAATAGAAAAAAGGCAGGGAACCGGGATATGGCTGGAACTTGACGGCAGGCAGAGGAAGATCCTGGAAAGCCGCCTGGAGCAGGGAGAAGACCCTGCCGGGGATTTGGATAACCGGAATATACAGCTTATGGGCAAGCTTCTCAAAATGAAGCCTGGAGAAGTCGTGACTCTTCAGCAGCTGGCAGACAGCCTCTATTTAAGCCCTCCTACCGTCAGCAATCTGCTGAAAGATATAAGGTCATGGTTTGAGGAACGGAATATAAAAATAACGGCCGTACGGAATAAGGGTATATGTCTGACCGGAAAGGAGTATAGCTTCCGGATTGCAATCAAGGACTATATGCTGGATTTGCTGCCGGAAATCATGGAGGCGCTCTTTGGAACTTATGCACCGGGAGTGGATGCGGCCCGCATTCGGCGTATGATCGTGGAAGCGGAAAACGCATGGCGAATCGAGCTGGCCGACCATTCCTTTAAAATGGTATGGATCATGACCTGCCTCTCCGTTTCCCGAAAAGGTCTTGACGATGGACTTCTCTCCAGCAATATGCAGGAAGAAAATATCCAGCGTTACAATGAATATTCCTTTGCTGAATCCATTTACCAGAGGATCGGAAGAGAATATCAGGTTGATTTAACAGAGGATGATACCGTTCTTCTGGCGGTGCTGCTGCTTTCGGCTAAAAAACTGAAAACTTTTACCGATGTCAGTGACGAAGATTATGCCATGCAGTATGATAAGAATCTGGAGCACTTTGTAAAACTGGTGATCGAAACCATTGGTGACCTGCTGGAAGCAGACCTTTCCGGGGACCAGATGCTGTATGAAGGCCTGTTGATCCATATGAGGTCGGCCATATTCCGGATGAAGTATTCCACGGTTGCGGGAGACAGCATAAGCAAGTATGTTAAGAACGAATACAAGCAGACCTTTCTGGCTGCCTGGTCAACCAGCAGCTTGTTTGAGGAGTATTACGATGTACAGGTGACAGAGGATGAACTGGCAGGAATTGCACTTTATATCCAGGCTGCCATAATCCGCAGAAAAAAGGGGAGACCCCTGACCGCTCTGCTGGTGAGCCAGAGGGGCATGGCTGCCTGCCAGCTTTCCATTGAGATGATTAAATACAGCATTCCGGAGATCACGGACGTACAGGCGGTCAGCCGCCATGATTTTAAATTGTCTCTTCATCCGGAAACGGATATCATTATCAATGGATCCGGCCTGGTTTTGGATGATTCCAGGGTGGTTACCGTGGAAGACCGCATAAGCGAAACGGAAATTGAGATCATACGGCGCAAGGCCGCCCAGGTTTCCAGGCTAAGGAATAAACCGGATTTCCAGTTTAACAGCTTATGCCACCAGTTGTTTGAGGTCGATTTAATCCTGGTAAGGCCCGAGGTCAGGGATAAGGACCAGCTGATCACCATGATGGTGAAGAGGCTGGAAGAAAAAGGAGATGTGACTCAGAATTATCTGGAAAGTGTCTTTGACAGGGAAAGGGCTACAACGACTAGTATTGGCAGAGGCATCGCCATTCCCCATGGAAACATAGCAGAGGTGAATGAAGCCCGCATCGTGGTGGCTATATTAGATAAACCGGTCAAATGGCATGAGGATATGGTTGATACCATATTCCTTCTTGCAACAAAAATGACGTCAAAATTTGAGATAAAAAGGACAAAGCAGTTTTATAAAGATTTTCTGCTGCTTACAGAGAATGACGACAACATGGAGGCAATGAAACGGCTGGAGTCATCTCTGGAAGTCTATCAGTATTTTATCAAGTAAGGGGAGAAACAAGATGGCAGTAAAAGAGATTCTGGATAAGAGAGTCATTGATTTAAAGATGAAAGCAGGTAATAAGGATGAGGTGATCCGCCATCTGGCAGGCCTCTTAAAGAAGGCGGGATACGTGGAGGATCTGGAAGGCTACATTAAGGATGTATATTTAAGGGAAGAGGAAGGAATCACAGGGATCGGAGGACATGTGGCCATTCCCCACGGTAAATCCGATTTTGTGGATAAGGTAGGGATTGCAGTGGGCAGAACGGAGCAGATGGTGGAATGGGAGTCTTACGACGAGGAGCCTGCGGATCTTTTCTTCCTGTTTGCAGTGCCCTCCGACAGCGAAGGAGCCAAAGACCATCTTCGCCTGATTGCGGAACTGGCGGGTAAGCTTGGTAATGAGACCATCATGGGAAAACTGCAGGCTGCGTCTACTTATGAAGATTTATTGGACGCATTTTCATAAAGGTAAAACATGGAGGTTTGGTTATGGAAATGAGAGAGATAGGAAAATCAGGAATCAGGGCCAATGCCCTTGCCCTGGGCTGCTGGGCAATCGGAGGTGGAGAATGGTGGGGGACCAATGACGATGAAATGTCGGTGAAAACCATCTTAAGAGGACTGGATCTGGGGATCCACTGGATTGATACTGCCAGGGTTTACGGCTTTGGACACAGTGAGGAAGTCATTGGGCAGGCGTTAAAACAGACGGACCGCAGCCGTGTCATCCTTTCTACCAAATGCGGACTCCAATGGTATGACCATGGTGGAGAGGTGCATTTTACAAAAGAAGGCAATACCGTGAGCAGGGATCTATCCCCCAAAGCCATACGGAGGGATTTGGAACTGAGCTTAAAAGCCCTGGGAACGGATTATATTGATGTATATTACACGCACTGGCAATGCAAAACCTATGGGAAGGTACCTGTGGCAGAGACCATGGGAGAACTTTTGAGAATGAAGGAAGAGGGAAAGATCCGGGCCATCGGTGCTTCCAACGTAGATTTGAAGGTACTTAAGGACTATGTTGCTGCAGGGGAGCTGGATGTGATCCAGGAAAAATTAAGCATCCTGGACAGGAAAGCGGAAACAGACCTCCTGCCTTTCTGCGAAGCGAATGGGATCACCCTTCAGACCTATTCCCCCATTGAACAGGGACTTCTCGCCGGGAAAGCCCCGGATGATTATGTACCAGGAAAGGGGGAAGTCCGGGAAGGAAAAACCTGGTGGAAGCAGGAGAATATCAGGACAGCAAATGAGATGCTGGCAGGCTGGAAGGACTTAACGGATAAGTACAGGTGCAGCCTTGCGAATCTGTGCATCAAGTGGAATTCCATGGTTTCCCCTAAGATCAACGTGCTTTGCGGAGCCAGGAAGCTGTCCCAGATCGAGGATACCGCAAAATCCATGGACATTCCCATGTCTAAAGAAGATTATTTAAGGATGAGAAGAGATGCGGACAGGGCCATTGGAAAACAGGTTTAGAAAAATAAACAGACGGAGAGGAATGGAAACAAATGAAAATTGCATTATTAAATGAATTCAGTCAGTCGCCAAAGAACGGGATTATATTAAAGGAGTTAAAAGCAGTCGCAGAACCAATGGGGAATCAGGTATATAATGCAGCTATGGAAAAACCCCTCTCAGACCAGGACGTGCCTGAGGCATACACCAAGGAAAATCCCAGGCTTACGTATTTGCATTTAGGCATCCAGGCGGCCCTTCTTTTAAACTCAGGAGCGGTTGATTTTGTAGTCACCGGATGCGGCACAGGACAGGGGGCATTGATGTCCTTAAATATGTATCCGGGAGTTGTATGCGGCTACTGCATAGAGCCAACGGATGCCTATCTGTTTTTGCAGATCAATAACGGAAATGCCCTGTCCCTTCCTTTTGCCAAGGGCTTTGGCTGGGGAGCGGAGCTTAACTTAAATAATATTTTCACCAGGGCATTTGGTTCCCCAAAGGGAATGGGATACCCGGAAGCCAGGAAAGAGGCGCAAAACAGGAATGCCAATCTTCTTTTTGAAGTGAAAAAACAGGTGGCAAAACCACTTCTGGAGGCTCTTAAATCCCTGGATCCCCAGATGGTAAAGGAATGCATGATTCCAAGATTCCTGGATTGCTTTTATGAGGGATGCAAGGATGAAGAAATCAAGGCTTTTGTGGATAAGATGGCCGCGGAAGCAAATGGAAATTAATCATATGATTTTCCCCCATATGATGTAATTCCTGCAGAAAAAATACAAGGTGTCTTTTACAGGAAACATGTACCTAAACGGTTTGTTATGTTACTGGATTGGCTGCCTCTGTTTTCTTCCCCTCTTTTTTGTATTATAATTTTTATATAAAAAGGAGGGCTTTATATGAACAAGAAAATTAAAATTGTAACCATTGGAGGCGGTTCCAGTTACACTCCTGAATTAATGGAAGGGTTTATAAAGAGAAAAGACGATCTTCCCATAAAAGAAATCTGGCTGGTTGATATTGAAGCAGGAAAAGAAAAGCTTGAGATTGTCGGAAATTTGGCAAAGCGTATGGTGAAGGCAGCGGGGCTTGACTGGGAGATTCACCTGACATTAGACCGTCGGGAAGCTCTTAAGGATGCTGATTTTGTCACGACTCAGTTTCGTGTAGGCTTGTTGGATGCACGTATTAAAGATGAAAGAATCCCATTATCCCACGGAATTCTGGGCCAGGAAACCAATGGCGCCGGAGGCATGTTCAAAGCGTTCCGTACCATTCCGGTTATTTTAGATATTGTAGAGGACATGAAAGAGTTGTGTCCCGATGCATGGCTTGTTAATTTTACAAATCCATCCGGCATGGTTACAGAAGCTGTTATGCGGTATGGCAGCTGGAATAAGGTGGTAGGTCTATGTAATGTTCCCATTCTTTGCAGAAAGATCGCAGCAGGAGCTTTAAAAGAGAACGAGGAGGATCTGTTCTTTCGTTTTGGAGGCCTGAATCATTTTCACTGGCATAGGGTATGGGACAAAGCCGGCGGGGAAAGGACCAATGAGGTTCTTGAAACGGCTTATACCAGTGTTGAGAATATGAAAAATGCGCTGAAAAGCTTTACAAGCGCAAATTCGGGAGTGCAAAATATCCCCAATATCTCGTTTTTACAGGAACAGATTTTAAATCTTGGAATTATTCCCTGTATGTACCACAGGTATTATTATATTACCGACGATATGCTGAAGGAAGAATTGGACGCCTTTGCAAAGGGTGAGACCCGCGCCGAACTGGTAAAACGTACGGAGGCCGAATTGTTTGAACTATATAAGGATCCGAATCTGAGCATTAAACCGCCTCAGTTAGAAAAGAGGGGCGGAGCGTTCTATTCTGATGCTGCCTGCGAATTAATTAATTCCATCTTTAATGATAAGCGTACCCATATGGTAGTCAGCACAAGAAATAATGGAGCTATTTCAGATCTGCCCGATGACGTGGTAGTGGAAGTAAGCAGCATCATAACATCAGGCGGCCCGGTTCCGATCTCCTGGGGTTCCTTTGAACCTTCCTGCAGAGGACTGCTGCAGTTAATGAAAGACATGGAGTTAACTACCATTAAAGCAGCCGTAACCGGTGACTACGGAACTGCCCAGCAGGCATTTACCATAAATCCTCTGGTTCCAAGCGGCAAAATTGCTAAGACGGTATTAGATGAATTATTAGTCGCTCATAAGGAGCATTTACCTCAGTTCAAAGAAACGATTGATCGTTTGGAAGCCAGGAACAGTTAAGTTTTCCATAATTTTTATTACTTCCTGCTGTGTAAGGAGTCATTGCATGCTAAATTAGCTGCAATGACTTCTTTTGGTGGTTAAAGATATCCTGTTCATTGAAAATACAACCCTTTTATGATAATATAAAAAAGACAACTTACAGCAGTCATTGGAATATCAGATTTTAACCGGATCAAGTAAGGGCGCGGATTGCGAATATCTGCTTGACTTAATAAATATAAAAGGCGGTAGCGTAATATGATGATGTTTTCCAATCAGGTACTGAACCAGTTTAGCGAACTTGATTATGAGGTTTATAATTTCATATTGAAAAACAGTGAGAAGATTCCATATATGACCATTCGGGAATTTGCCAACGAAGCCCATGTTTCCACCACGACCATTACCCGGTTCTGCAGGAAAGTAAACTGCAATGGATTTTCCGAGTTTAAGATCAGATATAAGATGGAGAAGGAGAGTACAAAGACAATTCGGCAGGGATTTGATTCCAGCTCTATTTTAGATTTTTTCCAAAGGATCGAGACGGAATCTTTTCATGAACAGCTTAAGTCTATCGCCAATATTATCGCAGAAAAGAAGCAGATCATTTTTCTTGGAATAGGCAATTCAGGAATTATTGCAGAGTATGCCAGCCGGTATTTCTGCAATATCGGAATATTTGCCACGGGGATAAATAATCCCATGTTTCCTATTAATCTGGAGTTTCCTAAGGAAAGCATTATTATCATTCTTTCCGTGGAGGGGGAAACGGACATACTCATTGAAAATTCAGAGATCATTAAGCAGTGCAACAGTACGGTAGTATCGATTACCAACAGTAAAAACAGTACATTGGCCAAAATTTCTGATTACAACATCTCTTATTATATCCAGAGGGAACGGACGGTCTATAAGAAGATGAAGGTGGATATAACCTCCCAGCTGCCGGCAGTATATATCGTGGAAGCTTTGGCTAAGCTGGCGGTGCAGAAGAAACAGGGGTAGGTAGTTTGCTGAATATGCATTGGGGTGCAGGGTGATAACATGAAAACATTTGATTATACGGTAAAGGGGCAATCTGGTATTCATGCCAGGCCGGCGGTAAAGCTTGCAATGGAGAGCCAAAAATATAAAAGTAAGATTATGATTTTTCTTGATGGAAAAATTGCCGATGCTTCTGATGTGATGGCAATTATGGAGATGAATATTAAATTCGGTGATATCATAAAGGTGGAGATGACCGGCGCAGACGAAGAACTGGCATATAAAAATCTGAGGAATTTTTTATTAAATAACCTGCCTAATTAAGTCAGAAAAATAAGGGAAAGACACAGCATTTGATTACAAGAAAGATACCGGGAACTTTCCATGCACGCACAGTGGAATCCCTAATGAAGGAGATGGCGAATACAGCATCGCCTGTAAAATTAGATAGTACGCCATGGAAATAACAGGTAATTTAAACGGACGTTAAGAACCATGGAGCAACCTTATCCAGATCAGGTTGCTCCATGGTTTTTCTGTTTGGATACCTTTATGAAATGATTTTTCCGTGCACCTATTATACAATTCCTGTATCGAATTTTAACGAAAAAATAATTGACACGTCGTTTAAACGGATGTAGAATGATAAACATTGAAAATTATTAACATTGTTAAGTGAAAAAAATAGGGGGTTTTATCGTGAAGGATGGACAGGAAGATTACATAAAGAAATTTAAAACAGAATTGGCTGTGATGATGGGAAGAAAGCAAAGCCTCCATAGAAACTGTATTCCGGAAGGCGTCACACGCAGCGAATTCTTTGCACTTCATCAAATATGGACCGGTATGAATGAACATCCGGAAAAGAAGGGGATTCATGTATCTGATTTGGCCAAGAGGATGAATATTGCATTATCGGCAACATCCCGGATGCTGAATTCACTGGAGGAAAGGGGCTTGATATACAGGGAAATAGATTCCAAAAGCCGCAGGAACATCTGTGTTTCCTTAACGGAAGATGGAGAAAAACTATGGAAGAAGTGTTCGGGAGGTATGAGTGACCTCCTGGAGCGGGTAATTATTGGTATGGGGGAAGAGGACGCCTGTAAATTAATTGAATTATGGAAAAAGTTTACAGAACTAATGGAGAAAGAAGTGGATTTAATGATGAAAGAAAAAGATATGTGAGGAATTAGGTAGATTGCAGAGGTTAAAGACAGATTTAGAAAAAATAGACAGATCTACAAAATGTTTGAAAAAAAGTATTAGAGATGAAAGGAAAGGAGGGAATAAATATGAAAATATTTTTTCGGTATTTTAAGCCATATGTTTTATTTTTAGCAGTGTCTGTAGCACTGTTATATAGTCAGGCGACTTGTGACTTATCGCTTCCTGATTTCATGTCTGATATTGTAAATAAAGGAATAACAACGGGCAACACCTCTTACATTCTGAAAGTGGGATTTCAAATGTTAGGCATTGCCCTTATTAGTGCCTGCTGTACGATTTTAGTGGGTTTCATCGCCGCCAGAATAGCGGCTGGTGTCAGCCGGGATATGCGCCAGGACATTTTCACGAAGATAGAGAGCTTTTCCAATACAGAGCTGGAGAAGTACTCCACCTCTTCCCTGATCACAAGAACAACAAACGATATCACCCAGATCCAGCAGTTGATCGTTATGGTGATCCGGATTGTATTTTACGCTCCGATCATGGGAGTTGGAGGCGTGATCCATGCACTGGACAAGAATAAGTCAATGTCATGGATTATTGCACTTTCCGTGGCGTTATTGTTAGTAGTGGTTTTCAGTATGCTTGCAGTTGTTATGCCAAGTTTTCAATTTGTTCAGAAGCTCATTGACCGATTAAACCTGGTAGTAAGAGAAAGCCTGGAAGGAACGCTGGTAATCAGGGCATTTAACACCCAGCGATTTGAAGAAAAACGGTTTGAGAAGGTGAATGCAAGGCTGACTGAGACAAATTTGTTTGTCAATAGAGTTACCTCTGGTATGATGCCGGCCATGATGCTGATTATGAATCTGACCAATCTTCTGATCATATGGGTAGGGTCAAAGGCAGTATCCTCCTTCCGTATGGAGGTGGGAGATATGATGGCCTATATGCAGTACGTTATGCAGATCATCATGGCATTCTTGATGATGACCATGATGTTCATTATGATACCAAGAGCGATCGTTTCCATCAGGCGTGTTGTTGAAGTGCTCCGGACGGAGCCCTCCATAGCAGATCCTAAGGATGCAGCTGAAATTCCAAAGGCTCCCAAGGGGGTTGTGGATTACCGGGATGTTTCGTTCCGGTATCCGGATGCAGATGAGGATGTGTTACATAACATTACGTTTACGGCGATGCCGGGACGTACCACGGCATTTATCGGGGCTACGGGAAGCGGAAAAAGCACTCTGGTGAACTTACTTCCCAGATTTTACGATGTGACGTCAGGGGAAATCCTGATTGATGGAATAAATATCAAGGATTGGCCCATTCATGAATTACGGGAAACAATCGGATTTGTTCCCCAAAAAGGGATCTTATTTTCAGGGACAATTGAAAGCAACCTGATGTATGGAGACCGGAAGGCCACCAGGGAACAGATAGAAGAGGCGGCGGATACAGCTCAGGCAACAGAATTTATCCATTCCAAGTCGGAGGGCTTAGAGTCAACCATTGCCCAGGGAGGAGGAAATGTATCAGGCGGACAAAAGCAGCGTCTTTCCATTGCCCGTGCCCTTGTAAAAAGAGCGCCTGTTAATGTGTTTGATGACAGCTTTTCCGCTCTGGATTTTAAAACAGATGCAAAGCTTCGGGCGGCACTTCGTGAAAAAACCGGTGACAGCACGATCTTCCTGGTGGCACAGCGCATCAGCACGATCATGAATGCAGACCAGATCATTGTTTTGGAGCATGGCAGGGTTGCCGGAAAAGGAACTCACCGGGAATTGATGAAAACCTGTGAGGTTTACCGGGAGATTGCATTGTCACAGCTTAGCGAGGAGGAATTGAAATGACAGAGAAAAAACCATCCAGTTCCCCCATGGGTCCAGGAGGCGGTATGCATGGCAAACCAGAGAGTGCAAAGGACTTTAAAGGAACCATGCTGCACCTGGTCGATTATCTGAAACCATATAAAACCTCCGTATATGTTGTGATTCTGTTTGCCAGCTGTTCCTCCGTATTTTCCATTGCAGGACCAAAGATTTTAGGAAAGGCTACGACAAAGCTGTTTGAAGGCCTGATTGCCTGGGCAATGGGGACCGGATTATTGACGGATTTCCGGTATATCCGAAACCGTCTGCTGCTTTTGGTGGTGCTTTATCTGGTATCAGCTGCATTTTCTTACTTGCAGAGCTATATCATGTCCGGCATCAGCATGAAGGTCACTTATGAGCTCAGGAAAAATATTTCTGAGAAAATGAACCGCCTACCCCTTAATTATTATGATACAAGAACTCATGGTGAGATTTTGTCAAGGATCACCAATGATGTGGATACGGTGAGCCAGACATTGAATCAGAGTTTGACCCAGATCATCACCTCAGTGACCACACTGGTGGGGATCGTGATCATGATGATATCCATCAGCATCCGGATGACCCTGGTGGCTGTTTTGGTCTTATTCGTTTCCATGGGCCTGATTATGGGTGTGGTTAAGAAATCCCAGAAATATTTCCAGAAGCAGCAGGAGAGCCTTGGATACTTAAACGGCCATATTGAAGAAATCTACAGCGGCCATAATGTGGTTCAGATATTTAACGGAGAGCAGGAAGCAATAGAAAAATTCCGGACCATTAACAACAAATTATATGGGTCAGCCTGGAAATCCCAGTTTTTATCAGGCATGATGATGCCCATAATGACCTTTGTCAGCAACTTAGGCTATGTCGGTGTCTGTTTATTAGGCGGTTATTTAACGGTAGAAAAGGTGATCGAGATTGGAGACGTTCAGGCATTTATCCAATACATGAGGTCCTTTATGCAGCCCATTTCCCAGATTGCAAACGTATCCAACACACTGCAATCCACAGCAGCAGCAGCCGAGCGTGTATTTGAGTTTTTAGATGAGCAGGATGAGGTGCCGGAAAACGAGGCGCCGATCCAGCTGCAGGAGATCCAGGGAAATGTGGAATTTAAAAATGTTTGTTTTGGCTATTCGCCCAATACAATGATTATCCACGATTTCTCTTCCGCCATAGAAGCCGGCCAGATGGTTGCCATCGTAGGTCCCACAGGAGCGGGTAAAACAACAGTAGTGAAATTGCTGATGAGATTTTATGAATTAAATTCCGGTCATATTTTGATCGACGGTCATGACACCTTGGATTTTACAAGAGGGGATTTACGTTCCATGTTCGGTATGGTGCTCCAGGAAACATGGCTGTACAATGCAACCGTTATGGATAATATCCGGTATGGAAATTTTGATAAGACAGATGAAGAGGTCATAGAGGCGGCAAAAGCGGCTCACTGTGACGAATTCATCCGGTCATTGCCGGGAGGCTATCACATGGTGATCAACGAGGAATCCAGCAACCTGTCCCAGGGTCAAAAGCAGCTTTTGACGATTGCCAGGACGATTTTAGCGGATCCAAAGATCTTGATACTGGATGAAGCAACCAGTTCCATAGATACAAGAACAGAAGTCTTGATCCAAAAGGCCATGGGCAAACTGATGCATGGCAGAACCAGCTTTGTAATCGCCCACCGCCTTTCCACCATTCGGGATGCAGACTTAATTCTGGTAATGAAGGATGGCGATATCATAGAACAGGGTAATCATGAATCGTTGTTGGAAAAGAAAGGATTTTATGCAGATCTGTACCACAGTCAGTTTGCAGATCAATAATAGAATGGAGAGTAAAAATATGCAGGAAAATAAACATATTAATATTGAGGATCAGGAAATAAAGACAGGAACAGGAAAACTAAAAAAGATCATAGCTCCCCTGCTGATCATACTGGTGCTTGCCGGATGCGGGGTCGGATATTATATCTATGATTCCAGTGTCTCTTACTTTAAAACCGATAATGCAAAAGTAACGGCAAAGCTGTATTCCATAAAAGCGGTAGCAAGTGGAAAGCTTTTATCTTGGGATGTGGAAAATGGGGACCTGGTAGAGCAGGATCAGGTGATGGGACGGCAGGAGGTCCTTCCTTACATTAGTTCCCCCATTACAGGAACTGTAGTAAAAAATGACGGAGCCGTGAATCAGACGGTGGCCCTGGGTTCAGAACTGGCGCAGGTAGCCGATACCTCGAATCTTTACATAGGGGTAAATGTAGAAGAAACAGATATTATGAAGGTCCACTTAGGTCAGCGGGTGGATGTGAAAATCGATGCATATCCCGGAAAAACCTTTAAGGGACAGGTGACGGAGATCGACCCTGCCACGCAAACCTATTTTTCCGGTAATATGAGCTTTAATACCAGCGGGGAATATACAAAAGTGACGCAGCTGATACCAATTAAGGTGACGATTGAAAACGAAGAAGATCTTCCCCTTGTTTTTGGGATGAATGCATCTGTTAAAATACATCTGAAATGAAAAGGGCTTACAGGAGGTCGGAAAAGATGAGAAAATTGATCACAGGTTTTATGGCAACGGCAATGCTGGTGGGCCTTCTTACCGGATGTGCGGGAGAGAGTAAACAGACTGAGGTAACAGTAGCGGTAGCGAAATCAGGTAAAGATTTGTCCTCCATGGTCTGGCAGGGAACCGTGGAAGCGCTCAGCAGTGTTGATGTAATGCCAAACAGCAACGGAAAAATTTTAGAGATCCCGGTAAAGCAAGGGGATCATATAAATGCAGGAGACGTTTTGTTCCAGGTAGATAATCAGGATGCAGGGCTTCAGCTGGAACAGGCAAAGGCAGGCTATCAGGCAGCAGAAGCCGCTTTTAAAAATGCAGAGAAGGCAAGCCAGCAAAATACAAGCGTAAGGCCGGCGGAAATTGCCTTTCAAACAGCCAGAGATAATTTTAGCCGGATGGAAGCCTTGTATTCCGGCGGAGCTATTTCCCAGGCAGAATATGAAGGTGCCAAGGCCCAGATGGATTCGGCATCCGTACAGCTTCAGGCGGCAAGAAATGGGCAGACAGGCAATTATGAGGTCACAAAGGCCCAGATGGACAGCGCCAGGGCTTCGCTGGATATCGTGCAGAAAAAATACGATGACTGCATGGTTACATCACCTATATCCGGTATGATAACAGATGTTTTTGTGGAAGTTGGTCAAATGGTTTCCCCGCAGGTTAAGGCCATGGCGGTTATTGATGACAGCGGCAAGAAGGTGAAGATCCAGGTGGCCGATATGGACATTGACCAGCTGAAAACAGGAATGCCCATGAATGTCAGCCTTCAGTCTTTGGGTGAGAGCTGCCAGGGAACTATCTCCGAGATTTCCGCAGTCAGCAATGCTTCCACAGGGATGTTTACGGTGACCGTACAGTTGGAAGAGGCAAGCAAGGTCAGCTATATTGGCATGACGGCGGATCTAAGGGTATCCGATAATAAGGAAAACACTTCTGTATACATTCCGGCGAAGTGCATCCAGTCTGATGATTCCGGGTCTTTCGTTTATAAGGTTTCAAGTGGAACCGTGGTAAAGACGGCGGTCACAGAGGGAAAGAAAAAGAACGCTTATTATGAGGTATCCCAGGGATTGTCCGAGGGGGATGAAGTGGTAATGCAGAGCAGCAGTCCCCTGGAAGACGGCAAGAAGGTTCATGTGCTGACTGTAAAGTAAGCTTGAATCAGGTAAGAATATAAGAAAAACACCGCCTTGTATATGTCTGGCCAGTTAAGCAGACATGTATAAGGCGGTGCCAGTTTACAGACAAATATATTATAAATCCTCAATGGCTTCCTTCTCAAGATTTAACATTTCATGACATTTAGAACAGGGAAAGTTATTGGCGATGCAGATATCAACATTACAAGTGGTCGTTTTATTTATGTATGATGCACCCCACTCCATAATCTGAGTCATTATGGGAATAAAGCTTTCTCCAATGCTCGTTATGGAATACTCTACTTTTGGTGGCACTTCTTTATATACTTCTCTATGAATGAGATTATCCCGTTCCAATTCTTTCAGCTGTTGTACCAGGACCCCGCGGGACACATCGGGGATAAGCCTTTGCAGCTCACCAAACCGCCTGGTTTTGCGGCTGACAATCCATAAAATTGTTAATTTCCATTTGCCCATCAATAAATTCTGCGTTACATTTACGGGACACAATTTGTTTGCATCAAATTTATCAGACATCAAACATCCGCTCCTTTTCTAATAGTCATATTTTTATGACTATGTCATAATCATATGCCTACTTGTAAAGCATATCTTACTGTCGTACTATTATATAGCAAAGAAAAACAGCAGTCAATCCCTACGAACATGGAGGATAATCGAGTGAAAGAAGTTTATGAATTTTTAAAAAAGTGTGAAACATATTATATTGCAACCATGGATGGCGACCAGCCAAGGGTCCGTCCATTTGGAACAGTGGACATTTTTGAAGACAGACTCTATATTCAAACCGGCAAGATCAAAAATGTTTCAAAACAGATACATACGAATCCGAAAATTGAAATCTGCGGAATAGCCGGTGATAAGTGGATTCGTATCGAAGCTGTGGCTGTTGAGGATGACCGGAATGAAGCGAGGCAGCATATGTTAGACACCTATCCTATGTTAAAAAGGATGTACGCAGCAGATGATGGCAATACCGAGGTCTTTTATTTAAAAGAAGCCACTGCAACGATCGCATCGGTTACGGATAAGCCCGAGATAATTAAATTTTAACTACAAGGGAGCGAAGCGGATTGTGAATCACCGTTAGATCAGCATACGTGGATACCGCCTTGTGCATGCCTGGCTATTATTTTACCAAGCATACACAAGGCGGTGTTTTTTATTGGAAACAGGTTCCGTCCTCCGCTGAGAAGAGAGAGGTATGGAACTTTAGTTCCAGCATTTCTTGCAGCCAAAGCAATCCAGGCATTCCATGTAATGCATATTGGCACACTCCCAGTCCACCACATGGAACCAGTTTTGAATGTATGCTTCCCTGTCATTGTAATGCATTAAATAATAGGCATGTTCCCAAACGTCTATGGTAAGTACCGGACAAAGGTTTTGGACAATAGGAGTATCCTGATTTGCTGTGGTTATGATTTGAAGTTTGCAGTTTTGGTCTACAGTCAGCCATGCATATCCGGAACCAAAAACAGACAGTGCCTTTTCCTTAAACTCATAAAAAAAGGCCTCTACACACCCGAATTCAGCCACAATTGCATCATAGAGCTTTCCGGCCTGACAGCGTGTTTCAGAGTTTGACATGCCGTTAAAATAAAAGATATGATTGAAAACGCCGCCTCCGTTATTCCGTATGGATTGCCGAATATCTTTTTTCAGACAGTCTACATTGCAGAGCAGCCTTTCCAGTGACCAGCTATGCAGGTCCGGACAGTCTTTAAGGGCTTTGTTAAGGTTGTTCACATAGGTTTGTAAGTGCCTGTCATGATGGAGACACATGGTCAGTGCGTCGATGCACGGCTCCAGCGCATCGTAAGCATATGGAAGGGGAGGATTTACAAATGGATAATGCTCGTTCATTCGATAGGTTCCATTTCTGTCATTTGTATAAATATATTCAGAAAATATTAGCATGTGAGGGTAAAAACCAATTTGTTATTTTTTTATTTCACTGTTTGTCTGAAAATTGGTGGATAACTATCCTTGTTTCCTCTTTGCTTCTCACTTCTATCCCGGAAGAAGTTCCGGAAAATGGAAAAGTTTAGAAAATAATAAGAATTTTATACTTAAAAAAGTTATATCAGCCCGCTATAATAAAGAAAAAAGAAGTGTCAAGCACAGGAGGGAAACGGGCATGGACAGATTTAAGAGCAAAGTGGAAGAAACAGACGAAGCAGCAGAAATGGAGCAAATGTCTGATGAAGTCTTTGATAAAGAGTTAGAAAACCTTATGGAAGAGGAAAATAACGGCAAAAAGAAGAAAAAGAAGGGCTCAAGAAAAAAATGGAGCAAAAAGAGAAAGATCATAACCATTGGAGCAGCGGCCATTGGGGCTTTTTTTATTGCCTTTAAAGTTCTTGCAGGGAGCGGCGGCGGAGCATTACCGGTAACTGTTTCACCTCTGGCCAAGGGAGAGGTGGTTGATATGCTGTCAGTCAGCGGCCCCGTCCAGGGAACGGACAGCGTGGAAGTAGTATCCAATCTTCATGCGGAGATCCTGGAGCTTCCGGTAAAGGAAGGGGACAGGGTAGAAAAAGGGCAGGTTCTGGCATTGCTCGATGACAAGGATGCAAAAAAGGAAGTGGACATTGCCCAGAACGCCTATGATCTGGCTGTCAGCACCTATCAGGATAAGCAGCTGGAAGCAGAGAACGGATATGCAAAAGCAAAACAGGATTTAGAGACAGCCAAGGCCAATTATAACCGGACACTGGCTCTATACCAGGGAGGAAGCGCTTCCCAGGTGGAGCTTGAAACTGCTTCTAATACTATGAATGATGCGCAGAGGGAAATAAGTACATACACGTTAAAGAACGGAAAACCTGTGGCAAACGAGTCCTACGCCCTGCAGATCGAGAAAGAGGCCTTTGAACTGGGACAGAAGAAGGAAGCGCTTACCAATACCAAAGTTACCAGCCCTATTGCAGGAACCGTAGTAAGAGTAAACTGCAAGGTAGGCCGTTTTGCGGATAAAACCGACGATGACAAACCCATGTTCATTATCAACAACCTGGATGTACTGGAGATGAAGATCAATGTCAGCGAGTATTCCATCGGAAAGGTAGCCATCGGGCAGCCGGTGGAAATCAGCGCCGATATTTTAAGCGGTGAAACCGCAAGAGGTGAGGTAACCGCCATTTCACCAACCGGCGAGGAGAAGGGGAATGGTTCCACGGAGAGAGTCATCCCGACCACCATACGGATCATTGATCAAAATACCCGGTTGATCGCAGGCATTACTGCCAAGGCAAAGATAGAGCTTCGAAAGGCAGAAAATGTATGGGTTGTCCCGATTTCCGCTGTTGTCCAGCAGCCGGATGGCAGCATAGCGATCGCTTGTGTGAAGGATAACATCGTATCATTCATTCCGGTGAAAACCGGGGTGGAGAGTGACATCCAGGCGGAAGTCATTCCAGAGGAAGAAGGGGCCTTAACAGAAGGGTTGCAGATAATCGATGCACCGTCCTCCATGATTACAGAAGGAATGACAGTAACCGTAATTCCGCCGGTTCAGTAAGGGGGAGGCAGTATGTGGAAAAAGAAAGATAAGCTTCCCGCCTGCGTAACAGAAAATGTTCGGGAAGATCTGATAAAGCTGGTGGATGTGGTGAAGGTTTATGATACCGGATCCATTAAAGTACTTGGTTTAAAGCGGGTGAACTTAACCATTAAGCGAGGAGAATTTGTTGCCATCATGGGGCAGTCAGGCTCGGGAAAATCAACGCTTATGAATATTTTAGGATGCCTGGACCGGCCCACCATGGGACATTATTATCTTGACGGCATTGATACGGCAGAACTTTCTGCTGATGACTTATCGGCGATCAGAAACCGCAAGATAGGATTTGTATTCCAGTCCTTTAACTTAATTGCAAGGACTTCTGCGTTAAAGAATGTGGAGCTTCCCATGACTTATGCCCATATTTCCAAAAAGACAAGGGAAGAACGTGCCTTAATGCTTTTGGAACGGGTGGGCCTTGGAAAAAGATACGAGCATATGCCCAATGAGCTATCCGGCGGACAGCGGCAGAGGGTAGCCATTGCCAGGGCTTTGGCCAATGAGCCGCCTCTCATTATGGCTGATGAGCCTACGGGCAACCTGGATACCGCTTCCTCCGTGGAGATCATGGAGCTGTTCTCCCAGCTTCACCGGGAAGGCGCAACTGTGGTTCTGGTAACCCATGAAGAGAATATTGCTGCATTTGCAGGGCGTATCATACGGTTTCGGGATGGGAAGCTGGTCAGCGATTTACCAAATGTCCCTCAAGGCCAGGGACAGAAGGAGGCTGCTAAAACAGAGAAAGAGGGGGCGCCATGCTGATAGAAAATATGAGTATGGCGCTTCACGCCATACGATCCAATAAGATGAGGTCCTTTTTGACCATGCTGGGTATCATCATTGGTATTGGAGCAGTAATTGCAATTGTATCTGTGGGTGACAGTATGAGAAACTTATTTTCCGATGCCTATAAGGATGTGGGCTTTAACCGGGCCGTTATCATGGTATCCTGGGATGTAACAGATTTCCGCATGTCGGATTATTTTACCAGGGATGAGATGGACCGGGTCAGGGACGTTTACCAGGATAAAATTCAGTATATTGACAGCGATGCCAGCACCGAGGCTGAGGCCGTCAATGGGCGCAGGAAGGTAAAGTATCAGTTCCAGGGAATTGACTCCAATTATTCCGATGTTCAGCCGCTGGATATTATTTACGGCAGAGCCCTCAATACGGCTGACATAAAAGGAGCGGCAAATCACGTGGTTCTGGAGGATAAGGGGGCAGTGCAGCTGTTCGGTACGGCCGATTGTGTGGGAAGAACCTTCCGCATGACCATAAATAAGGACACTCAGGAATACATGGTTGTGGGGGTCTATCATAAGGATATTTCTCCCATGATGGCCATGCTTATGGGAAACGGGCAGACGCAGTCAGGATTTCTGCCATATACGATTCTCACAAAATCCAATGATTACTTTCAGGACTTAAATTTTTATGTCCGGGATGGAGTGGATGTGAAAGCATTCCTTGCAGAACTCACCCGGTACGTGGCAAAATTAAAGGGCCGTCCGGAATCAGAGATCCGGACCATGTCAGTGGTAGAGCAAATGGGGAGCGTGGATACCGGTCTTTCCGCCATGGCGGCAGCGGTAGGTGGAATTGCTGCCATCTCTTTGCTGGTAGGCGGAATCGGAATTATGAATATTATGATGGTTTCTGTCACAGAGCGGACGAGGGAGATCGGGATCCGAAAGGCCCTGGGCGCAAAGACAAGAGACATTATGATCCAGTTTTTAACGGAATCTGCTTTTATGTCGGCCTGTGGAGGGATTATCGGCATCTTTCTTGGAGTAGGACTCGTTAAAGCAGGAGGAGCCGCCTTTCAGATGGCGGTGGTCGTCAGGCCCTCTGTGGTGGTTATGGCTGTTGGTTTCTCGGCCCTTGTGGGTATTTTCTTTGGTCTTTATCCGGCTTCCAAGGCAGCGAAAAAGGATCCCATTGAAGCGTTAAGATATGAATAGGAGGGGAGAACATCATGCTGCTGGAAAATATGAGTATGGCAATTCATGCCATTAAGGCCAACAAGATGCGGTCCTTTCTGACCATGCTTGGAATCATTATAGGCATTGGGTCTGTCATTGCCATTGTGTCCATTGGTGATACCATGCGGTTTATGGTATCTGATCTCTATAAGAATGCGGGAGTAACCCTTGCCTATGTCTACGTCTGGCCAAAGGACGGCGGGGATATGAGGGATAGCGATTACTTTACTCTTGATGAAATGGACCGGCTGGAAGAAGTGTTCGGAGATGAAATCAGTTACATTGACAGCAATGCCAGAACAAATGCAGAAGCCGTTGTTGGCCGCAATAAAGTCAAGTACCAGTTTGAAGGTATTTTTTCCAATTACCCTCAGGTCCAGAAGATCAATATTATCTATGGCCGTAATCTAAACGAAGCCGATGTTAAAGGAAGAAAGAACAATGTTGTACTGGAGGCAAAGGGAGCAAAAGAGCTTTTTGGCACGGAAAATGCAGTGGGAAAGACTTTCCGCACCACCATTTATGGCAATACGGACGATTATAATGTAGTCGGAGTCTACAGAGAGGACTTAAATCCCTTTGAGGCGATGATGGCGGGAACCAACGCTACCAGGGCCGGATATGTACCGGATTCCTTATTGACCTGGCCCAATGATAACATTTACGGTCTGCGTCTCTATGCAAAAGAAGGAACTGATATGAATGTGTTTTCTGAAATGATTACTTCCTATCTGGCAAAGACCAAGAACCGGAACAAGGAGGATGTCACCTTCTATTCTGTGTCCAGTGAAATGGGAAGTGCGGACACTATAATGGGGGGCTTATCTGCTGCTGTAGGTGGAATCGCAGCCATCTCCCTGTTAGTTGGAGGGATCGGAATCATGAACATCATGCTGGTATCCGTTACGGAACGGACCCGGGAAATAGGGATTCGTAAGGCCTTAGGTGCAAAAACAAGGGATGTTTTGATCCAGTTTTTGACGGAATCCGCAATACTTTCCGCTCTGGGCGGAATCCTGGGAGTAGCGGTTGGCGGGGGGCTTGTGCTGGCTGGAGGAGCGCTGTTTGGCATGAAGGTGGTCATAAAGCCGACGGTCATCCTGGTAGCTGTGGGATTTTCGGCTTTGGTAGGCTTATTTTTTGGTATTTATCCTGCTTCCAAGGCGGCAAAGGCAGATCCTATTGACGCCCTGAGGTATGAATAAAAGAGCGCAGCACATCCGCTGCGCTCTTTCATTCATAACAGATGTGACCCGCAGGTTTCTGACTCCGCCGGAATCATTCATGAAAAACCAGGAATGATATAAAATAATAAAAATTCCTTAAACGGCTCGCAAAGTAAACGGTTCTATGATATAATAGGGTGATATCTTATGGTTTAGTGAGGGAACTATATGCTTAGTGAAGAAAAAATAAAGATCATGACCAGCCTTGCAATGTTTGAAAAACACGAAGGAAAAAGGATATTTCCCATCAACCGGTACTTTAAAAGTGATTACATCAGCAGTAAGCTGTTCCGTTCTTTTTTCAGCTATACCCTGAGCTTTGTTTTATGTCTGGTTTTATGGGAATTATATGATATGGAACAGTTGATGAATACCATGGAACTGAAGGGCCTGACGGCAGCCGGAATGCGAATTGGACTGGTTTATCTCGTTGGACTGATCATTTACCTTGGAATCAGTGCTGCTGTATATATGAAGCGATACGAATATGCCAGCCGTGGTACAAAGGTATATCTGGCAAAATTAAAAAGGCTGGACAAGCGGTATGAGGGAAACACCAGACCTTTAAAACGAACTAAGGGAGGACGGACATCATGATGAGCCTTCTTGTATTTAAAGAACGATTGAAAGAGTTTTATGCCAGGTTTGAGATTTATATAACGCCTGTAATCAAGTTTCTGTTCAGCCTCCTGGCGTTTTCTCTGATGAATAAGAATATTGGCTTTATGACAAAGCTAACGGAGCCATACATTCCATTAGTATTGGCACTGGTATGCTCTTTTTTGCCCTATGGAGCCATCTCCTTTCTGGCGGCATGCTTTATGCTTGCCCATCTGTCGGGAATTTCCCTTGAGATCACTCTGGTCATGGCTGTTTTTATTGTGGTGGCAGGACTTCTTTATTACGGATTCCAGCCGGGTGACAGTTATCTGCTGGTGCTGACCCCGGTATTTTTCCTGTTAAAGATCCCTTATGCGATCCCTTTGATCGTAGGACTTTCAGGGAGTGCCATATCTGTGATACCGGTAAGCTGCGGTGTATTTATTTATTATACGCTTTTATATGTGAAACAGAACGCAGGAGTGCTGACCAACGATATGTCGGTGGATGAAATCGTTAAATTCATGCAGCTCATGAAGGTCCTGCTGTCTAATAAGCTGATGCTTGTGATGGTTATAGCGTTTGCCCTTTCTCTTGTGGTGGTGGCGGTTACCCGCAATTTATCCATGGATTATTCCTGGATCATTGCCATTGTGGCAGGTACCATTGCACAGCTCGGCGTGATTTTTGTCGGAGATATCGTTGCAGATGTATCGGTATCGGTTATCGGGCTCCTGGTGGGAATCTTGTTTTCCATTGTAATTGCAGGAATTTATACATTTTTTGTCTTTGCAGTGGATTACTCCAGGACAGAATACGTACAATTTGAAGATGATGATTATTATTATTACGTCAAGGCAGTTCCAAAGCTGACAGTCAGCGCACCTGACGTGAAAGTTCAGAAAATCAATGCCAGAAAGCTCCAAAGGCCGCAGAGGTAGGAAGCGCCCTACGGGCATACCTTTACACCCGGTAACGCGTGGTGGGTTCTGCCCAAAAAGCATGGGCAGTGATAAGGAAAAGAAAGGGAGGTGGAGAAAATAGCAGATTTTTTAGACGGAATGTACTCCTGGGTATCGTTCCTGCCCAGAATATCAAAAACAAACTTAGTTGAAATTATTATCATAGCCGTTCTGCTGTATGAACTGCTGACCTGGATCATGAATACAAGAGCATGGACATTATTAAAAGGAATTATTGTGATCCTTCTTTTTTATCTCTTTGCATATGTATTCCGGCTGGATAATATTTTTTGGATTCTCAATAAAATTGCTACGCCGGCTGTTACCATGGCGATTGTGATCTTTCAGCCAGAGCTTCGGAAGGCTCTGGAGCAGTTAGGAAGTAAGAATCCCTTTACAGGGATTCTCACCTTTGATGACGGCAGGGATAATTCCGGTTTTACGGATAAAACCATAAACGAGGTGGTAAAAGCTACTTTTGAAATGGCGAGGGTCAAGACCGGGGCACTCATGGTAATCGAAAGAGGGGACTCTTTAAAGGAGATCGAACGAACTGGAATAGAAGTGGGAGGAGTTGTAAGCAGCCAGCTTATTATTAACATCTTTGAGCATAATACACCTCTTCACGACGGGGCGGTGGTAATCCGCGGAAACCGTGTTGCAGCGGCTACCTGTTACCTTCCTCTGTCCGATAATATGAGCATCAGCAAGGATTTAGGTACAAGACACAGGGCCGCAGTAGGTGTCAGCGAAGTTAGCGACAGCATTACCATTGTGGTATCGGAAGAAACCGGGCGTGTGACGGTGGCTTTAGAAGGCGGCCTTAGGAAGATTGCGGATGCGGATATGCTCCGGTCTGTCCTAGCAGGTGTAAAACAGGCGGAAGAGGAAGGAAGCAGATTCAGGATTTTGAAGGGAAGGCGTAAGAATGAAGGAAAAGCTGTTAAATAATCTTGGGCTGAAGCTCTCGTCTCTGGTGCTTGCCTTTGCAGTATGGATGGCTGTTGTCAACATTTCCAATCCCATCATTGACGATTCCCAGATGGTTACGGTCGAGGTGCGCAATGAGGACGTGCTGGAGTCTGCCAATTTGACCTATGAAATTGTGGGAAAGGATGCGGTAACAGTCAGTTATCAGGTGAGAACAAGAGACCGTTCCCTGGTGAGGGCTTCGGACTTTCATGCCTATGTTGATTTAAAGGACTATAACGTGACTGGAGCCATTCCAATCACTGTGGAAATTAATAAAGATAAAGAAAACCTTGTAAAGAGCGACACCATCACGGCTAAGCCGATGGTGATCCGAATCAGAACGGAAGAGCTTCAGCGCAAGAAGTTTGATCTTCAGGTTCAGACCAAAGGAATTCAGGAGGACGGGTATGAACTGGGAATGATCACCCTTTCACCGGATTATGTGACAGTGGAAGGTCCTGAATCCCAGATCGGACAGATCAACCATATGGGAATCGAAATCGATGTGGATAATGCCAATGCAGATGTAAAGGGAGTGGCTAATCCTGTCTTTTATGATGCCAACGGCAACAAGATGCAGGAACTGGAAGATAAGGTAACTGTCAACAGGCATGAAATCGAATATACGGTATCCGTGCTAAAGGCAAAAAATCTTACGATCAACTTTGAGGTTTCAGGGGATGTGGCAAAAGGATACCGGTATACGGGATTGGAATCCAACATTAAATCTGTGCCGGTGGTAGGTACGAATTCCCTTCTTGCCTCTTTGACCAGCATATCTGTTTCTTCGGATAAGCTGAATATTGACGGTGCCACCTCTGATAAGGTGGTTCAGCTGGATTTAAGCCAGTATCTGCCGCCGAATACCTCTATTGCAGGGGAGGAATATAAGAATGTAACCGTGAAACTGAAGGTAGAACCTTTGACTACCAGGGTATTCACTTTAAAACTGAAGAATCTGGATAAGAAGGGTGCAGAAGCTGATTACGATTACAGTTTTGATAAAGAAACTTCTGATGTTACGGTAAAAGGGCTCAAAGCAGATTTGGATGCCTTGACGGAAGAGAGCTTGAATGCAGTTCTTGACGTAACGGACCAGGAGGCTGGCCCTCATCCCGGAATGGTGACATTTGAGGTTTCAGGAGGATTTGAAGTGGTTGGTTATACACCTTTCAATGTGACGGTAGCCCATAAGAATCCTGGCCCCGGAACGGATGAAAGTACAACAGCCACTTCTGCGGAAGTGCCTGAGTCACAATGATAATGTTTGATGAAGGAATGGAGGGAGGGATTTCAGTATGGTTAGTGCTAAAGTTGTTATAAAGAATCCTACGGGTCTGCACCTAAGGCCGGCAGGGATTCTTTGTAAGGAAGCCATGAACTTTAATTCTTCGGTGAGTTTTCGATTTAAGAACACCACCGCCAATGCGAAAAGCGTGCTTAGCGTATTGGGTGCCTGCGTAAAAAGCGGGGATGAGATTACTTTTGTCTGTGAGGGAGCAGATGAGGAGGAAGCTCTGGCAACCATGGTCAAGGCTGTTGAAGAAGGTCTTGGCGAATAGATAAAAGATCTAGTAATTAATAAGGAGGCTAATTATGTTTAAAGGAACAAGTGCATCTGCGGGAATCGGTATTGGGAAGGCCGTTAACGTGGAAGAAGCAGAACTTAAGATCAGGAAAGTGGCAATAACAGATCCGGAGGCTGAAAAGGCCCGCTTTCAGGCGGCAGTTAAACAGGCTATGGAAGAGACCGGTCTTCTGGCACAGGATCTGGCAACAAAAGTGGGAGAAAAGGAAGCGGAGATTTTAAATGGTCATTTATTGCTCCTTTCTGATCCGATGCTGACAGGTGAGATCGAAAATTCCATAACAGGGGAGAGTGTTAACAGCGAATATGCGGTTGAAACGGTATGCAATACCTATGCCGATATGTTTGCAGCTATGGGAGATGAACTCATGCAGCAGAGAGCAACAGACATGCATGATATCAAAACCCGTGTGCAGAAGATACTTATGGGAGTAAGCTCTGTGGATATTTCCGCCCTGCCGGAAGGAAGCGTAATCGTTGCAAGAGATTTAACCCCTTCCATGACAGCCGGGATCAATCCGGAAAAGGTAGTAGGTATTGTCACAGAACTGGGAGGAAAGACATCCCACAGCGCGATTCTCGCCAGAGCCCTGGAAATACCTGCAGTGGTTGCCATTGATGGATTTTTAAGCCAGGTATCTGATGGAGATGATATGATACTGGATGGTTCTCAGGGAATTGTCATCGTAAATCCGGAAGATTCGTTAAAAACGGAGTATGCCGTAAAAAGAGAAGCCTTTTTAAAGGAAAAGAAGGAACTGGAGCAATACATCGGGAAGCCTACCGTGACAAAGGATGGAACGACCATAGAATTGGTAGCCAATATCGGTAAGCCTGAGGATGTGGAAAAGGTTCTTCATTATGATGGGGAAGGAATCGGACTGTTCCGTACGGAATTTTTGTTTATGGACCGTACCTCAATGCCAACAGAGGATGAGCAGTTTGAAGCTTACCGGAAGGTTGCGGTTGCTATGAACGGCAAGCCTGTGATTATCCGGACGCTGGATATCGGTGGAGATAAGGAAATCCCATATATGGGCCTTGAAAAGGACGAAAATCCATTTTTGGGTTACAGGGCGATCCGCTTCTGCCTGGACCGTAAGGAAGATGTGTACAAGCCTCAGCTGCGGGCCCTTTTAAGAGCCAGCGCATATGGCAACATCCGCATCATGGTTCCCATGGTGACCTGTCTGGAAGAGTTCAGAGAAGCAAAGGCACTTGTTGAAGAGCTTAAGAAAGAATTTGACGAAAAGGGAATTGTCTATAAACAGGATATTCAGGTGGGAATCATGGTGGAGACGGCTGCCGCTTCTTTGATGGCGGATGCGTTTGCCAAGGAAGTTGATTTCTTCAGCATCGGAACCAATGACCTGACCCAGTACACCATGTCTGTGGACAGGGGAAATGATAAGGTATCCTATCTGTATTCTCCGTTAAATCCTGCAGTTTTAAGAAGCATCCGCCATGTTATTGAATGCGGACGCAGAGAAGGGATTATGGTCGGGATGTGCGGGGAGGCCGCCAGCGATCCCATGATCATCCCCCTGCTTCTGGCATTTGGCTTAAATGAGTTCAGTATGAGTGCGTCGGCTATCTTAAACGCCAGAAAGCTGATCACCGGCTACAGCATAAAGGATCTGCAGGCAGTGGCAGATAAGGCAATGTCCTATTCCACTGTAAAAGAGGTAGAAGATTATATGAGAGAGTTCATTAGCCATATATAATGGACGACCAAAGGGGAAGTGCGGCTGTCGCCTGGCGGCGGCTGCCTTTTTTCCATATAAGACGGCGTTTCTATTATTTGCAAAAGGGGATATTTTGTGATGAGTGTTTATCTGATCAGCTATGGAGCGTCTTTTTTGTTTGCAAGAGCAGGTTTCTACTGGCTGTCTGGTATTATTTTAATACTGGCAGCTCTTTTCCTGTATTGGCGGGATTACCGCCGAACCGAGAATATCATTCATTTAAGGGGGTTGTTTTCTCTGTTCTGGGTAGGAGGAGAAGGCATCGCCTGTTTAAAGCTCTCAGAGCTTTCTTTTGACTGGAATATTATTACGTGGCTCTGCTTTCTGGTAGCATTCCTGGGTTTTTGGGTCACCTTTGAGTTTTTTGCAAAGCTTCAGGGAGAATCAGGAGGGCAGCGTTCCAGCTGGTTCAGCTTTAAAGGCTATGAAAGGCCTCTGTTTCTATCTATGGTTTTTGTCACCTTTGTATCCCTTGCCGGTTTTATCGTTGAGGCGGCGGTGCTGGGGTTCATACCCTTCTTTGTGAAAGGAGTGCCTCATGCTTACTCTACGTTCCACATAACAGGAATTCACTATTTCACTGTATCCTGCGTGCTGGTGCCTGCGCTGTCGGTCCTTTATTTTTGCATAGAACAAGGGAGGAACGGCTTAAGGCTAATTCTGGCTATACTTATGGATGTCATCGCATGTTTGATTCCGATTTTATGCGTGTCCAGGTTCCAGCTGATCCTTTCTGTGGGATTGGCAGTTCTCACCTATATTGCGATGGAGCACAGGCTGAAGATCGTTTATGGGGCGGGCCTGGCGATCGGCATGATCCCCATTTATGTGATCCTGACCATTGCAAGAGGCCATGATGTCTCCTACTTAAATGACATATTCCAGATGAAAAACAGTCAGATGCCCATATTTATCACCCAGCCTTATATGTACATTGCAAACAACTACGACAATTTTAACTGTCTGGTGGAGTGGCTTCCGTCCCATACCTTTGGTCTTCGGATGCTCTTTCCCTTATGGGCGCTTACAGGGCTTAAATTCCTTGTCCCGGCTCTTGTGGATTTTCCCATCTATGTGACAAAAGAGGAATTGACTACGGTTACCTTGTTTTATGATTCCTTTTATGATTTCGGCATTGTGGGTGTTCTGCTTTTTGGATGTATTCTTGGCGGAGTTGCATTTTTCCTGATGAGGATGGTAAAGCGTATCCGCAATCCCATCGGCTATCTGTTCTATGCCCAATTTGCCATGTATATGATCCTTTCCTTTTTCACGACCTGGTTCAGCAATCCCTCCACCTGGTTTTATTTTGGAATGACAGGGATTTTATTCGCTTTCTGTTCGTGGAAGAACAATGGAAGACATGGATGACATGAATGACAATTGAAAAAAGCTCCTGGAAAAATCCGGGAGCTTTTTTATTTGGTAAGATATAAAGTCAAACTTTTGGTGTGCCGGAAGGTTCTTTTTCCTCCTTGGTAAGAGCGATGGCAGGGAGTTTTTTCTTTTTGCGCCGGCGGAAGAAGATAATGGCAGAGGCAACGGCTGCAATGGGGAACCAGAATGGGATAGTAGTAATGATACCGATCGTAAGGTTTAACACGACGTTCTTAAAAAGCTTAAGATTGCTTGTAAATCCATTGCTTATGCGGGTTCCGGCTGATTCCGGGGCAATGGGAGTAAATGTGGTGACCTCCCTGATACTTAAGGAAACCGTACTGTAATCCACCTGATTGTCATAAAGTCTGAGCTGGGATTCCATGGATTCCAGCTGATAGCGTATCTCGGAAAGCCTCTGCTGAAGGGTGATGACAGTATCAATTGATTCTGCTTTTTCAAGGAATTCCCATAGCTTTTCCTGCTCTATTTCCAGAGATTTCTTTCTGCTTTCCAGATCGCTGTACTGTAGCGTGACATCCTGGGTTGATTCAGATTTATTCGTGACATTTCCGTTTGTTTCTACTGATTCAATAAAGCTGTCGATTTGGTTTACAGGAACCCGGACGGTCATATTGGCAAATCTTGGATCCGGATTTCCCATGCGATCCTGGCTGCTGCCTGACATGTCGGACTGTTCCACATACCCGCCAAGCTGTGTGATTTTGGTCTGAAGGTTTGAAAGAAGTGTTTCAAACTCATTTGTTTCCACGTTCATGGATATGTTCCGTATAAGCTTTCTTCCGGCCGGAAGCATCTGGCTGCCTCCGGTTTCGCTTGCCAGTGATGTCTCTGGCTTTTCCCCCGTCTCATTTTCATACCGGCTGTCTGCGCTAACCGAGTCATTTATCTCTGCAGGCATAGCAACTCCATAATCTGATGCGGCGTTCTGGGCCGTTGCTGCGGACTTGCTTGAGCATGCACTTAAGCAGAGAACGAACAGAAGAGACGGAATAAATCCCCATTTTCTTATTCTCATGGAACCCCTCCTTTTATCAGCATATTTCTAAGAATGATGTGATATCCTTAGAATAGCATGACGCCCTGACCATTTCAACAAAGGCAGAGGAAGCTTAAGAAAAACTTATATATTTACACGTTCTTTTACAGCTTCTGATGGAGAAACGTGATAGTGTTTTTTATAGGCTCTGAAAAACGTTGAGTAGTTTTTAAAACCGCTGGCAAAACATGCTTCGGTAACCGGCATTCCTGCTCTTAAAAGGTCCCTTGCCAAAGTCAGACGTTTTTCCGTGATATAATCAAACAGAGTGTAGCCGGTTTCTCCTTTAAATACATGCATCAGGTGATAGCGGCTGATATAACAGGCCTCTGCAATTGTATCTACGGTTATCTCCTCCGTTAAGTGATTGTTGATGTAGTCCATAATGCTTAAAATCCGCCGGTCACCGGTGGAAGGGGGCAGGTATTGTACCCGGTTGGCCAGAGATGCCCTGTTTAACTGGATCATGAATTCCAGAAAAACCACCTGACAGTACAAATCCCTTGCATATCCGTCATGGGTACAGGCATACTCCAGATTCGCCAATATGCGGTATAAGTCGCTCTTTTCCATGGAATGAATCCGCAGGACGTGGGAACGAAGCTCTTTCGATTTCTGGAAGCAGGTACTCAAATCATAGCTGTCTGACCGGTAAGCAAGTAAGAAGCCGGGGGAAAGATAGACGATGATCCTTTCATAAGGCACCGAGGGGTCGATGTCAGGCTTATGAATATCATTATGGCGGACCAATATGATGTCATAAGGCTTCAGCTTATAGGCACATCCTTCTATCCGGTAAGTCACGGATCCCCGGATGAATATGATGATTTTATCAAAATCATGATAATGGTATTCAAAATCCTGCTTTTTTGTATCAGTCAGATGAAACAGCCGGAAATCACTGTTTAAATATCCCCGCTTTTCGTAGTTGTCCATGTCAATCTTATTCCTCCTGTATGCTGCCTTTTATAATACAACATAATTTGCAATAAAAAAAGCATTATATTGATGGAAATGATAAATAGTGCTGTATATAATGGTATATATAAAACAAATGTGCATGAACAGAAGGAAGACAAGAATGAAAATAGTCGTGTTGGCGGGCGGTTACAGCCCGGAAAGAGAAGTCTCATTATCTTCAGGTGCGATGATCACAAACGCTCTGATAAAAAGCGGACATGAGGTTTACCTGCTGGATTCTTATCTGGGAGTTGCTGACGGAGAAGCTGTCTGCTTTAAAAGCCTGAAAGATGGTACAGACCTTTCCTGGGAAATTGGAAGAAAGGTTCCGGAGCTTGACCGTTTGAGGAAAGAGCGAAAGGGAGAAGGATATATAGGAAACCGGGTCATTGATATCTGCAGGCTGGCAGATGTAGTATTTCTGGCCCTGCATGGAGGTGCGGGAGAAAACGGACAGATACAAGCCGTTTTTGATGCCTATGGTATTTCCTATACCGGGACTGGTTATGAAGGGTGTTTAAAAGCCATGGATAAGCCTATGGCAAAACTCCTGATGAAAGCTTCAGGCATATCAACCCCGGATTGGCGCCTTTATACGAGAGGAGAGACTTTAGAACCGTTTTCATTTCCATGTGTGGTAAAGCCATGCGGCTGCGGGTCCAGCGTAGGTATTACCATGGTGGATAAAGAGGAACAATGGGAACAGGCCCTTGATTCTGCTTTTGCCTATGAAGACCGGATACTGGCGGAAGTAAAAATTACCGGCAGGGAATTTTCTGTAGGAATCCTGGGAGAAAGGGCCCTTCCCTCAATCGAGATCATACCAAAGTCAGGGTTTTATGATTATGAAAATAAGTATCAGGCAGGCAAGACAGAAGAGATCTGCCCGGCAAGGCTGGCAGAGAAAGAGGAGGAGGCCTTAGGCTTTATGGCATTAAAGGTCCACCGCGCTCTGGGGCTTGGCTATTATTCCAGGGTGGATTTTATCATGGAGGAAGATGGCAGTCTATACTGTCTGGAGGCCAATACGCTGCCGGGAATGACGCCTTTCAGTCTTCTTCCGCAGGAGGCTGAGGCTGCCGGAATTTCGTATTATGAATTGTGTGAGGATATTGCAAGACACGGGAAAGGAGTTTTATCATGAATATCACATTGGAAAAATACCATGGACTGGGCAATGATTATCTGATCTTTGATCCCAATAAAAATGAATTGGAGCTGACAGAGGAAAGTGTCCGGCTGATCTGCAACAGGAATTTTGGTGTAGGATCTGACGGGCTTTTGGTAGGTCCAATTCTGGGTCAGGATAAGCTGGAGCTTAAGATTTTAAACCCTGATGGAAGCGAAGCAGAGTTAAGCGGCAACGGAGTCCGGATCTTTGGAAAATACTTAAAGGATGCCGGATACGTGCAGAAAAACCGCTTTATTGTCAATACATTAAGCGGGCAGCAGACAATCCAGTACTTAAATGAGACCGGGACCAAAATAAAGGTATCCATGGGAAAACTAAGCTTTTACAGCGATGAAATTCCTGTGACAGGGCCGAGGCGGGAGGTACTGAATGAAACCATGATGTTTGGTAGCATCCCTTACCGGGTTACCTGTGTGACCATAGGCAATCCTCACTGCGTCATCTGGCTGAATGACATATCAAAGGAACTGGCCTGCAGGATCGGAAAGCATTCAGAAACAGCCGATTATTTCCCGGAAAAGATTAATACGGAGCTTTTGAAGGTTGTGGACAGGACTAATATTGAAATTGAGATTTACGAACGGGGAGCAGGATATACCCTTGCATCGGGAACCAGCGGCTGCGCGGCGGCTGGAGCGGCGTACCGCATGGGGCTTACAGATCCCAAGATGTACGTGCACATGCCGGGAGGCGTGCTTGAGGTGGAGATTGAAACGGATGGCAGCGTGTTGATGACAGGGGAAGTCGGTTACGTAGGAAGATTCACCCTTTCTCATGAAATGACGGAGGAGCTTCGGGCACTCCGGTAATGAAATAAAATAGATTTGTAAAAAAACAGGCACGACGATCACCGTAAACTCAGAGCAGGAGGGAACTGCCCTGTCTGGGATAAACGGAGGATCGTAGTGCCTCTTTCATGTTCCTGTTTCATGATCTGGGGCTGAACCGGTTGACGGAAATAGCGTTTTCATACTATAATATTACAATAATTTATATGGTCGCAGATAATGTGATGCAGGAGAGGCGGGGGCTTATGAATCTTATGTCGGCTGAAAATGAAGAAGCCGGTATTTACATAGTTAACCAGGATTACAGAATCATTTATCTCAATGATGCGGCTAAATCATATTATCCGGATTTTAGAGAAGGTATGTACTGTTATCAAGGGGTTGGGAAAGGACTGGAACCCTGTAAGGACTGTCCTGGCACAGGGGGAAAATCCGGGCATGCGATATTATATAATTCCGCCTCAGAGCTTTGGATGGATGTATCCTCTGGCACAATTGACTGGCCGGGACACGACGGATGCAAGCTCATCATGTTCCGGCCGGTGGCTGAAAAGAATAAGAATCTTTTTTATCATCTGACGGACAACACTGTTTATGATGAGCTTTTTGAATTGAATCTGGCGGCAAATTCCTATAGGATCCTGTTTCACCAGAAAGATAAGTTCAGGATTCCAAAACTGGAAGGACAGTTAGATGCCATGTGTATGGAGGTGGCGGATTTTATGATTCATCCGGAAGACAGGGAGAGGTTCCTGGAATTCTGGGATGGGCATACTCTGCTGGACCGCCTGCATGCCAATGGTAAGATCATTAAGGGTGAATTCCGCAGGCTGCTGGTGGGCGGAAATTATTGCTGGACCAGTGTCATCGCTGTTTTGTTCCGGTGCGGGGAATGTGCGGATCCTATTATCATGAGTTATGCCCAGGATGTTGATATAAGAAAGAAACAAGAAGAGGAAGAAAAGAAAAAGCTTAAGGAAAAGCGGGAAGAAACGGATTCCATGACAGGGCTTTTCCGATATGGTCCTTTTTTTGAGAAAGCGGATCAGCTTTTAAAAGCTCAATCCGGAACAAGATATTTTATGGTGGCCATTGACATTGAGCATTTTAAGCTTTTTAACGAATGGTATGGGGAAGAGGAAGGGGACCGCTTCCTGATAAAGATCGGAAAATATTTGAAGTCCCTGGAACTGCTGTATGGCTCCATTGCAGGGTATATGGGAGGCGACGACTTTGTCGTCATCCTTCCGGAAGATATCTCCATTTTAAAAAACCTGGAAGGTGAGATCAATTACTATGCCAGACAATATGGAGGAAATGCAGGGTTTCTTCCGGCATTTGGTGTCTACCGGATCGAGGACCGCAGCCTTTCAGTCAGTATGATGTACGACAGGGCAGCGATCGCACTGAACTCCGTAAAGGGCAATTATGCCAAGAGAATCGGCTGGTATGACCCTGGCATGAAACAGAAGATGGAAAATGATCAGATCCTTCTCTCGGAAATTCAGAGCGCCCTGGAAAAGAAGGAGTTTATATTTTACGTTCAGCCTCAGTGCAATATGCTTACAGGTAAGATCATCGGTCTGGAATCTCTGGTAAGGTGGAAGCATCCTTTACGTGGGCTGATCTCTCCCGGAAAGTTTATACCGCTTTTGGAGCAGAATGGATTTATCACTTATCTGGATATTTATATCTGGGAGATGGTATGCAGACAGTTAAACAGCTGGGGGAAGGCCGGGAAAAAGCTGATACCCATTTCCGTCAATATGTCCCGCATGGATATTTATGCCATAGATGTTGTGGAGAAATTCAAGGAATTGGTGGACAGATACGACATCGATCCAAGATACTTGGAAATCGAGATTACGGAAAGTGCCTATGCAGAGGATGATGATAAGATGCAAAGGGTACTGGAGGACCTGCGCAGGGCAGGCTTTCCGGTGTTTATGGATGATTTTGGAAGCGGTTACTCCTCACTTAACATGCTAAAGGATGTCAATGTTGATGTCATTAAGATCGACACCAAATTCCTGGATATGAATGAGAACAGCCAGAGCCGAGGAATGGGAATTTTAGAGACCATTGTGAGAATGGCAAGGGTCATGCAGATGAAGATCATTGCGGAAGGGGTCGAAACAAAGGATCAGGTAGACTTTTTAAGAAATATCGGCTGTATTTACGGGCAGGGATATTATTATTATAAGCCGCTTCCCGTGGAAGAAGCGGAGCAGCTCCTGATGCAGGAGGATCACGTGGATTACGGGGGGATCCAGGCCCGCCAGTTGGGGCAGCTGAAACTGGAGGACTTATTTAATGAGAACATTACCAGTGAGGCGATGTTAAATAACATGCTTGGAGCAATCGCCCTGTATGAAGTGTATGAGGACCGGTGCGAGGTGCTCCGGGTAAATCAGGAATATTACCGCATCACAGGCGATAATCCGGGGGATATGGAAGACCGCAGGTGGTTTCTCTTAAACCGGACTTATAAAGATGACAGAGACTGGGTTTTGAATATATTTGAGAACGCATACAGCAACCCGATCCGGGGAGGGGAAGGTATTTTCCGGCAGTACCGCCTAAGCGGGGAACTGATGTGGGTGCACCTTCGGGTATTCTTTTTAAGGGAACAGGATGAACACCGTCTATACTATGGGGCGGTAAGGGATGCGACTGAGCAGATGGAGCAGCGCCAGATGCTTGAGGATTCCCAGAAAATATTGGGAGATGTGCTGAGGCTTTCCGGGAGAGACCTTTCTTTTGAGAGGCTGCCTGACCGTCATGCCGCCGTTTCCATGATGGAGACTTATGTGATGCGCCGCCGCTTCCAGCCCTCTGCTCTGGTTTTGTTTGAGATCCTGGGACCGGAAGATATAAGCAGAAAAGGCTGTAAGGCAGAAAAACCGATTTTTGCACCTTACGTGGACATCTTAAAGCGCTTTTTCAGAGAAGATGATATCATCTGCCTGAATGGTGTATATGAAGCAATGGTACTATGCAAAAATATCCGGAGCAGTGATATGGAACATAAGCTTAAGCGGGTAGCGAATGCTTTAACCCGGGAACTTAAGGGAAATGAGAAAGATCCTCTGTTTTGGATCAATACCGCCTTCGCCGTGATCGAGGCGCAGGAGAAGAATTTTGAAAATTGCTGTGATAAGGCAAGATTGGCTCTGGTACAGTCCAGTAAGCTTTCAGATAGAGAAAGTGTGAAATTGGAATAGACCGCTTCCAGCACTTGTGATACAATGAGCGCAAGAGAGAAGATAAAATCACTTCAGGGAAAGGAATAAGATTATGATAGCAGACAAGATGAGACCCCTTGTAGAAAACAATTCCGCCATCCGTGCCATGTTTGAAGAAGGAAAGAAGATGGCTGCCGTATACGGCAGGGAGAATGTCTATGATTTCAGCCTGGGTAATCCCAATGTGCCGGCTCCTCCGGCGGTAAACCAGGCCATTCTTGATATTATCAGGGAAGAGGAAACCACTTTCATCCATGGATACATGAGCAATGCAGGATTTGAGGATGCGAGAGATGCAGTTGCTCAGTCCTTAAACAGGCGGTTTGGGACTCGTTTTCGTCTGGAGAATATCCTTATGACCGTTGGAGCGGCCAGCGGCATGAACGTCATATTAAAAACCATATTGGATCCCGGCGATGAAGTGGTGGTGTTTGCACCGTATTTTATGGAATACGGTTCTTATGTCCGGAATTATGACGGCGTGCTTGTGACGATACCACCGGATAAGTCCAGCTTTCAACCTGATTTAAAGGAGTTTGAACGTCGGATCACTTCTAAGACAAAGGCAGTGATCATCAATACTCCCAATAATCCTACGGGTGTGGTTTATTCTGCGGTAACTCTCCGGGAGATCGCAGGCATCCTTAAGAAAAAGGAGACAGAGCTTGGTACCCAGATTGTGCTGATCTCTGATGAACCTTACCGGGAACTGGCTTATGACTGTGTGGAGGTTCCTTATGTCACACCGTTTTATCATAATACCATTGTCTGCTATTCCTATAGTAAATCATTATCCCTGCCTGGGGAACGGATCGGATATCTGGTAATTCCTGATGAAGTGGAGGATTCCCCTAAGGTCATAGCTGCTGCTGCAGTTGCCAACCGTGTGCTGGGCTGTGTCAATGCACCTTCCCTTATGCAGCGGGTGATCGTCCGCTGTGTGGATAGCCAGGTAAATCTGGAAGCCTATAACAGGAACAGGGAGCTTCTCTATCACCGTTTAAAGGAATATGGGTTTGACTGCATCAAACCGGAAGGAGCTTTTTACCTATTTGTAAAATCTCCTGTTGATGATAAGGAATTCTGCCAGTCCTGCAAAGAGCACCGGGTACTTCTGGTGCCTGGATCTTCCTTTGCATGTCCGGGCTATGTAAGGATCGCTTATTGCGTATCCTATGAGCAGATTGAACGCTCTCTGCCTGCATTTAAGAAGATAGCAGAGGAGTATGGTCTTACAGGAAAAAGGGAGGAAGCATAATGAAGCCATGGGAAGCCAACATCCGAAGAATTGCCCCTTATGTACCTGGGGAGCAGCCAAAAGGAGAGAAGTTAATTAAGTTAAATACCAATGAAAATCCCTATCCGCCGTCTCCCGGTGTTAAGCAGGCTTTGGCCCAGATGGATTGTGACCTGCTCCGCAAATATCCGGATCCGGCTGCCACAGTTCTTATTAAAGCCCTTTCAAATGCATATGAGATAGAAGAGGACCGGATTTTCGTAGGTGTAGGTTCTGATGATGTGATCGCTGTAGCTTTCATGACCTTTTTCAATTCCGGGAAACCTCTCCTGTTTCCTGATGTGAGCTATTCCTTTTATAAGGTTTGGGCGGATTTATTCCGGATTCCGTATGAAACACCTGCTCTTGATGAGGAATTTTGTATCCAGAAGGAAGATTATTACAGGGAAAATGGGGGAATCATATTCCCGAATCCCAACGCGCCCACTGGTCTTCTTATGCCCCTTTCCGAAGTAGAGGATATCATAGCCCATAACCAGGAGTCAGTGGTGATTGTGGACGAAGCCTACATTGATTTCGGCGGAGAAAGCGCCATAAAGCTGATTGAAAAATATGAAAACCTCCTGGTGGTGCAGACCTTCAGCAAATCCCATTCCATGGCTGGAATGAGAATCGGTTGTGCTTACGGACATCCGGATCTGATCCGTGCGTTAAATGATGTGAAGTATTCCTTCAATTCCTATACCATGAATATTCCTTCCCTGGTTTTGGGAGCAAAAGCCCTTGAAGATGATAAATATTTTAAGGAAACCCTGGATAAGATCATATACACAAGGGAACAGGCCAAGAAAAGGCTTGGGGAACTTGGATTTACTTTCCCGGATTCCATGGCTAACTTCATCTTTGCCTCTCATAAAGAACGCAGGGCAGAGGAGATCTACAAGGCTCTCCGGGAAAACGATATTTATGTCAGGTATTTTAATCAGCCAAGGCTTGACAATCACTTGCGTATTTCCATAGGAACAGAGGAAGAGATGGAGGCACTGTACGCTTTTTTAAAAGAATTTCTTTAGATTTTTTTCGATTGCCAGGAAGTCTTTTAGGTAGTATCATATAATGGGTGATTAAAATGGAAAAAGTTAGTAAGTATTGCAGACTGATTCTCAATATTGTTATACCGATTTTATTTGTATACTTGATTTGCGTATGGGGACCGAGGATTTTAAATTTCTTCCTTCCCTTTGTCATTGGCTGGATCATTGCGGTCATTGCAAATCCTCTGGTTCGCTTCCTGGAGAAACATTTGAAGATTGTCAGGAAACACAGTTCTGTACTCATCGTAGTTGCAGTGCTGGCCCTTATTATCACGGTGCTTTATTTCCTGATCTCTAAGCTGGTATATGAAGCGTCCGGATTTGCAAGAGATATTCCCAAATATTATGAATCAGCCTGGATCGAGACCCAGAAGCTGCTTTTACAGGCTGATAGGCTTTTGCAGTTTTTGCCTCAGAACATTCAAGATTCTGTGAACCAGTTTTTTACCCATATGGGCGAATATTTAAATGTGATGGTTCAGAAGATCGCTTCTCCTACGGTGACGGTGGCGGGAAATGTGGTAAAGAGCATCCCGGCAGCCTTAGTTTATACCATAGTAACGATTTTTTCATCCTATCTGTTTATTGTGGACCGGGATAGGATTATGGAAGTGCTTCGCCGGTATATGCCGGAGGGAGGGACGAAATATTACCAGTATCTTAAAAAAGATGCAAAGCGTTTGGTTAGCGGTTATTTTCTAGCTCAGTTTAAAATCATGTTTATCATTGCTGCAGTTTTGGCGGCGGGATTTCTGGTATTGGGAGTAAAATATGCGCTGCTTCTTGCAGTTATTATAGCGCTCCTTGACTTTCTTCCGATATTAGGAACCGGTACCATCCTGATTCCATGGGCATTGGTCCGTCTTGTTGCAGGTGAGTATCCCTTTGGTGTTGGCCTGGTGGTCATCTATGTTCTGACCCTGGTATTAAGACAGGTCATACAGCCAAAAATCGTAGGGGACACCATGGGACTTGACCCCCTCATGACGCTGCTGTTTTTATATTTGGGATTTAAGATCAGTGGGATTGCCGGTATGATTTTAGCGGTGCCCATTGGTATGCTGTTTTTAAATCTATATGAATTCGGAGCCTTTGATTCTATTATTAACAGCGTGAAAACATTGATCCATGATATGAATGCGTTTCGCAGGGGACCGGATTAAATCACCCTGTGGGCATACGGTATGCCAGAAAAGCATGAACAGGAAAGAGGAAATGATGAATAAGAATACGAAGATAAGAATAGCCTTATGTCTTGTTGCCGGACTTATGACTTTAAAAGCCACGGCTGTGCCAAAGGAAGGATTTTCTGCGGAGGCATGGAAGCTGGAAAACGGACAATATGTGGATGCCTCTGGTATTCCCATCGCAGGTGCGCTGGAAAAAGGAATTACCGTATCAAAGTACCAGAACCGCCAGAATGGCTTAACCGGCGGAATCGATTGGAAGAAAGTGGCTCAGGATGGGATTTCCTTTGCTATGGTGCGGATCGGTTATCTAAATGACATGGATCCTTATTATTCCATAAATATGGCAGGAGCAGCGTCTGGCGGGCTTAAGACCGGCGTGTTTTTCTATACCCAGGCTCTTGATACCCAGACTGCTGTAGAGGAAGCCAGGTATGTACTCCGGATGGTGAAGGATTACCAGATTTCCTATCCGATTGCATACGATGTGGAATCCCAGTACCTGCTTGACAATCATTTATCAAAGCAGCAGATTACGGATAATATCAATGCATTCTGTAAAACCATTTCAGACGCAGGATACCGGCCGGTGGTTTATGCCAATAACAAATGGCTTACCAATTACATTGATATAAACCAGATCCCGTATGATGTCTGGTATGCAAGATACGGTTCCATCAACAATTATAAGAACCGTACCATTTGGCAGTGTACGGACCAGGGAAGAGTGGAGGGAATCGATGGTGATGTGACCATTGAGTTTTCCTTTGCGGATTACAGTGCACTGATTCCTTCAGAAGGCTGGAAGAATATTGACGGAAACCAGTATTATACTAAAAATTATATAAAGCAGACTGGTTGGATCCAGGTGGGAGGCACCTGGTATTATCTTGATTCCAATGGTATCATGATTCATGATACGACTATGGATATAGACGGAGTTACCTATACCTTTGGCTCTGACGGAGCCATGGTTCAGTGACCGGATTAATGGAGTTTTGACGTGAAGACAGAAAATAATTTAGATACGGATCAAATAAAAGGACTGGTATGGAGACTGGCGATTCCCTCCATGCTGGCCCAGTTTGTTAGTGTTTTTTACAGCATTGTAGACCGGATGTACATAGGAAACATCGCCGGAATAGGCGAGATTGCTTTGGCAGGAGTAGGAATCTGCGGCCCAATTGTGACCATGATTTCTTCTGTTGCATTTTTAGTAGGAGTAGGCGGCTCCCCCTTAATGAGTATCCGTATGGGAGAGAAAAACCATCGGGCAGCCAGCCAGATCCTTGCAAACTGTTTTTTACTTTTAACGATTTTATCAGTAGCAATCACCGTTCTTTCCTTTATGGTAAAGGGGAGGCTTTTGATGTGGTTTGGGGCCAGTGAGGCCACCTTTTTTTATGCCAATGATTACATTACCATATACTTGCTTGGCACTATTTTTGCCCTTTTGTCTACAGGAATGAACCAGTTCATCATTTGTCAGGGCTTTGCAAAGGTCGGTATGAAGTCGGTCCTTTTGGGAGCCGTATGCAATATCATTCTGGACCCGGTCTTTATGTTTGCGTTTGGTCTGGAAGTAAGGGGAGCTGCAATCGCCACGGTATTGTCTCAGATGGCTTCCTGCATCTATGTGCTAAGGTTTCTGTTTGGAAACAAGCCCCCGATCCGGATCACCTTTCGCAATTACGACTGGCAGGTTATGAAGCGTGTTCTGGTGCTTGGCCTAAGCCCATTCCTTATTATCGCTTTTGATAATATTTTGATCATATCCCTAAATATGATGATCCAGCGTTTTGGCGGAGAGGGCCAGGGAGACATGCTCCTTACCTGCATGACCATAGTGCAGAGCTTTATGTTAATGGTTACTATGCCTCTTGGGGGAATTACCGGCGGAACCCAGACCATCTTAGGCTATAATTACGGTGCAGGAAGGCCTGACCGGATTAAGAAGGCTAGCCTTCATATTTCAGGTCTGGCCCTTGGTTTTACTACTATAATGTTTATCCTTGCTCATACGGTTCCTAAGTATTTCGTCCTCATCTTTACGAAGAATGAGGCTTACGTGGAACTGACCGTATGGGCAATTAAGATTTATACCATGGGAATCATACCTCTTGCCCTGCAGTATGCAGTTGTTGACGGATTTGTGGGGATGGGAGTCGCAAAAGTCGCAATTTCCCTTTCCATGTTCCGTAAGGTGATATTTTTAGGCGGAGCTGCACTGATTCCAATCTGGTTTGGAATCGACAAGATATTTTATACGGAACCAGTTTCAGATTTTATCAGCGTAGCCGTGTCTCTGACTGTGACTTTTTTGGTATATGACCGGGTCATTAGTAAAAATGGGGCGCAAAACAAAGGAACTTAAGGATGGAGGTCATATTAATGAAGATTGCTGTAACTTATGACAACGGAGAAATATTCCAGCATTTTGGAAAAACGAAGCAGTTTAAGGTTTACCAGATAGAAGAGAAAAAAATAGCATCCACAGAAGTGGTTGATATAGAAGGAAACGGACAAGGTGCATTGGCAGACTTCTTAAAAGGGCTTGGCGCTGATGCCGTAATCTGCGGAGGAATCGGAGAGGGAGCAAGAACCTCTTTAGGTAAAGCTGGGATCCAGTTGTATCCCGGAGTAACCGGTGCTGCTGATCCTGCGGCGGAAGCCTTATTGGAAGGAAGCTTGGTTTATAACCCGGATGCATGCTGCAGCCATCATGGGAAAGATGGGCACTAAACCATAAAGAAAGACCGGGGAGCAGGCGGAATCTTAAGATTCCGTTTGCTCCCCGGTCTTTTTGTTTCGGCTTAAGAACCGGTCGATTGGTAATGGGACAGTCCAAAATTCCATAAAAGGCCGGCTGGTACCAAAAAGAGACAGGCAGCCAGAGGAAGGAAGCTGTACCATGATTCAGAGGTCTTACCTGTGAGATATAAAAAGGGATAATACTGAAACAGGGCAAAGGGAACCAGGTAAGTACAGATGGTCAAAAGGGTTTTCCCATAGATGCCGATGGGATATTTCCCGTATTCTCTGGCTCCGTCCGTGAATATATTCATAAATTCCAGGCCCTCCAGGGTAAAAAAACATATGGAGGCAAACATCAGATAAATGGCTGCGAACACCGCCACCCCGCCTATGATCATAAGGACGACGGTCATAACGCGGACAGGGGTCCAGATGACAGAACTGGAATACAGGCCGTAGATAAGCATAACGACAGCCTGCAAAAGCCGGCCGATTCTGGTCAGCTCTATCTTACTGCACAAGACAAGAAACAGGCTGCCCCTTGGCCGGAGGAGGATGCGGTCAAATTCTCCGTTTCCGATGATGGTTTCAAACGTGTCCAGGCTTCTAAAGATGGTCTCTGCTATGGTAAAGGCCATAAGCGTAATGGAAAAACAGAGCAGGACCTCTCCGTAAGAAAACCCCTTTACTTCTTTAAACCGGTCCATCATAAAGAGGACTCCAAGAAATATGTTAAAGGAAATTAAAAACTGCCCGATGGTGGTTAAGAGGAAAGAAACTTTATGCTGCATCATGCCCTTTAAGTGTATGATAAGATACTTTTTATATAATTGTATTGAATTCATGTTTCCTCCTTTCAACCGCCCTGGAACACAACACGCTTTAAGGCATTTCGCTCCATGACTCGTCCGATAACCAGGAACACCGCCAGCCAGCATACCTGTCCAAGAAGACTGATATACATATCATGGCCCTTCAAGTCGCCGCCGAAAATCCGGAAAGGGACATTCTGGGCCGATGCAAAAGGCAAAAAGTTTACAAATTCCCTGATCCCGTCCGGCAGGAATGGAAGAGGGATGACCGCACCGCTTAAAAACTCGGAAAGGGAGGTGACAATCAGTTTGATTCCCTGGGAGGAAATGGTGTAAAAAACGGACATATATACCACCATGCCAAAGGCGACTACAAAAAGAAGCCCCAGGGTCATAGACAAAAGGGTAAAAAACCATGTATGGAGGCTTCCGGGTAGTGTAAGTCCGTAAGGAGCCGGCAGCAGCCAGGCAAACAGCAGGATGGGCATGCACCGCAGAACTGCTTTGGAAAGGCGGACAGCCAGACTCCTAACAAACCACATATGGTAAAGGCGGATCGGACGGCATAATTCGTAGGCTACGTTTCCGGTGGTAATGGAATTAAAAAGCTCTGACTCCCAGAACCAGGTCATGTAAAGGGCCAGAAAGGCCTGCTGAAGCCATATGTAGGTGGAAAGAGCCTGAAAGTCCATGGGAAAGCTTTCCGGAGCAGCCTCATAAAAGGCCCGGAATAAGAGAATCTCCATGGTTCCCCATACGAACTGGGTAACCATGCCGGAAAGGGCCGCTGCCCGGTATTGAAGCCCGTGGATAAAACGGATGCGGAAAAAGGACCAGTATTTTTTCATGATTTCTTCCTCCTATATCCTGTAATCCCGGTAAAGGGCGGCAATGATCTCATCCAGTGCAGCCTCCTCTGTGGGACGGTGGGACTTTAAATCAGAAAGGGTGCCATCCAAAAGCAGCCGTCCTCTTCCAATTAAGAGGACCCTGTCTGCCAGAGCATCGATGTCCTGCATATCATGGGTTGTAAGAAGGACTGTTGTCTTGTGTTCTTTGTTCTGCTTTCGGATGAAGTCCCGGACCGCAAGCTTGGATACTGCATCCAGACCAATGGTGGGTTCATCCAGAAACAGAATTTTAGGTCTGTGAAGAAGAGACGCTGCGATTTCACAGCGCATCCGCTGACCCAATGACAGTTGTCTGGCCGGAGTGCGCAAAAGCTCGCCTAAAGATAAAAGCCCGGTCAGCTCGTCAAGGGTTTCCTGGTATTGGTGTGTAGGGATTTCGTAGATGTCGCGGAGCAGTTCAAAGGAATCAAGTATGGGGACATCCCACCAAAGCTGGCTGCGCTGGCCGAATACAACGCCAATGTCCTTTACATGTTCCTTACGTTCCTTCCATGGGATACGGCCATTGATCATGCAGGTGCCGTTATCCGGTGTCAGTATTCCGCTGAGAATTTTGATGGTGGAGCTTTTACCTGCTCCATTCGGTCCGATATAGCCTACCATTTCTCCGTCGCCTATGGTAAAGGAAATATCGTTAAGAGCTTTAATGAGTTCCATCTCTCTGTGAAAAAGGGCCTTCACTGCTTCTGAAAAGCCGGCACTTCTTCTTGCGACCTTAAAGGTCTTGTTCATGTGTTCCACTTGAATCATATAAGTTCCTCCTGGTAGTAATATTTGTGAATCCGTTCGTTCCGGCAGCGGGCAGCTCTTTTTTTATAAAGAAGCTTGTCATGACCAGTCAGAGGATCCTAATATCTTTCCAAGCGGTGAGCGCCATTGGGGTAACCAATGGAAACGCTGCTCTCCGGAATCCGTAATTTACTTTTTCCGGGGACTCTACCGTGGTATCAATATTCTCTTTTCCTGAATGTCAGATGTGAAATTAGATTGGAAAAGGACCTTTAGTCTACCACCGCCGATATAGGCTGTCAAGTGAGGAGGAAAAAACTCTTGACAAATTTTGAAAAAATGATAATATAAACATATGAACAATTATTCATATAATAATATTAGGATTAAGGAGGTACCAAATGGAGCAGGATAACAAAAAGAACATTCGGGATTGTGAGATCGACCAATGCGATTTTATCTGTGTTCATGAAAATGTCGTGAATCAGGTGCTAAAGGTCATGCCCCAGGATCAGGAGCTTCTTGATCTGGCGGATTTCTTCAAAGTATTTGGTGATGCTACCAGAATAAAAATACTCTATGTACTCAGCCAGTCGGAGATGTGTGTGTGCGATATTGCAAATCTTTTAAAGATGGGCCAGTCAGCCATTTCCCATCAGCTTCGGGTGTTGAAGCAGATGCGCCTGGTGAAGTTCCGCAGAGAAGGTAAGACCGTATTTTATTCTCTGGCCGACGGCCACATCGAGTCAATTCTGGCTCAGGGGATGGAGCATATCAATGAGTAATGAAGACGCTAATAAAAAAACATAAAAGGAGAGAATGGTTATGAAAAAGATTATTAAACTGGAAGGCTTATGCTGCGCCAACTGTGCGGCTAAGATTGAAGAAGAGGTTAAAAAACTGGCTGGTGTGGAGAGTGCATCTTTAAGCTTTATGACTCAAAGGATGACCATGGAAATAGAAGACAGTAAGTCGGATGAAATCGTAGAAGCAGCCAGAAAGATATCAAACAAGATTGAACCAGAAGCAGAATTTAAGGTACTTCGGTAAGAACAAAGGAGCAGCTATGACAAAGAAACAGAAACGAATGGCAATAAGGCTTTTAGCCAGCGCCCTGTTTTTTGCAGCAGGGATGTTTGTGGAAGGAAAGGTTGCCTGGGACTGGATATTCTTTTTGATCTCCTATCTGGCAGCAGGTTATGACATACCTTTAAGAGCAGCACGGAATATTATGAACGGCCAGTTTTTTGATGAAAACTTTCTTATGTCAGTGGCAACCTTCGGAGCCATCGGCATCGGTGCTCTGGAAGAAGCAGTAGGAGTTATGCTGTTTTACCAGGTAGGTGAACTTTTTAATGACTACGCGGTAAATAAGTCCAGAAAATCCATCACCGATCTTATGGATATTAATCCGGAATATGCAAACCTTATTAAGGATGGGAAGGAAGAAAAGGTAGACCCTTATGAAGTTTCCGTTGGAGACAGTATCGTAATAAAGCCGGGAGAAAAAGTCCCTCTTGACGGCATCGTCGTAAAAGGGACCGGAGGGCTGGATACCAAGGCCCTGACCGGAGAATCCATGCCGGTGGAAGTGAAGGAAAACGATGTCATATTAAGCGGTTCCATCAATTTAAACGGTGTACTGGAAGTCCAGGTAACAAAGCTTTTTGATGACTCTACAGTAGCAAAGATTTTGGAGCTGGTAGAAAATGCCAGTTTTAGAAAAGCAAAAGCTGAGAACTTTATTACAAGATTTGCAAAAGTTTATACACCGGTTGTGGTGAGCCTGGCGCTTATTCTGGCAGTGATTCCGCCTTTGTTTTTTGGCGGAGAATGGGGGACCTGGATTTACCGTGCCTGCAGCTTTCTTGTTGTCTCCTGTCCCTGCGCCCTGGTGATTTCCGTGCCTCTTAGCTTTTTTGGAGGACTTGGAGCAGCGTCCAGGCATGGGATTCTCATGAAGGGAAGCAATTATCTGGAAGCCATGGCTTCTTTAGATACGGTTGTCTTTGATAAAACAGGAACCCTTACTACAGGAAAATTCCAGGTCACAGATGTGGATCCTGTAGAAGGTACAAAAGAAGAGCTTTTAAGGCTGGCGGCTTATGGGGAGTTTCATTCCAACCACCCCATCGCTTTATCAGTAAAGGAGGCTTACGGAAAGTCTGTAGATGAGGCATTAATCGGCTGTGTGGAAGAGATTGCAGGATATGGCATTAAGGCAGAGCTTAAAGACGGAGAAAGAATAAAGGAGCTTTATATCGGCAATGCAAGGCTTATGGAGCAGAAGGGAATTGAGATCACTGACCAGGGGCCTGTGACAGGGACGTCCCTTTATGTGGCAGATGGAGGGCGCTATCTTGGTTCCATTACCATATCTGACACCATCCGGAAAGATGTGCCCATAGCCTTAAAAGGATTAAAAGCAGCCGGAGTCAGGAAGCTGGTAATGCTGACTGGAGATAAGCCGGAAGTTGGTCAGGCAGTTGGGGAAAAGCTGGGACTTGATGAGGTTCACGGCGGACTGCTTCCCGGTGATAAGGTAGGAAAGGTAGAGGAATTGCTGCGGGGAAAACCGGAAGGACATAACCTGGCCTTTGTAGGTGACGGCATCAATGACGCTCCGGTCCTTGCCCGTGCAGATGTTGGGATCGCCATGGGTGGAATCGGCTCTGACGCGGCAGTGGAAGCTGCAGATGTGGTGATTATGACGGATGAACCGTCAAAGCTTATAGACGCCATTGCGATTTCAAGAAAAACCGCAGGAATTGTAAGGCAGAATATTATTTTCGCCATTGGAGTGAAAGTACTCATTCTGATATTATCGGCGGCCGGAATAGCGTCTATGTGGGCAGCCGTATTTGGAGACGTAGGCGTCTCGGTGCTTGCCATATTAAATGCCATCCGGGCTTTAGCATATAAAAGTAATCAATAAAAAATATTGACAAATTTTTTTCTAGCTGTTATATTTTACACATATGACGGGGTGGTGCAAAGATGGTCCATTGATGTGAGACTGTATTTGCCTACCCTTTTTCCATTACAGGAAAACGGTTTCTTATGGTTTTTAGAAGGGAGAAAGCATTATGAACAAGTACAGCAAAGAAGATATATTCCGGATTGTAGAGGAAGAAGATGTGGAATTTATCCGGCTTCAGTTCACTGATATTTTCGGTATGCTGAAGAACGTTGCAATTACCAGAAGCATGCTTGGGAAGGCTTTGGAGAACCGCTGCATGTTCGATGGCTCTTCCATTGAAGGCTTTGTAAGAATGGAAGAATCCGACATGTATCTTTATCCGGATCTTGATACCTTTGAGATTCTTCCATGGCGTCCCCAGCAGGGGAAGGTTGCCCGACTGATGTGCGATGTGTATTGTCCGGACAGGACGCCCTTTGAAGGAGATCCCAGATTTGTGCTGAAAAAGGTATTAAAAAAAGCCAGGGACATGGGATATGAATTTCATGCAGGTCCGGAATGTGAATTCTTCCTTTTTCATATGGATGAAGAGGGACGCCCCACAACAGATACCCATGAAACCGCAAGCTACTTTGACGTAGCTCCCATTGACTTAGCTGAGAATGTCCGCCGGGATATGGTGCTGACGTTGGAGGAGATGGGGTTCATGATCGAAGCATCCCATCATGAAATTGCACCGGGACAGCATGAAATTGATTTTCAATATGCAGAGGGAATGGTGACTGCGGATAATATTATGACCTTTAAGATGGCGGTAAAGACCATAGCCAAGCGCCACGGACTTCACGCAACCTTTATGCCAAAGCCCAAAGCAGGGGTCAATGGCTCTGGAATGCACATCAATATGTCCCTGTCTGATTTAAATGGCAGAAATATGTTTGAGGATGAGACAGATGAGCTGGGCTTAAGCAGGGCTGCTTACCAGTTTATAGCCGGAATCCTTTATCATATGAAGGGTATGACCATACTCACCAATCCCCTGGTCAACTCCTACAAGCGTCTGGTTCCCGGATACGATGCTCCGGTTTATATTGCATGGTCGGCAAAGGCAAACAGGAGTCCCCTGATCCGAATCCCTTCTTCCAGAGGGGCGGGCACCAGGATTGAGCTTCGCTGCCCGGATACTGCCGTTAACCCCTATCTGGCTCTGGCCGCCTGTCTGGCTGCCGGTCTTGACGGGATCGAAAAAGATATGACTCCGCCGCAGAGCGTTGACCGTAATATATTTACCATGCATCCAGAGGAAATTCTGGAAAAAGGCATTGAACATCTGCCGGAGACCCTTGGAGAGGCCATCGAGGCCTTCCGGAAAGACGATTTTATGAAAGAAGTGCTGGGCGAACATATCTACACCAAATACCTGGAAGCCAAGGAAACTGAATGGCACTTATTCCGGGTACAGGTGACGGATTGGGAAGTGGAAGAATACCTGTATAAGTACTGATGATTCCTGTTTTCTGATACGGTTATCTGGAGGTGAGAGTGTTTGACCAATGTGATAGTGGCATTTTCCAGAGAAGAGGATGCAAAAAATATTAAAAATATTCTTGTGAGAAATGGCTTTGCGGTGGCGGCGGTCTGCACCTCCGGCGCCCAGGCGGTAAACAGTGCTGATGAGCTGGGCAGCGGAATCGTAGTATGCGGCTGCAGGTTTGCTGATATGGTATTTCATGAGATATATGAATGCCTTCCGGGAGGCATGGGGATGCTCCTTCTTGTGTCGCCGAGCCAGTGGAGTGGCAGAGTGCCTGAGGGCGTGGTCTGCCTGGGTCAGCCCTTAAAGGTACAGGACTTAGTAGGCACTCTGGAAATGATGGTAGAATCCCTTACCAGAAGGCGGAAGAAATTAAAAAGCCAGCCCAAAGAGCGTAGCATGGAAGAAAAAGAAATAATCAGGCAGGCAAAGGAGCTTTTGATGGAACGAAACCATATGTCCGAAACTGATGCACACCGTTACATCCAGAAATGCAGCATGGACAGCGGAACCAATATGGTGGAAACCGCCCAGATGATCGTGAGCCTGATCAATCGATAGCTATGGGAGAGAAAGATGAAATTTACAAAAATGCAGGGAATTGGAAACGATTACGTTTATATTAATTGTTTTGAAGAATCCGTGGAAGATCCGGCGGAGCTTGCAAGAAAAGTCAGCGACCGCCATTTTGGGATCGGATCGGATGGGCTGATTCTCATTTGCCCGTCAGAAACGGCGGACTGCCGTATGCGGATGTTTAACTCCGACGGTTCGGAAAGCCAGATGTGCGGCAATGGAATCCGTTGTGTTGGGAAATATGTTTACGATCATCATCTGGTGGAAAAGACGGAATTCGATGTGGAAACCGGGGCAGGGATCAAACACTTAAAGGTTAAAACAGAACATGGCAGGGCTGTTCAGATTACGGTAGACTTGGGAGTACCGGAGATCACCAGCCAGGTGCCGGAGCTGATTCGCATGGAAGGAAAGGACTACGAGTTTATCGGCATTTCCATGGGCAATCCCCATGCCGTTTACTATATGTCTGACATTGACGGTCTGGATCTTTTGGCCATGGGGCCTGTCTTTGAAAACCATGAGCGTTTTCCGGAACGCACGAATTCCGAATTTATTGAGGTGGTGAGCCGTGATTACATTCGGATGCGGGTATGGGAGAGAGGCAGCGGGGAAACTTATGCCTGCGGAACGGGAGCCGCTGCCAGCGCGGTTGCTTCTGCTTTAAGCGGCCGCACTTCCCATACGGTTGAGGTGGAATTAAAAGGAGGCAATCTGACCATCCACTGGGATAGGGACGGAAGCGGCCATGTGTTCATGACCGGTCCGGCGGTAGAAGTATTTGAGGGAGAGTTTGACATAACAAATCTTTAGGATAACTGGAGGAACCAATGGTAAAAATCAATGAAAATTACTTAAAATTACCGGGAAGCTACCTATTTTCCACCATTGCAAAAAAGGTAAATGCCTTTACCAAGGCGAATCCCGATAAGAAGATCATCCGGCTGGGGATCGGAGATGTGACCCAGCCCATTGCGCCTGCTATTATAAATGCTCTTCATGAAGCAGTGGATGAGATGGGACATAAGGAGACCTTTCACGGTTATGCTCCGGATCTGGGCTATGGTTTTTTAAGGGAAACCATTGCAGAGGAAGATTACACCGTAAGAGGCTGTGAGATATCCTCTGATGAGATCTTTATCTCGGACGGGGCCAAGAGTGATTGTGGAAATATCCAGGAGATCTTTGATGAAAGCTGCAGAATCGCAGTTTGTGACCCGGTTTATCCGGTTTATTTGGATTCTAATGCAATGGCAGGAAGAACAGGAGAATATGAGGCTGAGGCTGGTAAATGGAGCAATGTGATTTATATGCCCTGTACGGCTGAGAACCATTTTGTACCTGAACTGCCAAAAGAGACACCGGATCTCATTTACTTATGCGTTCCGGGCAATCCGACCGGTACGACTCTGACAAGGGACCAGTTAAAGGTCTGGGTGGATTACGCCAATGAAAATGGTGCGGTGATCCTTTATGATGCAGCTTATGAAGCCTATATCGCCCAGGATGATGTCCCCCATTCCATCTATGAGATTGAAGGCGCGAAGACCTGTGCCATTGAATTTCGTTCTTTTTCCAAAAATGCAGGCTTTACCGGGGTTCGTCTGGGATTTACCGTCATTCCCAAGGCTCTGGAAAGGGGAGGGGTTTCCCTTCATTCCCTGTGGGCCAGGCGCCATGGAACCAAATTTAACGGAGCCCCTTACATCGTTCAGAAGGCAGGGGCAGCGGTTTATTCGGCTGAGGGAAAAGCCCAGTTAAAGGAACAGGTGGCTTATTACATGAGAAATGCGAAAGCCATTTACTCAGGATTAAAGGAAGCCGGGTGTGAAGTTTACGGCGGTGTCAATGCGCCTTACATCTGGTTAAAGGTACCGGCGGGAGTGACCTCCTGGGAATTTTTTGACAGACTTCTTGAGGAAGCCGGTGTGGTGGGAACTCCTGGAAGCGGGTTCGGGCCAAGCGGCGAAGGATATTTCCGTCTGACCGCATTTGGAACCTATGAGAATACCATAGAAGCCATTGGCCGGATGAAAGAAATGCCATCCTTAAAAAATAAACATTGACAAGTTTTTGATGATTAGTTATGATGAATTTATGAAGAACAATAGCGTTCAGTGCCCTGGTGGCACTGGCGCTTTTCTTATTTTTGGGAGGAAGTAATGGACGATATCGATAAAAAAATAGTGAAGACCCTGCAAAACAATGCCAGGGCATCCTTAAAAAATATAGCGGAAATTGCCTTTCTGTCTTCTCCTGCAGTTTCTGCCAGAATTGAAAAGCTGGAACGGGATAAAATCATCACCGGATATCATGCGGCGGTGGATTCAAGGAAGCTGGGATATCATATCACCGCATTTATAAGTCTTGATGTTACTTCGGCGGATAAAATCCGGTTTTATGGAGATATGGAGTCCATTCCCAATGTGCTGGAGTGCAACTGCGTCACAGGTGAATACTCCATGCTGGTCAAGGTGGCCTTTCCAAGCACCATGGAGCTGGATATTTTTATCGGACAGCTTCAAAAATATGGAAAGACCAGCACACAGATTGTATTTTCCACTCCGGTAGGGCCAAGAGACATGGATGTAATGGCGGAAATAGGAGAAAAAGAATAAATGTGGTACAAAAAAATGGTACCGAGAAGGCTGCCCCTACATACTTTATATAATAGAAGTATGTGAAGGGAGTTTTTCTTTTGGCTGAGAGAATGATCGTAGTAATAGATGCCGGTCACGGCGGCACAGATCCAGGTGCGACCTTTGACGGACGGCAGGAAAAAGATGATAACTTAAGGCTTGCGATGGCTGTGGGAAGAATTCTTGCAGACAACGGAATGGATGTCAGGTATACGAGAACTGACGATACCTACAATACGCCCCTTGAAAAGGCTGTGATGGCCAACGATGCGGAAGCTGATTTTCTCGTTTCCATTCACCGAAATGCCATGCCGGTTCCAGGTACCGGTTCCGGAATAGAGGTTCTTGTATTTGAAGATAAAGGGGTGTCGGGCAAGCTGGCAAGAAACATAGGTGAAGCCTTAAATAAGACGGGATTTACCAACTTAGGCACGGTGGAACGTCCGGGGCTGGTAGTACTCAGACGGACAAAACTGCCATCGGTTCTGGTGGAAGCAGGATTTATTGACAACGAAGAGGATAATAGTCTGTTTGATCAGAATTTTCAGATGATTGCCCAGGGGATTGCAGAAGGCACTCTGAATTCTGTATACGAACAGGCAGCGACATGCCCCGAATATTATCAGGTGCAGACAGGCGCATTCCGGGTTCACACTTTGGCCGAAGATCAGGTTAATACTTTAAAGGCTCAGGGGTTCCCGGCATTTGTTGTTTATGAAGATGGACTTTATAAGGTTCGTGTGGGGGCATTCCGCAATATTGATAATGCGGTGCGCATGGAGCATACGCTCAGGCGGAACGGATATAATACGTTCATGGTAAAAAGACCGGCTGTGTTTTGAAATCTGGCCGCAGGGAGCAGGCAATGCCCTTGCGGCTTTTTGTCATCCGTTTCATGTATTGTCAGGTAATGGCCGGAACCAGGGGAAAAATGTATTAGAAGCGGTTAAAAAGGCATAGGATATACCATATCTATAAATTCAGGAGGAATTGCTTGGAGTATATCAGTGAACTTCTAAAAGGTGTTATCATTGGTGTGGCGAACATACTTCCCGGAATCAGCGGGGGAATGTTAGCAATTACCATGGGAGTGTATGATAAGATCATTCATGCGGTAACGCAGCTGTTTCGGGAGCCTTTAAAAAGTCTGCGGATTCTCCTTCCCTATGGGGTGGGAGCGATGGCCGGCATTGTTTTTCTGTCTCTGGCATTTGAATATCTTTTCCATACATATCCGCTCCAGACCAAAATGGCATTTTTGGGATTGATTGGGGGCGGGCTCCCTACCTTGTTTCAAAAATCATTTTCAAAAGACCGGGCAGACATAAGGAAAGGGATAGTAACGGCTGCCCTTACCTGCGGCGTGGTCATTCTCATTACCTTTATCGCTGAATCAACCATTACCTCCAGCAGCAGCGGGGAGGGAATGAATATGGCTTCCGGTGCGGCTTATCTTTCTTCCGAAAAGTTCTGGGTATTTACGCTGTTTCTGGTGGGCCTGGTTGCTGCGGCCACCATGGTGGTTCCGGGAGTGAGCGGCTCCATGATTATGATGATGCTGGGTTTTTATGAACCTATACTGCAAACAAACAATGCCTGCATAAGAGCTCTCTCATCCTTTGATGTCCAAAGCCTTTTGTTCAATGGAAGAGTGCTTGCACCTTACGCAGCAGGTCTTTTGATAGGTGTTTTTCTATTTGCAAAAGTGGTGGAACGTCTTCTTACCCGCCATAAACGTCAGATGTACCGGGTTATCATAGGCCTGGTGTTTTCCTCTCCATTTGTTATCTTATGGGATATGCCGTGGGAAATGGTGAAGCTGTATGAGCTGCTTGGAGGAATCGCTCTTGCGTTACTGGGATATGTGGCAGCTGAGATGCTGGGGGGCGAAGGATAGAGAGAATAGAAAAAGGAGGAATGGCTTCCTCCTTTTTTATATGCTTGCCTGATAAAAGTGCGGATATATCTTAGGGCTCTATGACCTGGTTTTTAAGAGTATTCTGCAATTCGGGTAATTCCTACATAAATGTGAGAGATTCTGTACCATGTTGCAAAGTCGATGATACCGGTTACCGGAAGCCCGAAGATGGACTGGAACTGCCGGACGGCGTTTGCGGTTGCCTGGCCATAGATTCCGTCGGCCGTGATACGTGGGATCGCAGTATAGACGGAAGCGATTGTATCAAGCTGCTCCTGGACCTGGCGGACCTTATCTCCGCTGGCGCCGATGGTTAAGTTGTAACCAGGGAAGGAGGAGGGGATTCCGGATACCTGTTCGGCGGTGTTGATATACATATTGCTTCCATAATAGTGCCGCAATATTTCAATAGCGGTGTAGCCTTGTTCTCCAAGCCTTAAACTCCCCCACTGAGTCATCCAGTTAGGGCATTGGACTCTGTTGCCGTCACAGTACTGAGTAAGTATGGGCTGCCTGATGCCGGGGCGGGATAAGTAATTGTTAAAGATTTCGTCAACGACCTGTGAAATGCTTTCATAAATATTTCGTCCATGGATCCATTTATGGTCAAAGGCTGTGGAAGATGTAATGGTGAAATCATACCCCTGGTTCCTATACCATTCCGTATATACCCGGTTTAAAGTAAAGCTCATGATAGCAAGGACATTGGCGGTAATCGTAGACCGGGGCCAGGTTGCATAGATTTCGCTGGAAGCCACGTTTTTAATATAGTCAAGGTATGGGACGTAATAATTGGTAGCCGTCGGATCGGTGGGGACTCCGTCGTGGACTACGATTGTCTGGGGGATTACCACACGGCTTAAAACGATTTCTCCGGTCTCTGCCACTGTTTTTACTTCAGATTCCGCAATTTTCGGGGGATATTCTCCATATAAGGTGTGGTCCGGAATAACAATAGGAACGTCCGGAGATACTGCATCCTGGATCGGAATCATGCGTACCGGTTGTATGGCTGTGGTGTCCGGAAGGATTTCCGTGCCGGAGATGGCGACGGGCTCAAATCCCTGGGCCCGGATATTAACGACGTATTCCGAGTAAGGTTGGGCAAGGCCGGGAGATAAGCTTAAGTCAAGGGGAGGAGCCGCCAGGCTGACCTGTTCCGTCTGGCCGGAAGAATTGGTGGTAAGCTGTTCCACTGTACTTTCAGGATCTCCTTTGTAGGCGATGGAAACCTCCGCATCCCGGACGGGAAAGTTGTTTTCCTGGGAAACTACGTTTACCTGAAGAATACCGGTATATGTGGCTTCCTGGTCGCCGTTAGCATTGGTTTCCTGGGCTACGGCTGTTATGTATTTTTTCATAGAATGCCCCTTAATGAATTGATTATTATTAAATATATTAAGGGGTAAAAGGAATAATTACAAAAGCACCCGCAGGTTAAGATAAATTTTAATCCTGCGGGAAGCTTTTAGAAAAAGGATGATTTTGTTTCTTGAAACATGGACTCCACATAGTTTCGCATTTCATCCCGGCTATCAACGTTTCTGGCTCCGTCTACGATCCTGTCTCTCTCTTTTTCCGAAAGACCGGCAAACCGGGTCAGAATATCCGAGTGCTGCGCTAACTCCATGGTAAAGCCAATGGGCAGTTCGCTGTTATCAATCATGATTTATCACCTCAGCCTTAGTCTGTGCGGATTGTCCTGAAAGTATACTTTTGAAAGATTAACCATGTACTTTGTATTATTATGCAAGGTTTTAAGCAAGAATAATTAAATATGCAGTATTTATAAGAAAATATAAGAAAAATTTATAAGAAGAAAACAGTTGAAAAATGTCGCGGTATCATGTATAATCTATTCAATTTGGGCATTACTGTTCAGACTTGCACATTTGGCGGCATACATATTTGCCTTCTGGAATATATTCTGCACGCCAAATGAGGAATGGATGATTGAACGGTAACATTCAGAAAGGCTCAACAACCATAGCATTAAGAAAGGACAGGACTTTGCGTATGAAAGCTTTTTTAATACTGGAAGACGGTACTGTGTTTACAGGATCGAGCATCGGTTCAACCCGGGAAGTAATCAGTGAGATCGTATTCAATACTTCCATGACAGGTTATTTAGAAGTCCTAACCGACCCCTCCTATGCGGGGCAGGCGGTTGTTATGACTTATCCCCTGATTGGTAATTATGGTATTTGTCATGAAGACATGGAATCATTAAAACCTTGGCCGGATGGCTACATTGTCAGAGAATTATCTAGAATTCCCAGCAACTTTAGAAGCGGGGATACCCTTCAGCATTTCTTAAATGAACACAACATTCCAGGTATCAGTGGTATCGATACGAGAGCCCTTACAAAAATTCTAAGAGAAAAAGGAACCATGAACGGCATGATCACTACGAATGAAAGTTTTGATCTTGACGAAGTCATTTTGCGTATGAAAACATATTCTGTGACTGGTGTGGTGGAGAAAGCTACCTGCAGGGAGAAATATGTTCTTCCCGGCGAAGGGAAAAAGGTAGCCCTTCTGGACCTTGGAGCTAAGAAAAATATTGCCCGCTCCCTACAGGAGAGAGGTTGTGAGGTAATCGTTTACCCTGCAGCGGCGAAAGCAGAAGAGATCCTTTCCGGCCGCCCTGACGGAATCATGTTGTCCAACGGGCCTGGGGATCCTAAGGAATGTGTGGAGATTATTGAAGAAATTAAGAAATTATACGAATCCAATGTGCCGATTTTTGCCATCTGCCTGGGACATCAGCTTATGGCCCTTGCCACAGGTGCGGATACCCATAAGCTGAAATACGGCCACAGGGGCGGCAATCATCCAGTAAAGGATTTAGAAACCGGACGGGTGTATATCTCCTCTCAGAATCACGGCTATGTAGTCGATGTGGATACCATTGATCCATCAGTGGCAGTTCCTGCCTTTGTCAATGTTAATGACGGGACCAATGAGGGACTGAAATATACGAACAAAAACATATTTACCGTGCAGTACCACCCGGAGGCCTGTCCGGGTCCCCAGGATTCCAGCTACTTATTCGACCGGTTTATTAAAATGATGGAGGTGGGAAAATAATGCCGAAGAATCAGGATATTAAAAAAGTGCTCGTTCTTGGCTCCGGGCCTATTATCATCGGCCAGGCAGCTGAGTTTGATTATGCCGGAACCCAGGCCTGCCGTTCCCTGAAAGAAGAAGGGGTCGAAGTAGTCCTGCTAAACTCTAACCCGGCAACCATCATGACGGATAAGGATATTGCGGATAAAGTTTACATTGAGCCCCTGACCGTAGAGGTGGTGGAACAGCTCATCTTAAAAGAAAAGCCGGACAGCGTCCTTCCCACTCTTGGTGGACAGGCCGGCTTAAACCTTGCCATGGAGCTGGAAGATAAGGGTTTTTTAAAAGAACATAAGGTGCGTCTGATCGGAACTACGGCTCTTACCATTAAGAAGGCGGAGGACCGGGAGCTGTTTAAAGAGACCATGGAAAAAATCGGCGAACCGGTGGCGCCATCTGATATCGTAGAACATGTGGAGGACGGCCTTAAGGTGGCTGAAAGGATCGGATATCCTGTAGTGCTTCGTCCTGCCTATACCCTGGGAGGCTCCGGAGGAGGAATTGCTGATAATCCAGAGCAGTGCCGGGAGATTTTAGAGAATGGACTCCGATTATCCCGCGTGGGACAGGTTCTTGTGGAACGCTGCATCGCAGGCTGGAAGGAGATCGAATACGAGGTGATGCGTGACGGTGCCGGCAATGTGATCACCGTATGTAATATGGAAAACATCGATCCGGTGGGCGTTCATACAGGAGACAGCATTGTGGTGGCCCCTTCCCAGACCCTGGGGGATAAGGAATACCAGATGTTACGCACCTCTGCCTTAAAGATCATCAGCGAGCTGGGAATCACAGGAGGCTGCAACGTGCAGTATGCCCTTCACCCGGAAAGCTTTGAGTATTGCGTGATCGAGGTAAATCCCAGGGTCAGCCGTTCCTCGGCTCTGGCCTCCAAGGCAACCGGTTATCCCATTGCAAAAGTTGCGGCCAAGATCGCAATGGGTTATACCCTGGATGAGATACAGAATGCGGTGACAAAGAAAACCTACGCCAGCTTTGAGCCGATGTTGGATTACTGTGTGGTTAAGATGCCCCGCCTTCCTTTTGATAAATTCTTAAGCGCCAAGAGGAACCTGGGAACCCAGATGAAGGCAACCGGTGAGGTCATGAGCATTTGCACCAACTTTGAGGGCGGCCTTATGAAGGCGATCCGTTCACTGGAACAGCATGTGGACAGCCTGATGTCCTATGATTTTACTGGGCTTACAGATGAAGAACTGACGGAGACTCTTTACCTTGTGGATGACCGTAGGATCTGGGTCATTGCCGAAGCGTTAAGAAGAGGCTTTTCCTATGAGCAGATCCATGATATTACAAAAGTTGATGTGTGGTTCATTGATAAGCTGGCAATTCTTGTGGAAATGGAAGAAGCCCTTAAGAATGGGCCTCTTACTCTGGAGCTGCTAAAGGAAGCAAAGCGGATTGAGTTTCCGGATTCAGTCATTTCCAGACTGGCAGGGACTCCTTTGGAAGAAATCCGCCGTATGAGAAAAGATAACGGCATTACAGCCGCGTTTAAGATGGTGGATACCTGCGCCGCTGAATTTGCAGCTGAAACTCCTTACTATTACTCCTGCTTTGGAAGTGAGAATGAGGCGGTAAAAACAACAGGAAAAAAGAAGGTGCTGGTTCTTGGCTCCGGTCCCATCCGCATCGGCCAGGGAATTGAGTTTGACTTCTGTTCGGTTCACTGCACATGGAGCTTCCGAAGGGAAGGCTATGAGACGATCATAGTCAATAATAATCCGGAGACCGTGAGCACTGATTTTGATATTGCAGATAAGCTGTATTTTGAACCCCTTACTCCGGAGGATGTGGAGAGCATCGTTGACATGGAAAAGCCTGACGGAGCGGTGGTCCAGTTCGGCGGCCAGACAGCCATTAAGCTGACGGAGGCCCTGATTAAAATGGGAATCCCCATTCTGGGAACATCTGCAGAGGATGTGGATGCAGCAGAGGACCGGGAGCTGTTTGATAAGATTTTGGAGGATTGCGGGATTCCAAGACCTGCGGGCCAGACGGTATTCACGGCGGAAGAAGCCAAGAGGGCAGCAGGAGAGCTTGGATATCCGGTGTTGGTAAGGCCTTCCTATGTGCTGGGCGGCCAGGGTATGCAGATTGCCATCTCTGACCAGGATATTGATGAATTTATCGGGATCATCAACCAGATCGCACAGGATCACCCTATTCTGGTAGATAAATATATCCCAGGCAAGGAAATCGAAGTGGATGCGGTTTGCGACGGTGAGAATATTCTCATTCCTGGAATCATGGAGCATATAGAAAGAGCCGGCGTGCACTCCGGCGACAGCATTTCCATATATCCGGCTCAGAGCATAAGTGAAACAGTAAAGGAAAAGCTGGTGGAATATACAAGAAGGCTTTCTAAAGCCCTGCACGTTAAGGGAATGATCAACATTCAGTTCATTGTAAGCGGGGAGGAGGTATATGTCATTGAGGTAAATCCCCGGTCTTCCCGTACCGTGCCTTATATCAGCAAGGTGACCGGAATTCCCATTGTCCCCTTGGCGACCCAGGTCATCTGCGGGCATTCCATCAGGGAACTGGGATATGAACCCGGGCTTTCGCCGGAAGCAGATTATATCGCCGTAAAAATGCCGGTATTCTCCTTTGAAAAGATTCGGGGTGCCGATGTAAGCCTTGGACCGGAGATGAAATCCACCGGAGAGTGTTTAGGGATTGCAAAGACCTTTAATGAGGCTCTTTACAAGGCGTTTGCAGGAGCAGGAATCAAGCTTCCAAGGCATAAAAACATGATCATAACCGTGAAGGATTCCGATAAGGAAGAGATCATTGACATTGCCAGAAGGTTCCAGGCGCAGGGATATAAGATATTTTCCACATCAGGAACGGCCAGAGTGCTTAACAGTCATGGGATAAAAGCTCTTATGGTTCGCAAGCTGGAGCAGGAATCACCAAACCTTCTGGACTTAATCCTGGGCCATGAGATCGATCTGGTCATTGATACGCCGACTCAGGGAGCGGACAGAAGCAGGGACGGATTTGTAATCCGAAGAAATGCCATTGAGACCGGTGTAACAGTTTTAACTTCCTTAGATACGGCAGCGGCCTTAGTGACCAGTATGGAGAATAAAGCCAAAGAACTGACTCTGATTGATATCGCTGAAATTAAAAATAAATAAAAAATGCTGGGACAGGAAGAACGCCTGTTCCAGCATTTTTTTCTTATTGCATTGAGGATTTAACAAATTGTTTGTCAAATTCCGGGTTATAATAATAAAAGTTTTTAGGATTTAATGTGGATTTAATATTTTCAAGAGCTTCACCAAACCGCTGGAAATGCACGACTTCCCTTTCCCGAAGGAATTTTAACGGTTCTCTTACATCAGGATTCGGTATGATCCTGATAAGGTTGTCATAGGTTGTCCTTGCTTTTTGCTCGGCTGCCAGGTCTTCGATCAAGTCGGTTATAGCATCTCCCTTGGACTGAAATTCACAGGCATTAAAAGGTACTCCGGCCGCAGCGGTGGGCCAGAGGGCTGTTGTATGGTCAATATAGTAAGCATCAAACCCTGCAGTCTTAGCCTGTTCTACAGTCAGATTTTTCGTCAGCTGATAAATGATAGAGCAGATCATCTCCAGATGCCCAAGCTCTTCCGTACCAATATCTGTTAAAAGCCCTCCGACCTCCTTACATGGCATGGAATATCTTTGGGAAAGATAACGCATGGAAGCTGCCAACTCTCCATCAGGTCCGCCAAACTGGCTGATGATGAGAGATGCTGTTTTCGGGCATGTTTCTTTGATGTTTACAGGGAACTGCAATCTTTTTTCATAATTCCACATTATAAGTTACCTCCTTCCCAAGGCAATGGGCCGTCTACCCAGGTAAAATGCTTTTGACCCGCATATTTTGTATTAGTTTCTGTTTTGTTGTTGGTATCAGGGCAGACACAGTTTATGGTAAGAGGTTCAAAGTTTTCCGCATAGGTTTTTAAAAGCTGTTTTCTTTGTTCCATGGCCTGTTTAAAGGCTGTTAATGCATTTTCATCCACTGGATGAGTATCCAGATACAATGTTAAATCATTAACAGTAAAGCTTACTTCTGTGATCTGCTTTAAAAGAGCTTTTTGATCTGCCATTACTGTTCACCTCCCGTTACATAAAAAGGAAGATTGAGGGATGGAAAAATAGTTCCATGTTTTAATGCTGTCTGAGGATCATAAGGTTGTTCCCAGGGCTGCATGGGAA